>CAYJGK010000001.1:0-1285 GCA_964370065.1 uncultured Erysipelotrichaceae bacterium
CCATTAGGATTTTAGTCATTGTAAAACAGGTCAATCATTTGCACATCACTTGTAGAATGCAGTATAATATTTTCTTACACAAGATAGATTAGTTTTTATTGAGGATAATCCTATTATTATTGCAAAATTATATTCAATGTAAGTAATAATTGGACACGCTACTGACTAGCCATAAAATCTGTAATTATAAAGGTATTATCAGATGAAATGAATCCATTAAAGTGGATGGGCAGACCTTTTAACCATATAACACTTAATATGTTAGGTTGCTATTAGCAACACTTATTAAATGGAGGTTTTAAAATGAAAGAATTTGAAGAAATCAGAAGAACTAATTATCGTACTAAACATGTTTGCACATCTATTGGAGGTGTCATTTGGTTTGATCCCGATAGTTTAAAAGATGTCGTTGGAGGAGAGAAGCTTACTTACGATGAATATCTTGATATTCAATTCACTTCTATCGGAAAGGTAAAAGGCGCATTTACTATGGGCATTTTTAACTATGGATTAGCCTACAAAGGAGAAATCGATAGAATAGCTCAAAACAATATTTGCTTTAAAAGAATTTTTATAGAAGGTATGTTTAGTGATGGTTATATGTTTGATGAAAAAGAAGATCATGTTTGGATGAGTAAAAAAGGTTTTGAGGACTTTGTTGTAGGTGACTGTGTATCGTTTAGTGCAGAGGTGTATCGCTATTTAAAAACAAGTAATGGTAAAGTTATAGATTATTCTTTGCGTAATCCAAAAGGAATTAAAAAAATTGAAGCTTATGAATTACCAACAGATGAAGAAATACAATCAACCAACATGAGTTCAATCATGCGTGAAGTAAACGATCATTGTGGATTTTTTGATTAGTGCATGAAAGAGGTGCACTTATGAAATATTATCTAGAATTTTCAAAATGGAAAGTAAAGAATTTAGAAAGTAATTATAAATCTCAGAATTAAAAAACTGCCCTGTGCCCGCAAATGGTTACAGGGCTAAAGTTATATTATAGCTAAATTCTTGCATAAATCTGTAAGGCAAAATGTAGTTGTTCATGTTTTGGCTAATGTAGTGTAAAAAGAGAGCGGCATACTCTATTATTTCTTCAGGGAACTTTTGTACTAAAATATTTGCACATTATTTAAGTTTTAACACTTGTCTAGTTCCCCGTATTGTTTGCTTTTCTGTTTCATTTTTTTATTCACCTCTTTAGATCCTAATATATGTATTGCACCGTTTGTGTAGTAGAGGCTGTGAAGCCAGTTTAAAATTTTACACTAGTAAATAATGG
>CAYJGK010000001.1:1385-81299 GCA_964370065.1 uncultured Erysipelotrichaceae bacterium
ATGAATAAGTTATTTTGTTATGATGGAGAGCATAAATTAGATTTAAAAGAATATCCTACTGACTGTAAAATTAATAAAGAAGAAAAAGATCACTATATTGAAAAAATGCAAAAGAATCAAGAAAAGATGATTGCACTACAAGATAAGTTATATGCTGAAGGAAAAGAAGGAATCATTATCGTCTTACAAGCACTAGATGCTGCAGGAAAAGATGGTACAATTAAACATGTATTAGGGCCTCTTAATCCAGGGGGAGTCGATGTGATTGCATTTAAACAACCAAACAATGAGGAACAAGCTCGTGATTATTTATGGAGAGCACATAAGGCGATACCTGAAAGAGGTAAGATTGCAGTATTTAATCGTTCTTATTATGAAGATGTATTAGTCGTGAAAGTACATAGTTTGGAAGAACATTATAAAATGGCAACACGCTGCTTACATACGGGTAAAGAAGAATTCTTTAAAAGAAGATATAAGGAAATTAAACACTTTGAACAATACTTATATAATAATAGCTATCGCGTTATAAAAATCTTTTTACACGTATCATTAGAGGAACAAAAGAAACGATTCTTAGCTAGAATTGATGATTCCCATCGCAACTGGAAATTTTCATCAAGTGATTTAAAAGAAAGAGAATTTTATAATGATTATATGAACGCTTTCAAAGAGGCCTTCACACACACTGCTTCAACTGAATCACCATGGTATATTTTACCTGCTGATCAAAAATGGGTAACACGTTATTTAGTATCAGAAATTGTATTACACGCATTAGAGCAGTGTCAACCACAATACCCTGACTTGGCGCAAAGTGAAAAAGAGGCACTAGCTGATTGTAAAGCTAAGCTAATGGAGGAATAATGTGCTATAATAAGTTAGATTTTAAGGAAGATAATTATGAAAAACAATTTAGCTCAAAAATTTAATTATTATACATTAATACGATATAGTGCACCAGCAACCATCATGCTGGTGTTTATGTCGTTATACCAAATGGTGGATGGTGTATTCTTATCCAATATAGTAGGGGAAGATGCCTTATCTGCTTTAAATGTATTATGGCCAGCTATTAGTTTATTAAATGCAGTAACAGTTATGTTAGCTAGTGGAGGAGTGGCAGTCGTCTCTAAAAAAATGGGTGAAAACAAGTATGATGAAGCCCAACAAATATTTACGATGATTATCGTAGTCGCCTCTATTTTTGCACTTGTATATGCAGGGGCAATTGTATTATGCATCGAACCAATCTTACGTTTCTTAGGAGCGACGGATTTACTATTACCCTATGCGATAGAATATTTAAGGGTAATGGCCATTTGTTCAATTTTTGGCGTCCTGCAAATTATTATGCAATTCTTTTTTGTGTGCGCTGGAAAATCGCATATCGGTTTATTATTAACCATTAGTGCAGGAATAGCTAATGTAGTATTTGATTACTTATTCATGGCTGTTTTGGGATTAGGGATGGCTGGTGCTGCTTGGGGGACTCTTGTAGGACAAGCCATTATTGGTATTATAGGAATCCTATATTTTATGTGGCAACGTAAAGGTACTTTATATTTAGTGCCCTTTACTATGCGTTATCGAGTGTTACTAAAAATATGCACAAATGGTTCATCTGAAATGGTTTCTAATTTAGCGTATGCAATCACAACGATTTTATTTAATATCACAATGTTAGCTTACTTACAAGAAGCAGGGATAGCAGCTATTAGTATTATTTTATATGCGCAGTATGTGTTCTCCTCATTATTTGTTGGATTTTCAACCGGAGTGGCTCCTATTATTAGTTACCAATATGGAAGACAAGATCACAAGCAGTTAAAACGATTATATAAAATGTCGAGAGTGATTATATTGTGTTTTTCTATCTTTATTTTTTCTTTATCCATCATTTTAGCACAACCATTAATTTCTATTTTCACATCCCCAACGAGTGATGTATTTGCCATTGCTGATCAAGGATTTAAATTATTCGCTATTTCCTTTTTATTTAGTGGAACCAATATTTTCGCTTCTAATTTGTTTACTGCTTTCTCAAATGGAAAAGTATCTGCCCTTATTTCATTTATGCGTACTTTTATATGCATTGTATTATGTTTATTAATTTTACCTAAAGTGTTGGGTATTGTTGGCATTTGGCTAGCGATTCCTTTTGCAGAAGCAATTTCACTTCTATCTTCTCTGTTCTTTTTTAAAAAATATAAAAAGTTATATCATTACTAATCGACTCTTGTGTAAACACTTACATTTTGCTATGATTATGTATGGGAAACAAAGGAGGTCATTTTTATGGCAAAAATCATAGGGAATCCAACTCGTTATATCCAAGGGGCAAACGAAATGGAAAGATTATGTCAACATGCACAAACTATTGGGAAAAAACTATTTATATTAGTAAGTGAAAGTGGTAAAGCAAGAGTGGAACAAGCCATTGCAAAGAGTCAAGCAGGCAATGATGTTAGTGTAGTATACGAAACTTTCAATGGAGAGTGTAGTATGAATGAAATCAATCGTTTAATCGAATGTGTCAAACAAGCGGATTGCGATACAATTGTTGGTATTGGAGGAGGGAAAATCCACGATACAGCAAAAGCGGTGGCACACTATGCAAGCAAACCAGTAATCATTGTACCAACGATTGCTTCAACAGATGCACCATGTAGTGCTTTATCAGTCATTTATACAGAGGAAGGGGTATTTGAAAGTTACTTATTCTTACCATCTAGTCCTAATATTGTATTAGTGGATACAAGTGTCATTGCGAAAGCACCCGTTCGATTATTAGTAGCGGGTATGGGAGATGCATTGGCTACTTACTTTGAAGCAAGAGCGTGTCAAAGAAGCGACGCTTCTAATTGTGTGGGTGGAAAAATCACATTAGCAGCTATGGCATTAGGACGCTTATGCTATGATACATTATTAGAAAGTGGGTATGCTGCTAGCAAGGCAGTCGAAGCAAAAGTATGTACCAAGCATGTGGAAAACATTATTGAGGCTAACACCTATTTATCAGGTATCGGATTTGAAAGTGGAGGATTAGCGGGTGCACATGCTATTCACAATGGATTCACAGCCATACCGGCTACACATTCTTTATACCATGGTGAAAAAGTAGCCTTTGGAACAATTGTACAATTAGTATTAGAACAAGCAGATATGGACGAAATTATGGAAGTAATTGACTTTGCACAATCAGTAGGATTACCAACAACACTAGAAGAGTTAGGTGTTGACAAAACACAAACACAAGCGATTATGGAAGTGGCTACTTTAGCAGCATCAGAAAGTGATACGCTAGGAAATATGCCATTTGCAGTCAGTGTAGAGGATGTATACGCAGCCATTATGGGTGCGGATGCATTAGGGAGCATAATTTAATTAATAGATAGAAGGCATTTATAATGGATGCCTTTTTTTGTGAAACAGATAAGGGTTCTTTACTTTTTAATAAGATTCTTGTACACTCATATTTAAGAAAGAAGGGTTCTATGTCACATAATAAAAGCTACTTCACATTATTCATTTCTACTTTTCAATTAAGTGCTTTTACCTTTGGTGGAGGATATGTCATTATTCCATTGATGAAAAAACAATTTGTGGATGACTTAGGTTGGATTGAGGAAGAAGAAATGCTGAATTTAACAGCCATTGCACAAGCTTCACCAGGCCCTGTAGCAGTGAATGCATCCATGCTATTAGGCTATAAAGTGAAAGGAAAATTAGGTGCTTTATGTAGTTTATTAGGGACAATATTACCCCCTTTAATAATCTTATCCATTGTATCCTTGTTTTATGAAGCTTTTGCTACGAATCCTTTAGTAGCAGCTGTCTTACAAGGCATGCAAGCAGGGGTAGCAGCCATTATTGTGAATGTTGTTTATCACTTAGGAAAAAGTATTGTGAAAGAAAAAGATCGAGTCTATCTATTTTTAATGATTGCCTCTTTTATTGCAACCTATGTATTAGGTATTAATGTCTTTTATATTATTTTAGTGTGTGCCACAATTGGTGCGATTAAAGTAATGTGCTATAAGGGGGAATACAAATGATATTATTAGAGTTATTTATTAGTTTCTTTCAAGTTGGTTTATTTAGTTTTGGTGGAGGAATGGCAGCCATCCCTTTCATTCAAGAACAAGTTGTAAATGTGCATGCTTGGATGAGTTTAAGTGAATTTTCAGATTTAGTATCGATTTCACAAATGACACCTGGCCCGATTGCGATTAACTCAGCCACATTTGTCGGAACACGGGTAGCAGGCTTGCCAGGAGCGATTGTAGCCACATTAGGCAATATTGCGCCATCATGTATCATTATTTCTATTCTTGCTTATTTCTATTTTAAATATTCTAATCTACGCATTATGCAAGGTATTTTAGCAGGTCTTAGACCCAGTGTTGTCGCATTGATTGCTTCAGCTGGAGTTTCTATTTTTATAGTAGCCATATGGGGAACACAAAAGCTAGGTATTCACAATATTGACTTTATTGCTTTTGGTTTATTTATAGTTTCTCTTTTATTATTACGCAAAAAAAAGATGGATCCCATCTTCGTCCTACTTATTTGTGGGGTATTAGGCGGTTTATTTTATAGATAACGTACAATCTTTTGTACGTTATTTTTAGATTGTGATAAAATAAGGAAAAGAACCTAACTTTTGTCACACACTAGCATGCCAAAGTTAAATTTGCATTGATTGAACATATTATGTAAGCCCTTTATACTAAAGATGTAAACAGTAGAGACTTACAGAAAAGAGGTAAAAGAATGAAAGAGTCAGTTCAAAGATTTGGTCGATTCCTAAGTGGAATGGTTATGCCAAATATCGGAGCATTTATTGCTTGGGGAATTATTACAGCATTATTCATAGAAACAGGATGGTTACCTAATGCGCAATTAGCAGAATTAGTATCACCAATGTTGACGTACTTATTACCATTATTAATTGGTTATACAGGAGGATACATGGTCTATGAAAAAAGAGGAGCAGTCGTTGGTTCAATTGCTTCGATTGGGGTGATTGTAGGGGCAGGCATTCCCATGTTTATCGGATGTATGATTATGGGTCCATTAGGAGGATTCACAATTAAAATGTTCGACAAATTAGTCGATGGAAAAATTAAACCTGGATTTGAAATGTTAGTGAATAACTTCTCAGCAGGAATCTTAGGATTTGCATTAGCCTGCTTAGGAATGTTAGTGATTAACCCAATCTGTATTGCATTAACAGAAGCATTAGGAAGTGGTGTAGGAATCTTAGTAGAAAATGGATTATTACCATTAACTTCTATTTTAGTAGAACCTGCAAAAGTATTATTCTTAAACAATGCAATTAACCACGGTATTTTTACACCACTTGGTACAGAACAAGCATTAGAAACAGGAAAATCAATTTTCTTCTTAATTGAATCTAATCCAGGACCTGGTTTAGGATTATTATTAGCTTATACATTTGCCGGTAAAGGAATGGCAAAATCAAGTGCTCCAGGAGCCATTATTATTCAATTCTTCGGGGGAATTCACGAAATTTACTTCCCATACGTATTAATGAACCCACTAACAATCTTAGCTTTAATCGCAGGGGGTGCGAGTGGTGTGTTTGTAAATGTATTATTTAATTCAGGATTGGTTGCACCAGCATCACCTGGAAGTATCTTTGCCATCTTATCCATGTGTGAAAAAGGAAGTTATGTAGGAGTCATCTTAAGTATTGCCGTAGCAGCAGTAGTGACTTGGTTTGTAGCCACTTTAATCTTGAAGTTCACTTCAAAAGAGGATGATGATTTAGAAGCAGCTCAACAACAAGTACAAAACTTAAAAAATAATACAAAAGAAGAAAACAATGTATCATTAGCTAACGTATCATTAGTTACATTCGCATGTGATGCCGGAATGGGATCAAGTGCTATGGGGGCCTCTTTATTAAGAAAAAAATTCCAAGAAGAAGGAATTGAAATTAAAGTGGATAACTGTGCAATTGATGTATTACCAGAGGTTACACAAGTAGTCGTTACACAGCATTCCTTTGCACAACGCGTAAAAGATAGAGTACCAAATGCGAAAGTGTATACGATTCAAAACTTCATGTCAGTGAATGAATATAAAGTGATTGTAGAAGAATTTAAAGAAGCAAAATAGTAAACAATAGAAAATAGAAAGGAGTACAACATGAATATAACATCTAGACAATATAAAATTATGGAAGCCTGTTTAGCAAGTGAAGGTAGTAGTGTTGTACAACTTTCTGCTCAATTAAAAATATCAAGTCGTACTTTATTTCGTGAATTTAAAGATATTGAACAAATACTAAAAAAATTTGGATTAGTGTTATCTAGAAAAAAACAAGTCAATATAATAGGAACACCAGAACAACTACTTGCCTTTAAACAAGAATTAAAGATGCAAGATATTCAAATCTTAACGAAAGAAGAAAGACAAGATTTACTGACCTATGAAATATTAAAAAGTAAGAAGTTAGAAAAAATATTGTATTATGCGAATACTTTCCAAGTGAGTGAAGCTACCATTAGTAATGATTTAAATGTAGTGGAAAAATGGTTTGCAAAACAAGGTTTACATTTGAGAAGAAAATCAGGAGCGATGATTGAATTAATTGGAGATGAAGTGAATTATCGTAAGGCGTTATCGTTAATCATTTCAACCAATATTCAAAATAGAGCGCACGCGCATGATAGTAAGCAAATCATACAGCTATTGTTTAATGATGAATATGCAAGTATTATGCAATTGTTGAATAAAGAGGTTATCCAACAAATTCTAAATGTGCTAGATGCCAATCAAGAAACTTTACAATTGCATAAATATGCACAAACGTCTTATGTAGGATTAATTATTCATTTAAGTGTAGCAATTGATCGGATACTAAAAAATGAAGAAATAGAAGAAAATCAATTCGCCATTTCATTGATGGAACATGAAGAAAGTTATGCACAAGCATTATTGATGAGTCAATACTTGGAAGAAAGCTTTCATATCCATATTCCTAAACAAGAAACAGCGTATATTGCCATGCATATGCAAGGTGCAAAGTTAAATGTATACCAAGATGATTTAGAGGTAAATGAAGATATGGATTATGATAAACAATTGCTTGATGTTGTCCATCAAATGATTGATAACTTTGATTGCACATATAATATTAAAGACGATGCAGAGTTAGTAAGAAGTTTATTAGTACACTTAAAACCAACTTTAATTCGCATTAAATATGATATGCCAATCTTTAATCCATTATTAGATGATATTAAAGTCATGTATCCTCAATTATTTGAAGCCACAAAAGAGGCTTGTCGCATTATTGAACAAACGTATGATGTAACGTTACATGATACAGAGATTGGTTTTATGACAATGCATTTTGGAGCTGCGCAAGAAAGAAGAAAGCATCAAAAACAAACAACGATTCCTTTAAAAGTAGGAGTGGTGTGTAGTTCTGGAATTGGAGTGAGTGCTTTACTAAGTGTTCGTATTAAGCAAATATGCGATCAAAGTGTAGAAGTAGAAAGTTATTCCATTCAAGAAATGATGCAAGTAGAACAAGAGTTGGATATTATTATTTCCACTTTTAATTTAGACAATTATACAAATAAGAGTATAACGATTAACCCGTTATTGAAACAAGAAGATGTAACAATTATCTTAGCAGAAATGAAAGCAGCAAGAGTAAAAAAACAAATGGCTTCGCCACCCAAACAAAATGATGATTTTGAAGTCATTCATGCAGTGAGTGGTGAAATTATGTATCTACTTTCAAACCTTTGTATTGAAACTTTTACTGCTATTCAAGATGCACAAGATTTAATTAAACAGGCCGTGCAAACATTAAACCTTGATGAAGCAAGGAAACAAAGTATAGAAGAAGCATTAATAATAAGAGAACAGATGGAATCAATGGTATATCCTGATTTAGGATTAGCCTTAATTCATACTAAGTGCGACAGTGTCACACACTGCATAGTGAAAGTGTTACGCATGAAACAAAGTGAAGCATTACAAAATATTAGCTTTGGATTATTAATGTTGATGCCGGATCAAGACAATAGAATTATCGCGAAGATGATGGGTAAAATATCATCTAATCTATTAGAAGACCAGCAGTTTTATGAAATACTAAAACAAGGAAGTCAGAATGAAGTATATGCAGTCATGAAAGAAAAACTGAAGACTTATTTACAGTCACTATAGGAGAAAGCAAAATGAAAAAAGAAATTTTAAATATTGAAAACATTGTAGTAGGATGTGAAAGCTGTACAAGTGATGAAGCTATTGTTGCTTGTGGAAACATGTTTGTGGAAAAAGGATATGTAGAAGAACCATATATTCAAGGAATGTTGAACCGTGATCATGGGTTAAGTGTTTATATTGGAAATTCATTAGCGATCCCTCATGGTGAGTATGAAGTCTCTAAACATGTAAAAGAAACCGGAATTGTTGTACGTATTTATCCAAAAGGAATTGATTGGCATGGAGAGCAGGTGAATATCGTAATCGGTATTGCTGCACAAGGGGATGAACATATGGCAATTTTATCAAACATCGCGGTTGCATTATGTGAAATGGATGTTGTTGAACAAGTAATAAAATGTAATGATGCTACATTTATTCACAATGTTTTAACACAAGGAGCATAATATGATTATTAGTGTTACTTTAAATCCAGCCGTGGATAAAACCGTACGTATCGACCACTTGGTAGTCAATGGACTAAATAGATTAGATGATATCATTACTAATGCAGGTGGTAAAGGAATCAATGTATCAAAAACATTAAGTCACTTAGGTGGTTCATCAATTGCCACAGGATTTAGTGCAGGTAGTAATGGTGCCTATATAAAAAGTGTATTGGATGAATTTGGGATTGCTCATGACATGGTAAACGTTATGGGTAATACAAGAGTGAACTTGAAAGTACTAGATGCCCAGATGAATTTAACGGAATTAAATGAAGTAGGTCCCACTATTTGTGAAGACGATATTCAAAGTTTAATTGCCAAGTTAGACGTATTAGTCAATGCTAATGATATTGTAGTATTAAGTGGAAGTGCTCCCAAAGGAGTAGAGTCTACTATTTATGCAACGTTATCTGAATTTGTGAAAGCCAAAGGTGCAAAAGTAATCATTGATGCAGATAAAGATTTATTTGTGGAAGGATTAAAAGCAAGTCCAACCTTAATCAAACCCAATAAATTTGAATTATGTCAATTCTTTGGAGAACCGGAATCGATTGAAGATAGCGTCATCCTAGAAAAAGCAAAAACATTTTTAGCGCAAGGAATTGAATATGTGGTGATTTCAATGGGATCTAAAGGAGCGTACTTTTTAAGTCAAAAGGGGATCTACCAGGTAGAAGGATTAAAGATAAAAGCACATTCAAGTGTAGGAGCAGGGGATGCCATGGTAGCCGCTTTAGCTTATGCATTAGAGAATGAATACAGCATGGAAGACTTAATCACATTAAGTGTTGCGTGTAGTGCAGGAGCAGTTGAAACTAAGGGAACGCAACCCGCAACATTAGAAAGAATTAAAGAACTACAAACACAAGTAAAAATAAAAGAGGTAAAATAACATGGAAACAAAAGCAATTAGATTATATGGAGTAGATGATATTCGTTTAGACACATTTACATTACCAGCAATTAAAGAAGATGAAATTTTAGTTAAAATTGTATCAGATAGTATTTGTATGTCTACTTGGAAGACACTAAAACAAGGTGCTAATCACAAACGTGTACCAAATGACGTATACAATAATCCTATTATTATTGGACATGAGTTTGCCGGCGATATTGTGGAAGTAGGAGCCAAGTGGAAAGACCAATTTAAACCAGGTCAAAAATTTGCACAACAACCAGCGATTCCAGGACAAATGGAATCACCGGGATATTCTTACCAATGGTGTGGTGGAGATGCTACATATTGTATCTTCCCAAACGATATTATTGAAGCTGGATGTTTATGGACATTTGAAGGAGATAGTTACTTTGCTGCAAGTGTTGCCGAACCAATGTGTTGTGTCATTAGTGGATACCACACAAATTACCATACAGAACCAGGTAATTACAATCACATTATGGGAACAAAAACAGATGGGAATGTTATTATTCTAGGTGGATGTGGACCGATGGGATTAGGAGCCATCTCTTATGCATTAACCTATGCAAACAAACCAAAACGTTTGGTAGTAACAGATATTAGCGATGAGCGTATTGAAAGAGCGAAACAAGTTATATCAGTAGAAGAAGCGAAAGAAGCAGGCGTAGAATTATACTATGTTAATACAGCTAAAATGGAAGATGTAACAAAAGAATTAGTTGCTATTACGGAAGGTCATGGATATGACGATGTATTTGTTTATGTAGCGAATCAAGCAGTTTGTGAATTAGGGGATGCGCTATTAGCTTACGATGGAAACTTAAGCTTGTTTGCTGGTCCCACTGATCCAAACTTTAAAGCAAGCATGAATTTATATAACTCTCACTACTCAAGAACTCGTATCTTAGGTAGTACAGGGGGAACGATTGATGACATGAAAGAAGCGATTGAAAAAGATGCAAAAGGATTAATTAAAACGGCGGTAATGATTACCCATATTGGAGGATTAGATAGTGTGATTGATACAACAGCTAATTTACCAACTATACCAGGTGGAAAAAAATTAATTTATACGCATGCAACTATGCCATTAACGGCAATTGAAGATTTTGAAGAATTAGGAAAAACAGATCCTTTATTCAAACAATTATTTGAAGCGTGTGCGAAACATAAAGGATTATGGAATAGCGAGGCAGAACAAATTTTATTAGCCAGTTTATAATATAAAAAAATACCGATTCTATTAGGAATGGGTATTTTTTTATATTATAAACTTTCGATAAGCAATACTTATACAAGAATGCGCTTGTAGGATGTCAAGCATGCTTGTCTGCAATCAAGTGGATGCATTTTTTAATTACACGTATATTCGTTTGCTTCCATATAATTTAAAAAATCATCGATGTACAAGCTATCATCAATATATAAACCATCAAATTTGAGTAACGCATCCAGTCCAAAATGGTAAGCACTAGGATCTACCAGAATAGCTATCTTTGCATAAGTATTTCCAAGAGGAGAAGTGTTTACTTCAATCTTCACACCATCTACATTGCGATAACTTGTCTCAAGTGCTTCGCGTATTCCAGGTAAAGTAGTAGACGTAACAGATTGTTTCAAATCGCCTTCATAAAAAATTGAGATTTGATCAACTTTTTCATTTTTAAAATATTCTACATGGTATTGTTCAGTTGTATTAACTTTTAGACATATCATTTTTTGTGCTTCTTCTCTACTCACCACAATGACTAAAATAATTAGTATAGGGAGTAATAGTAATACATTTTTTTTCATCATTTCACCTTAGATACGAGTGGCAAATTTACCTTGCCAAGTATCTCGTTTCACCATTTCTTTATCAATATCATTTACTATCGTTGTTTTGTTTAAGGTCCAAGTAGGAGCGATTAGAGCTTCTGCAACACCATCACCAGTTAAACGTTGAATAACAATATTAGCAGGTAATACTTCTAATTGTTTAATGACGGTATCGATATAGGCTTCTCGATCTAATAACGGAAAGGGCTTCGCTTTATAGTCTTGCGCCATAGCGGTACCTTCACAAATATGCAGCATATGTAATTTAACTGCGTGAATCGGTAGTTGTGCCAATGCTTTAGCACTATTAATCATCATTTCTTGTGTTTCGTTTGGTAAGGAGTTGATTAAATGCACACAAATCTTTAAACGAGTATGGCTTAGACGCTTAATGCAGTCAATAAAGGTTGCATAGTCATGACCACGATTACATAAATTTGCAGTTTCATCATACATACTTTGTAAGCCTAATTCAATCCAAATTTCTTTTTGTTCACACAAGGAATCTAAGTATGCTATTTTATCATCTTCTAAACAATCAGCGCGAGTGGCTATTGCGAGTCCTAAATTATCCTTGCGCACAATAAAAGGGGTAAACACTTCTTTTAAAGTCGATAAAGAAGCATAGGTATTGGTATAGGCTTGAAAGTAAGCTAATGGTTTACCATTTGGCCATTTTCTAAGCATCACTTGTTTAATGTTTTCATATTGCTCATGTAAATCTTGATGAATATTACCTGCATATTCACCAGCACCTAAACTACCACAAAAGCGGCAACCACCATAGCCGCATGTACCATCACGGTTGGGGCAAGAAAAGTTTGCATTTAAAGAAACTTTAAACACTTTAGATTGAAAAGTTTCTTTTAAGTAATAGTTCCACGTGTGATATCTTTTATTATCTAGTGTATAAGGGAAAGGGTTTATTTTTTTCATGCCATTATAGTAACATAAATGATTGCATTTTTGTAGTCATTGCATTATTCTATAAGAATGAAAATAGAAACAAGAACCATACAAAATGAACAGTATAAAATCACATATACGATTCATTATAAAAAAGTAAAAAATATCACATTGCGTATCTTAGAACAATCACAAATTGTAGTGAGTGCAAGCGAGTATGTACCCCTTTCAAAAATCGATGAGTTTGTATTAGAAAAGGTTAAGTGGATTATAAAAAATCAGCAGCACCAAGCACAAAAAATAAATCGTTTATATGGTGGTGTGCAAGATCGTTTTATCTATATATATGATAAAAAATATACGATTACATGTTTTAAAAGTCATACTAATTCTGTGGTAATAGAAGAAGATAGGTTAGTTGTGCATTACAAAGAAAACAATCAAATTGAAAAAAATATTATACAATATTTGGGAAAACGTTGTGCACAGGATTTTGATGAGTGCTTGCAAAAATACTATGAACCACTAGCTATATATGGCTTTACAAGGCCACAATTAAAAATCAGAACAATGAAAGCTAGATGGGGGAGTTGTATGCCAAGTAAAAGCATCATTACTTTAAATACAAGACTCATTCATTACCCTAAAGCTTTTTTGGAATACGTAGCTTTACATGAATTAGTGCATATGATTCAACCGAATCATTCCGATAAATTTTATCGAATTATTGAAAACTACATGCCGGATTATAAACTGCGTATGAAATTAGTAACTTTAGAAGATTAGTCATAGATTTATTATTTGAAATACGCTAAAATAAGCATGAAAGATAGGAGAACAACAATGGCAAAAACAGATTTACAAATAGCACAAGAAGCAAATTTATTACACATTCAAGAAATTGCGAAAAAGGCGGGCATTGCAGAAGACGACTTAGAAGTATATGGGAAAGATAAAGCAAAAATATCATTAGATGTTTTAAGTAAAAATGCAGACAAAGAAGATGGAAAATTAATTTTAGTTACAGCCATCAACCCTACTAAAGCAGGGGAAGGAAAATCAACAACTACAGTTGGTTTAAATGATGCGTTTTGCCAATTAGGAAAAAATGCAATGGTTGCTTTACGGGAACCAAGCCTAGGTCCAGTATTTGGATTAAAAGGTGGAGCAGCTGGTGGGGGGTATGCCCAAGTTGTCCCTATGGAAGACATTAACTTACACTTTACAGGAGATATGCATGCCATTACTACATGCAATAACTTGATTAGTGCCTGTTTAGATAATCACATTCATCAAGGAAATGATTTAGAGATTGATTTAGAAAATGTTGTGTTTAAACGAGTAATCGATATGAATGATCGTAACTTACGCGATATCACAATTGGACAAGGATCAAAGTTCAATGGTGTGGAAAGAAAAGATGGATTCAATATTACGGTAGCGAGTGAAGTTATGGCTATTTTATGCTTAGCTTCTTCTTTAGAAGATTTAAAGGAAAGACTATCTAATATTTTAATCGCTTATAGCACAAAGGGAACACCTATTTATGTAAAAGACTTGGGCATTGCTGGCGCATTAGCAATGGTGATGAAAGATGCTATTAAACCAAACTTAGTACAAACTTTAGAAAATAACCCAGTCCTAATTCATGGGGGACCTTTTGCAAATATCGCGCATGGATGTAATAGTGTGTTAGCGACAAAAACATGTTTAAAATTAGCAGACTACGTTATTACGGAAGCAGGTTTTGGAGCTGATTTAGGAGCTGAAAAATTTTTAGATATTAAATGCCGATTTGCCGATTTAAAACCGAACGCAGTTGTGATTGTTGCAACGATTCGTGCCTTAAAACAACATGGAGGAGTGGCATTTGAAGATCTTACCATTGAAAATGTAGATGCTTTAGTAGAAGGTTGTGCCAACTTGGCAAAACACATTGACACGATTCAATCATTTAATTTGCCATATGTGGTGGCTATTAATGAGTTTGCAAGTGATACACAAGCAGAAGTAGAAGCGTTGAGTAACTGGTGTCAACAACACAAGCATCCTATGTCCTTGTCACAAGTGTGGGCAAAAGGTGGAGCAGGAGCTCTTGATTTAGCTTCGCAATTAATTGCAATCGTAGAAGAAGAAAATGATTTTAATCAAATTTATGAGGTAAGCGATAGTGTAGAAGATAAAATTTTAAAAATTGCGCAAACATGTTATGGGGCAAAAGATGTTGTCTATACAGAAGAAGCGCAAGCACAGCTAGCCAATTTAGTGAAACATAACTGGGATAATATGCCAATTTGTATGGCAAAAGTACCCACTTCATTAACAGATGATGCCAAACGTTTTGGGGCACCAAAAGATTTCACAATCACAATTAAAGAATTTAGAGTGAGTGTTGGAGCCGGTTTTGTAGTCGCATTAACAGGTAGTGTTATGACAATGCCAGGGTTACCTAAAGTGCCTGCAGCGAATAAAATGGATATTGATGAAGCTGGAAATATTACAGGATTATTTTAAGAAACAAGAAAGAACGTAAAAAACGTTCTTTTTTTATACTTCACACACAATGTAAGGGTTTACATTTATGCTTTCACATATTATAATGAAATTAAGAAAAGGGAGGTAACCTATGAAGAAATTAGTATGTTCAGTATTAGCAGTTGTTTTATTAGCAGGATGTAGTGCGCCAAATGAAGAAGCACCAAAAGATGACGTAACACAAGAGGACAGTACGTTATTATCGTATGAAGTAGCCTATCATGACATGATGCCTACAATTGATGGTAATGTAGATGCAGAATGGGACGATATCGAAGCAACGAGTGATGAATTAGCATTCCCATGGGATGAAAAAGAGGCACCAGCTACAGAGTTTAAAGGTTTTGTCGATGATGAAAATTTCTATTTTTCATTTGTAGTGGAAGACCCTGAAGTAGTTGTTGAAGAAGAATGGAATGGGGAAAAAACAGTCGATAATGAAGACCGCGTTGAAATTTTCTTCGCACCTGGTAATGTTGAAAAACCAGTGGATTATGAATTGCCAACGTATTATGCTATCGAAGTGGATCCAAATGGAAGAGTACATGACTACTCAGCGATTTATTATCGTCATTTAGATAGTACATTCACAATGGAAGGATTAGAAACAGCAGGTGAAATCACGGATACTGGATATAGTGTAGAAGGAAGTATTCCATTAGCTACATTAGAAAACCTTGGTTTAATGAATGATGGTATGATGAGTGCTGGAGTATTTAGAGCAGAATTTAGTAAAGATGATGAGGGTGAATTAATTCAAGAATGGATTTCTTGGGTAGACCCAAAAACAGATATTCCAGACTTCCATGTAAATAGTGCATTTGGTGTATTTGAAATGGGTAGTAAATAATTATTTAAGTGAAGAATCATGAACAAAAGAGTATGACAAAAGTCATACTCTTTTATGCCATGCTTATAAGCAAATGTGATATAATGGTGAAGTAAAAATGTGAAGGAGACAACTTATGAGTGATGTTTATACGAAAGCGTTAGAAGCGCACGCTAATAAAAAAGGAAAAATTGAAGTCATTTCAAAAATGGAAGTAGAAAATATGGCAGATTTATCTGTTGCTTATACACCAGGAGTAGCGCAACCGTGTAGAGAAATTCATAAAGATGAAGATAATGCCTATCTATATACAGCAAAAGGAAACTTGGTAGCAGTAGTCAGTGATGGAAGTGCAGTATTAGGGTTAGGGAATATTGGTCCTAAAGCAGCGATGCCTGTAATGGAGGGAAAAGCTATTTTATTTAAAGAATTTGCCAATATCGATGCCTTTCCTATTTGTTTAGATACACAAGATGTAGAAGAAATTATAAAAACAATTAAATATTTAGCGCCTACATTTGGTGGTATTAATTTAGAAGATATTAGTGCACCAAGGTGTTTTGAAATTGAATCACGCTTAAAAGAAGAGTTGGATATACCGGTATTCCATGATGATCAACATGGAACAGCTATTGTTGTTTGTGCGGGAATGATTAACGCTCTAAAACTAGTGAATAAAACATTTGAAGAAGCCAAATTTGTGGTCAATGGAGCGGGTAGTGCAGGAATTAGTATCACTCGTTTATTAATGCAGTTTGGTGCAAAAAACATAGTATTAGTTGATGCAAAGGGTACCTTATGCAAAGGTGCACAGTGGATGAATGAAGCACAACAGCAAATGGCAGCTATCACAAATCCTGATAATTTAAACACGGATTTAGCAAACGTAATCAAAGGGGCAGATGTATTTATTGGCGTGAGTGCTCCTAATGTATTAACCAAAGCAATGGTACAAACTATGAATCGTGATGCAATTGTATTTGCAATGGCTAATCCCACACCTGAAATAATGCCAGAGGAAGCCAAAGCAGGGGGGGCAAGAATTATTGCAACAGGAAGAAGCGATTTCCCTAATCAAATTAATAATGTGTTAGTATTCCCAGGTATTTTTAGAGGTGCATTGGATGCTAGAGCTAGCAATATTTCCGAGGAAATGAAAATAGCTGCGGCTAAAGCGATTGCTTCTATTGTGACAGACGCGCAATTACAGGAAACATATATCATCCCGGATGTATTTAATAAAGAAGTATCTAAGGTAGTAGCCAAAGCGGTAGCGGATGAATATCATAAGGAAGTAAAAGCATGCGTGAAGTAAGTGTGCAAAGGGTGAAAGAAGTAGTATCCCAAATGGTACAAGAAGTAAATTTTTATTACCCTAAAGATATTGCAGCTAAATTACAAGAAGCATCGAAACAAGAACGTAGTAAAATAGGAAAAGAAACATTAGAATTATTAATCAAAAATAGTGAGATAGCAGCCCAAGAAAAAATTCCAATTTGCCAGGATACCGGAATGGTTATTGTCTTTTTAACGGTTGGACAAGAAGTGCACTTTGTGGAGGGTGCCATTAATCAAGCAATTAATGAAGGAGTCGCACTTGGTTATGAGCAAGGGTATTTACGAAAATCGATAGTAGATGATCCAGTATTTGATCGTATCAATACAAAAGATAATACACCTTGTGTAATCTACACCAATATGGTAGAAGGTGATCAAGTAGAAATAGAGTTATCAACCAAAGGGTTTGGAAGTGAGAACATGTCTACGATTACAATGTTGAAACCAGCTCAAGGAGTAGAAGGAGTCAAACAAGCAGTCCTGGATACGATTAAAAAAGCTGGGCCAAACGCTTGCCCACCAATGGTAGTTGGTGTAGGATTAGGGGGTAGTTTTGATTACGCTGCGCAGTTAGCGAAAAAAGCAACATTAAGAAGTGTCGATCAATACAATCCACATCCTAAATATGCACAATTAGAGGAAGAATTAACGCAGTTAGCGAATGCATTAAATATTGGCCCACAAGGATTAAAAGGGGATACAACAGTTTTAAAAGTAAATGTTGAACAATATCCCACTCATATTGCAGGGATGCCTTGTGCTGTAAATATTTCATGTCATGTGACTAGACATGCTAAGGAGGTCATCTAATGATCAAATTAGAAACGCCATTAACGAAAGAAAAATTAAGTCGATTACAAGCAGGTGATTTGGTGTATATAAGTGGAACTATTTATACAGCTAGAGACGCTGCACACAAACGTTTATGTGAAATGCTAGATGCCAATCAACCGTTACCATTTACGTTAGAAGAAGCTTGTATTTATTATGTCGGCCCGACACCCACTCCTAAAGGTAAAGTATTTGGCAGTGCAGGCCCGACGACTAGCATGAGAATGGATGCTTATGCACCACGATTATACGATTTAGGAGTGAGTGCAAGTATAGGAAAAGGATATAGAGGGAAAGAAGTAGTAGAAAACATCAAAAAGAATGGAGCTGTATACTTTGTGGCTATAGGGGGAGCTGGTGCATTATTGTCACAATGTGTGAAGCAAGCACAGCTTATTGCATTTGAAGATTTAGGTGCAGAAGCAATACAAGAGTTAATTGTTGAAGATTTCCCAGTAACAGTAGCCATTGATAGTAAAGGAAAAAATTTATATGAGTAATATTTTAGAAGTGTGTTGTGGAAGTTATTATGACGCTCTACAAGCACAAGCAGCCAATGCCAAACGTATTGAGTTAAATACAGCATTAAGTATTGGAGGAATCACACCTTCTTTGAGTGTATTGAAAAAAATTAAACAAAACACAACGTTAGAAGTAGTCTGTATGGTTCGTCCACGTGGTGCAGGTTTTCACTATGATGCATTAGAAAAAGAAACGATGTTTGCCGATGCAAAAGACCTTTTAGACAATGGAGCAGATGGTATCGTCTTTGGTTTTTTAAATGCGGATTCAACTGTTGATATTGAAACAACAAGTAGGATGGTAGAATTAATACATTCTTATCAAAAGACAGCCATCTTCCATAGAGCGATTGATGTCAGTGCTGATTATGCACAAGCGTTTGCGGCAATCGTAGAAGCCAAAGTGGATCGTGTATTAACAAGTGGGGCGAAAGCCAATGCAGCAGAAGGTGCTGCGCGAATCAAATCTATGGTTGACATATATGGTGATCAAATTGAAGTGTTAGCAGGGTGTGGTGTGAATGCCACTAATGCTGCTTATATAATAGAGCGCGCAGGCGTTATACAAATTCATGCTTCGTGTAAAACACTTAAAAAAGATCCGACTACATCTAGAAATAGTGTTAATTTTTCAGATTATGGACACAATGAATACATTGTGTGCGATGCAGAAGAAGTGAAATCCATTTTAAATGAAATAGCATAAAAAAGAACTCCATTAGGAGTTCTTTTTAGTTGTATGAATAGTGATCATTTTTTGTAAACTGAAGCTATAAATATAAGTTTGGATAGTATGGTTTGGAAATAAAATGCAAAGTGCTTCATAGTAGGTGTCAATTTGCTTTTCATAGCGCATTAATAAGTCTTCTTTTGTCACATTACGATCCGATTTAAAATCAATCATGATTAATGACGTATCATCATACGCGACATAATCCATATAACCATGAATTAAGCGATTGTTTGCTTTTGTCATAAATGCAAATTCATGGTGACACGCCATGGATTGGCTCGAAAGGTAGATGGGATTATTAAACAAAGCGAGTAAGGCTATTTCATCTTGCTTGGTTAAACTAATTTGCAATGCAGATGCCAATTCATACAAATGATGCGTTTCTACAACTTGTTGTTGCATACATTCAACCATTTTATGAAGGTTAGTACCTCTTTGCATATATTGATCTTCGTTTAATTGGAAAGTAGCAGGAGTGAAAGAGAAAACTTCACTATCACTTGGTGCTAGACTTTCTAATGATTCGAATTCATAAGAATAATTTTTTCGTTCTCTTTTTGTGGTAATTGCTTGCGTAAGTGGATTCATTTTCCATTGTTTATCGACCCTAATTATTTTGAATAAAAAGGGGTTTGAAAGCGGATATGCTTGCAATATCCATTTAGTATAACCGCTGTTTTGGTAGATTTCAGTTACATTTAGCGGATACACTTCCCTTGCCTTTAAACAGTCTACGATGTACATTTCATTTTGTGCGCGGGTTGTGGCTACGTATAAGATACGCATTTCTTCCTGTAAAGCATCTTTTGTGATTTTATGATTTATGGCAATTCGCTCAATCGTAGGATACGATAAACGATTTTTTAAATCAATATGTTGCATTCCTATGTGCATGGTAGCATCTAATGCAACGATACCAGTTGTATCAGAAATGGATATATTGGGCTTAGAGTATAAAAAGACAACAGGAAATTGTAATCCTTTTGATTGGTGAATACTCATAACGCGTACTACATCATCTTGTAATCCAATGGGAATTGCTTCTCCTACTTTGGTATCCTTGTTTTCATCAATAAAGGCAATTAAATCGTCTAGAGTAAACGCTTGTTTGCTTTGTTGTTGATGGATAAGCTCTAATAATTTATCTAAATTTGATTTTTCCTGTGCGTTTGTATAATCAAAATAATAATGATTAGTATACATAATCGCTTGCAATAAATCATTCATTTGTAGTTGAGAAGCACTTGTATAAATATCTTTAAATGCGCGTAAGTCATAATGAGTATCAAAGTAGGTAAAAAAACTAGACTGTTGTTTATTAAGCTTAGCTTGCGCTAAATCATCATCACAAAAGTGAAAAAAAGGAGATAATAATAAAGCACAGAATATTAAATCATCATGAGGGTTCACTAAAGCTTTTAAGAATGTAGAAACATGAATAATAGCGGGACTATGGTAAAATCCATCTTTCATATTAATGAAATAAGGAATACGCATTTCATCAAATACTTCTTTTAATACATTGGCTTTATCATTTTGTCGAATTAAAATAACGAAATCTTTAAATGCATATCCTCTTTTTTCGCGTAATTCTAGCATCTTATGAACGATATAAGATGCTTTCATCTGATCTTTGCTTTGCTTTTGAAATACATTTTCATTAATACTCACATCGTCTATTAAATGCATTTCGATTGGACAATTATCTTTTTCTTGTGCTTCTAAACCTGTTTGGGTGGCATCATGATGACTAAAAGCTTTAGAAAACCCTTTTACATTCATAATTTTTGTGTATAAATGGTTGTTGAAGTCCACAATTTTTTTCTTAGAGCGATAGTTACTACTTAAGTAAATAATCTGATCGTACTTACCCTTACGCTTCATAATTCCTTTCATAATAGCAGGCGATGCATGTCTAAATCCATAAATAGATTGTTTAATATCACCCACTCTAAATACATTGTTTTTCTTACAAATTAAAGAGACAAGTTCATCTTGTACATCATTGCTATCTTGGAATTCATCTACCATAATTTCATAAAAATGATTTTTATAGTATTCAGCAATATAGCCGTTTTCTGCTTGTAAGATTCGCAATGCAAATTGCTCCATATCATCAAAGTCAATCCCTCTTACTTGTTGCTTTTTTAAGGCATAGGCAGCTCTCATACTGATACATAAATCGCTTAATAAAGAAAGTAAAGGTTGATTGGCTTGAGTATGTTTAATATATGTTTCTTCATCAAACAAGATAGCGTGTAAACTTTCCTCTAATGATTCAATTTCTTTTTTTAATTGTGCACTTTCATCATGGTCTTTCATCTTTTTGATAAGTAATAAGCTCTGCTTAAAAAACGCATCTTTAAAAGAGGGGTAATTTTGTTGTCTTAGTAAGGCTTGGCAAAGTAGTAATTGTTCCATTTTTTCATGTAATATTTCTAATTGCTCCCCATCATCTACTTGTTTACGAATTTCTACTTTATCGATAATTTGGGCAATTTGAACACTTAAATAATCAAAGAAATATTCTTTTACTTCCTGTTGATAATCTAAAATAGTTTGTACATTTCGACCCTTACAATGCATTAAAAATTCATTAGGATCACTTTTTGAATTGGCTAGGTAAAATAACTTTAATAGTGATTCACGCAAAATTTGATTATTATCAGCACGAGCACTAAAAGTGGATAATAAATCAATCATAGTTGGATGATTAGCATACTGTGCAAAAGCTTCATCCATACTCTCTTTTAATAATAGAGTTCTGGTGGCATCATCTAAAATGTTTTTAGTGCGAGCTTTGTCTAAACCAATTAAATAGTAATAGTTTTCGATGATACGCAAACAAAAACCGTGAATGGTAGAAATATAAGCTTTCGACATATTCGCTAATTGTTGTTGTAAGTACACCTTTTCTTCAAAGGGTGTCTGTTCCTCTTGAATGGCCTTTTGTAAAGCTTCGCTTAACCTTTTTTTCATTTCATTGGCAGCCGCTTCTGTAAAGGTCATCGCTAAGATACGATCAATATTGACTCTTTCTTTTTGTACTAAATTTAATAACCTTGCAATGAGTACAGTTGTTTTTCCACTACCTGCACTAGCGCTGACCAATATATTATGTCCTGTTGTGTAAATGGCTTGTTCTTGTTCTTTACTCCAAGTCGTCATGTTAGCGGCCTCCCTTCAAATATAAATTTTCACTTATTTCAATTAATTCTGCTTTTTTGCGATATTGATTGGTTTGTAAGCATAAACTACCATATGGACAATACGTACAAGCAAAATCACTTGGGATACAATCGATATCTCCTTGTATCATAGAATTGCTTAATTGTTCATAGATTTCAATCAGATAGCTTTTTAATTGTTCAAAGTTGTAAATTGTTTTAGCTCCTAATCCCTTTGATTTTGTCATACTCATTCCTTTAATCATCGTACCAGAATCATCTAATACTTCAATATGTTCATCACAAATCCAGCCATCTAATTTCTTACTTTTCATAAACTGTAGTTTCTTATCTTCTGTTTTATACAGTTGTAAAGCAACCGGTCTTTTCTTCACCTTTGCATATTGCATATTGGTATACGGTGTGTGTAACGAATAATAGAAGGCACCTAATGGACGTTTTTTTAAGACATCTTCCATGACTAATAAATAGGTCATTAACTGTAATTGCAAGCCTGTAAAGACATCACTTTCTTGTAATGATTTAGAGGAACTTTTATAATCGATTACCCGGAAAAAATCGCTGTTAAAATCGATGCGGTCAATGTAACCTGTTAACTGTATTGTAAACTCTTCAAACGGTAAAGTGTGTAAAAATTTGTGTTCTACCATATGTTCATTAAGATGATTAGTTGCTTCTTGTTCATCTAAAATTTGTAAATTTAATACAATCGTATCTATTAATCGTGCACCTAATTGATCTAGGTATGCATTCTTATTAGGGTAAATTAATTTATATTCTTCAATTTTAGACTGTAATAAGGCAACACATTCATGACGACTTGTTTTTGTATAACCCCCTTGTTTAGATTGCACTAATGTTTCCATGATGTAATGCAGTAATGTACCTGCTTTTGCTTCATTAAATTGGGTGTCCACAGGTTGTTTTAGACGCAATCCATAGCGCAAGAAATACGCGTAATGACATTTTGCGTATTGTTCGAAACTAGAAATAGAACCATGTATTGTATCCTTACGAACAAATAATTTTTTTGCTAGTTCAGGTTGTAAAGTAAATGTGCGGCTGTGTTCATATTGGTTTTCTATTAATGGGTAAGGCATTAATTGGGTTTGTAAGAAAGAGTCTAATTCTAATGATGTTTCTGCCCCTTTTCCATCAAAGGTAGAGAAAGGATAAAAGCAAATTAAAGTGTGACTGGTAGATAATAATTTTTCTAAATTTTGCACATGTAGATCATAACGATTGGCAAGTAACATAGCAGGGATACAATTATAATGCTCTTCTTTAAATACGCCGTTAAAGGTAGGTAGTGCTGGATAATTACTTTGTGTACACCCTAATACAAAATGATAGGGGTGTACAAAGGCTTGCTCCTTTAGATGGGCTACAAAAAAACCTTGCCCTTGCGAGAGGTTAACTTCTTTATTGCTTAAAATATCAATGCATAAACGCAGCTGTGAAAGTTGTGTAAAATGACGAATGGCATGGCGCATTTCTTGTCTGATAGTTAACATGGTCGTGCGATCACTATGTATTTCAAATTTATGATTTTCAATTAAATAGGCATCGATAAAGGATAGAGTGTCCTGGATATTTTGTGTACTGACCAATTGTTTTAAAATAGGCTGTATCGCAATGCGTGCCGTTTCAGCCCGTTGCTCAAGCGAACATAAATGCGTATATTCCTGTTCATTGATAACATCATAACTAATCACATTAGCCTGCACATGCGTAAAAGGGGTGTCCATAGTGCATTCAAATAATTGCATATAATGCAAACAGTCTAAGACATGTGCAACAGGAAAAACTTGACCTCTTAGTAAAGGTGTTAAAGTTTGCTGGTTTGGTTGCATGGCATATTCAACTAAACTAATGAATTTTTGAAGTAAACTAGGAATATAAGATTCCTTTTTGAAGCGGAAAGGAATCTTATAAAACTGAAAGATACTTTTAATAAAAGGTTGATAATCATTACTTAAGATTGAAATTTTAGCTTGGTGTGGTTGAATATTGTGCTCGATGATATATTGTGCTAAAGACTCCACTTCTTTTCTTTTGTTTAAAGCTGAATAATATTGAATAGTTTGTGGTTTTTGTGCGTGAGTGATACAAAGTGCGCCTTGTGCATATAATAAATCATATACATATTTTTGAAATGGCGTTGCATACGTATCGATAATATAAATTTGCTTCGTGCTGTGGTGTGTATGAATGGCTTGTAATTGCGCATCTACAGTGAGTGGGCAATCGTATACAGTGGAAATAATGAAAGCTAATTCGATATCGACTGGATTTTGCTTTGATAAAGCAGTTAAAGGAATAGAAAATTGTTTTAAATGTGTTACAAACTGGATCAATTCCTCAATAAAAGAAAAAGAATCAAGTGAATGTTTTTGGTAGTGCACTTGCTCTTTAATAGCATGTAATCGATTAGCGTACTGATAGATACTATCGCTTATCACATTCGTTTGAAAATAATGTTCATAACTTGTAATATTGACATCTAAAATGGCTTGCTTTTGACTTAGTAATTGTTCTCTAATCATGGCATGCAAATGTGTAGGTGCGATAATAATGCTATGATTTTTAATGTTGCTTAGTTGCATAAATCCTCCTTATTTGACTACTTCTTCGATATTTTCACTTCTTAAAAAGGTGGGTGTGAATTGTCCACTACTCATCTTCATTAATGCCTCTGTTAAATCCTTTGTTGTATGATAAATGTAGATAACCTCTAAATCATATGATTTTTCAATGATAGCAATATTATGCTGTAGGAAAAAATGATCTATTTTATTAATGAAATCGTAAGAAAAAGTTAATCGATACACATTTGTATGCATCGATTTAGTTTTGCCTGTTAATTGAATAGCATTAGACACACTTTTAGAGTAGGCACGAATTAAACCGCCTGCTCCCAGTTTAATTCCACCAAAATATCGAACAACAATGGCTAATATATCTTGCATATCGTTTTTGCGTAAACTCTCTAGCATGGGCATGCCAGCAGTCCCACTTGGCTCACCATTATCATTGCTACGTTGTATCTCTTGTTTATCGCCGATAATCATAGCAGTACAATGATGATTTGCATGAGGATGTAATTTTTGAATTTGATGCACATATTCTCGTGCCTCTTCTTCATTAAAAACACGGAATAAATAAGTAATAAATCTAGATTTTTCTATTTCAATAATATGTTCACTGTTTTTTGGAATTCGATACATGCTTTTTGCCCCACTTCCTTTATTTAATTATACCATTCATTATGAAAATATGTTAATATTATTACAGTGTGAATAATATTTTGCAAAAGGAGGCAACAATAATGAAAATTGCAATCGTATGTGATAGTGGAAGTGGATTTGATTTACAAACTGCAAAAGAAGATGGAATTTATTTCTTACCATTACAAATTATAGATGAAGATAAAACATACCTTGATGGATATGATACAACGATAAGTGAAATTTATGAATTAATGAGACAAGGGAAAATGATGAAAACATCATTACCTCCACTTGGATTAATAGAAGAAACATTTGAAGAAATTAAAAAAGAAGGGTATGAACATATTATTGCGGTAACATTAACAGCAGGTTTATCAGCTACCATGCAATCTGTGCGTTTAGCGGCAAACCAAACGGATATTCCGATTACTTGCATTGAATGTTACTCAGCAGCGCAACTACAAAAATATCTTGCTCAAAGTGCAAAACGTCTAGTAGATGAAGGAGTGTCATTAGAAAAAATAGTCGCTCGTTTAAATGAAAGTGTCAAACATTCTAATACCATTATTATTCCAGATGATTTAAATCACTTAAAACGCGGAGGAAGATTAACACCTATTGCTGCGGCTTTAGGAGGAATGCTTAAAATTAAGCCAGTCTTAAAATTAGATGAATCAACAGAAGGAAAAATTGATACACTTGCAAAAGTAAGAACCATGTCAAAAGCCATTCAAACAGCAGTGGATACATTCGTTTCTGAAGGGATTGATGAAAACTATGAATTAGTTGTTCTACATGCAGAGGCCGAACAATTAGCTAAAGAAGTAGAAGATGTGTATTTTGCAAATTTTCCAAACAATTCAACAACTCGAGGATTAATTGGACCAGTTATTGCCGTACACACAGGATTAGGTTGTGTAGGACTTCAATATATTAAAAAAGTATAATGATGGAAAAAGTTGCATTTATTAGTGATACAGGAGCAGGTTTTAGTATTGAAGAAATCAATCATTACGGGGTTCATGTAATACCATTGCAAATTATTATTGATGGTAGCGTATATTTGGAACAGGAAGAAATACAAACCGATGAAGTATATCGCTTGATTAGTCAAGGTACGATGTTGAAAACATCGCTTGCTTCCATGCAAAGAGCACAAGAAATATTTAATGCGTTAAAAGCAAAAGGTTATACAAAAATATTTGCGATTCCTTTAACTGCTAAAATATCAGGCACATTAAATATGATGCGGATTTGTGCAGAAGATTGTGGAATCACATTTACTTATTATGATTGTAAAGTGGCAGCTTGTATGCAAAAATACATGTTAATAAGAGCGAAACAATTATATGAACAGGGACAATCTTGGCGTAAAATAATCAAAACATTAGATGAAATAAGAATGAGCGGCAATACGATCTTAATTCCTGATGACTTAAAGCATTTACAGCGCTCTGGACGTTTAACACCAGTCGCAGCGACATTGGGTAGTTTATTAAAGATTAAACCATTGTTGCAAATTGGTGAAAGAACGGATGGAACATTAGATGTATTAGATAAAGTGCGGACAATGAAAAAAGCTATAACATGTGCATTAGATGACTTGCAATCACACATTCCAAATGAAGGAAAAGATTATATGATTTATGTGGCACATGTATTAAATACTTCTCAAAGAGAAGAATTATTAAATGCCTGCAAACGTTACTTTCCTTATGCAACGTATGTGTTAAGTGATCTAGTAGGGGCCATTGGTATTCACACAGGAGTGGGATGCATTGGTGTGCAGTATTTTAAAATGATTTAATTGATAGTCCTTATGCGAAATAAGGACTATTTTTATATTATTATTTGAAAATCTTGTTTTTTATGAAGTCGAATATTATAATTTTTAAAAAGGAGGTATTATACCATGAAGAAGTTATTAAGTGTATTAGTAGTAGGGGTTATGATGATTGGTTTAACTGCCTGTGGTTCAGGTGGTGTAAAAAAAGTTTGTAAAATGAATTTATTTGGGATAACAGCTGAGTATACCGTGCACGCTGACTCAGAAGATGGTGATGTAACAAGTGTCGATATGCTATTTGATGTGACTTATTTAAATTTAGGTATCGATCCTGAAGAATTAAGTGATGAAGAAAAAGAAGCGACAGTAAGCGAATTTACGGAGTCATTAGATTTAGGTTCTGAAGTAGAAACAGAAATGACTGATGAGGGAATAATTGTAACAACCACGGTTCAAGGCGATGCAATGAGTGAGCTTGGTTCAGATTTGACATACAAAGGATTTATTGAAGAAATGGAAACATTTGGAGCGACTTGCGAATAATCATATGATAAAAAAACACTTTGTTTTAATAAAGTGTTTTTTTATCAGGATATAGGGATAGAGCATGCCATCCATTACGCATTTTGAATATGATGAAATGGTCAAGCAATTCTGACAAATGTGTATTTAATGTGAAATTTTATTGAAATGAATAAAAGGATGTATTATAATAACAAAGTAAAAGGGAGACATTTAAAATGAAAAAACTTAAAAATTTAGTAGTCGTATTATTATTAGCAGTAATCGTAGCGGGATGTGGTTCATCAGATAAAAAAGGAGCTACAAAAACTTGTTCAATTGAAATTATGGGAATGGAAATTGCTTACGTATTGCAAGCTGAATCAGAAGAAGGAAACATTACTGATGTAGAAATGAGCGTAAATATGTCATACGATGCATTAGGTGTTAGTGCAGATGATCTTACAGATGATATGAAAGAAGAAATCGTAAGTGAAATGGAAGCTATGGTTGGAGTTGATGAAGGAATGGAAGTTGAAACAGACTTCAATGACGATGGAATTAAAGTAGTTGCTGTTATGAGCGTGGATGCTTTAAAAGAAATGTCAGGAACAGATGAAGATTTACCATTAGACGAATTCGTAGCAGAAATGGAAACTATGGGAGCAACTTGCGAATAGTTAATTTATAAATAAAAGATGTATTTACAAAAGTAAATACATCTTTTTTTATGCAATAGGGATTAAAATTCGGGTTACATAATTTTTTTCGTCACTTTCTGTCATGCTATCGATAACCATTTCTTCAAAAGCATATGCATGCAAGTCTAGGTTGTTTTCCTTTGTAAATTGTAAGATTTTTTGGTATGTGTGTTGAATAGTATGCCAGGGGCCACGATGAAATGTTTCTATGTATTGGCCGGCAGGGCTAGTATAGGAGTGCGTGGATGCAAGGGCTTGTTTCTTAATGAATAAATAAGAATAATTTTCAAAATTAGCTTGGAGCACTTGATCGATTTGTAACATTCTACCGTATAAAAAGCAATATAAGTTCTTGTTGTTTGAATGATTAATTTCAGTTTTTAATAAATTATAAAATTGAGTAAAAGTTAAACTAGCAGGATGAGGAATAATGCTTAATTCATATTGTGTGTGATAGACAATGTTAATTTCATCAATTTTATTTAATTTTGATAAAGTTGTTAATCGGGAGTCATTAATAACTTGTAAATCTTGTAATTGCTTAATACGATTTTCAATTTCTATTTTATTCAATGTTAATAATTCAAATAATGCTTGGCTACTGCTTTGTTGAATAAATTCAAATATTTTAGAAATAGGCATATTTAAAGCGCGTAAAGATAATATTAATTCTAATTGTTGATGCTGGTTGCTGTGATAGTATCGAAACGCTTTTTCATCTCTATAATATGGTTGAAACAACCCTATTTCATCATAATAAAATAAAGTTCGCTTATTAATATTATGGAACTTTGCCATGTTTCCGGTGCTGATTAAATCTTTTTTATTCATAATTCCCCCCAATAATAATGTTTGACTATCCAGTTACGTTATACCTTATAGTAACATTATACGGATAAAAAGGAAAAGGGGGAGTGAAAGAAAAAAATAACTATTTGTATAAAAAAGAAAGGGAAAGAAATGAAAACAGTTATTAAAAAAATAGGGGTCGCTTTTCTAGCGATTACATTGTTGATGTCCAATATAATGAACATTAAAATAGTAGAAGCAAATGATACAAATGTGGATAAGGAGGTAGCACAGCTTATTTCTTATTATAAATCGTATCAAATGGAAGCTAAGACGGATATCGATCGTGTCTTAAGTGAAATGAAAGAAAAAGATGAAACAGCGTATGAAGCATGGTCAAAAATTATGAATTATTGGAATTATGTGAATACAGAAATGGAAGTAATAATAGAGGGTGTGCCAAACGATTTAGCACAGGATGATAGTTTAGCCATTGTCGTATTAGGATTTGCATTAAATACGGATGGGACAATGAAACCAGAGTTAACCGGTCGTTTAGAAGCGGGACTAGCTATAGCAGAGGCGTATCCTAATTCATACATAGTCGTGACAGGAGGAGGAACAGCATCTGGTAATCCCAATGTGACGGAAGGTGGATTGATGGGAGACTGGTTAGTTTCAAAAGGGTTAGATGAATCACGAGTTATTGTTGAGGATGAAGCACCGAATACGGTAGGAAATGCTGAAAATACATATAAAATATTGAGTGAAAAATATCCTAGTGTACAATCGCTTGTTATGGTAACAAGTGATTATCATGTACCTAGAGCCTCTTTATTATATTATTCAAAATGTTTATTAACAGCTTATGAAACGAATAGTCAACCGCTATCTATTGTTGCGAATGTGGGTAGTTATACAGGAAGTACGGGGTATGAATCCCTTTCTTTACAAGCAAGTGGATTAGCCAGTGTAGCAGGAGTTAGTGAATCAAGTCAAAATCCTGATTTATCTACATTAACAGGATTGAAAATTACACAGGCAGACATTCCTGATGTTGGTGATGAACTAGCCTTACAAGTGATCGCAAAATACAATAGTGGATTTACACGCGATATTACATCCTTAGCAATGGTTACTGGATATGATAGTGCATTAGGGAGTCACCAAACTGTGGAGGTTAGCTATACAGAAAATGGAGTTACAATCAGTACACCATTTAATCTAAAGAAAACAAGTCATGAGGTAGCAGATAAAACCTATCTAATTAATATAATTACATCCGTGAAGAATATGAATTTAACAATCTATACACAAGAAACAGTTGATGTATTAATGAAAGCTGTGGACGATGCAAATCGTGTAGTAGAAAGTGAAAACGCTACAGCTGAAGATATTTTAAATGCATATAATACAATAAAAGAGGCCGAAACAAATTTAATCTTAATGCCTAATGTGGCTTATAAAATGAATGTAGAAGCAAACTGTAATCAAACAAATGCTTATAAAATTACAGATGGCGTCATTTCTACATCAAACTACTGGGCGAGTGAAGATAATGGTAATGTGCCAGCGAATGAAGCTGAGTTCATCATTGATTTAAATGGTTCTTATCAAGTTGAAAATATTGTAGTATATCCATATTATGGAGGAAAACGAGTATATCAATATGATGTTTTTGGAAGTACAGATAAAGAAAATTGGAATTTAATCGCACAAAACACATCCGATGATTATGCAACTAGCGAAGGGTTTATACACGAAGTAGATGAAGAAGTAAATTATGTTAAATTAGTAGGGGTTAAAACAATCGTAGAAGGTCGTCCAGATATTAATAATTTACATATCATTGAGATGCAAGTATATGGAGAAGAAGTAGATAACTTAGCGTATCGTAAACCTGTTGTTTCTAGTGGGACGGATACTAGTGCAGGTTCCAGTGCAGATAGTGCAGAAACAAAAACCGTGGATGGAGATGTAAATACTTATTGGGATGCTGGTAAATATAATGAGGATCCTTGGATTACAGTCGATTTAGAAGATGTCTATTTATTAGAAGAAGTGGTAGCGTACCCTTATTTTGCAAGAAATGATAGATATTATTACTATGATATTTATACTAGTATAGATGGTAAAAACTATACCCAAATTTATTCTAAAAATGAAGGGACAGATAAAACAACAATATTTGGAGATCCAATTGATTTGAGAGATCAAGAAATTTACGCAAGATATGTTAAGTTAGTAGGACAATATAATTCAGCTAATGCTTCGTTCCATTTAAATGAATTAAAAGTATATGGGGAGGAAGTCAACTATGAATATATTAGTGCAAAAGTAGCGTTAGAAACTAAAATAGAAGAAGCTAAAAACATTGATTTATCATTGTTAACAAAAACGTCTCAAGAAGAATTAGAGCAAACACTTCAAAATGCAGAAGAGGTACATGTAGATAATGATGCAAAATTAGAAACGGTAAAAGCATGTACATTGCATTTAACAGATATAATGAATGCATTAGAATATTTAGCAGCAGAATATACAAAGTTGAGTGAAGCGTTAGCCATTATTAAAAATATAAATGGGTTGCTTTATGTCAACTATGACACTCTACAATCGGCAATAGATGAAATAGTGTTTGGCTTAGATATTCGTAAACAAAATGAAATTGATGGCTGGACTCAAAAAATAGAGGAGGCCGCGCAATCATTAGTGAAAAAGAAAGTGATTAAAAATAGCCCTTTATTAACCATTGATGAAACGGTTTATAAAGGAAATGGATTCACTATTCGTATAGATCAAATGATAATTTCACAATTACAAGGTGTGCAAGTGAATGGGAAAATGGCAGTTAAAGATGTCGATTATTTTGTGCAACCAGGAAGTGTAATTATTGAATTAAGCCCAGCATTTGTAGAAACATTGCAAACGGGTGAAGCAACGATTGCTATATATATGGATGAAGTTATTTTTGAAACTAGTATTCAAGTGTTAGAAGCCAAAGATTCAGCTCCTGATACAGGAGATTCTACAAATGTAGGAAATTATTTCTTACTACTTTTAGCTGGTTTGGCAATTATTACTGTTCAAACTATTAAAAGCTAGAAGGTTGTCTGTAATCGATGATAAACGCATTGCAAAAAGAAGTATAAAACGGGGATCCTCTCCATTTAATAAAAAGTTGTTACGTATTATACAAAAGGCGAATTGAATAGATTTTCAATATAGTTTATAATTAATGCATGAAAAGGAGTTTAGATTATGACAACTAAAACAAAAATAATTGCATTATTTACATTTGCGTTTGTATGCAGTGGGTGTAGCAGCAAAAGTTCAAATGAAGTGGAGCAAGTATGTACACAAGAAGCGATGGGGATGATATATGAATATACGATTCATGCGCAATCAAAAGAAGGTGACGTAATAGGAGTGGATTTACAATTTAGCGCATCCTATGAGGTATTAGAAATTGATATTAATGAAATGAGTGAAGAAGATAAAGAAGAAACATTAGCTGAACTAGAACTTTCAATTGGATTAGATGAGTCATTGAATGTGAAGGGTGAATTTAAAGAAGAAGAACTAATCATTACAGCGTATTTAGATGCGAATTATTTGCAAAGTCATTCAGAGATGGAAGAAAAAGTAACACTTCCTACAGTGATAGAAGATTTAGAATTTGTAGGGGCAACTTGTGAATAAATAAAAAAACATTCTAATAAAACTTATTATATCAATAGTTTAAAAGTACAACACAAATACTAAAAAAGACAAAGCAATTTGTCTTTTTTTGTGTGATAATGCAATTGCAAGGGCTTACAACTGTGATGAGGGCATGTATTTTTGTGATATATGTTGGGGTATAGGGAACTATACTGTAAGTTATGCGCGAATTAGTAAAATAAATAGGAGGGGGAAAATACGTTTTAAAGCTTAATGCGCTAGTAAAATATTATAAATAAAGTAAGATTTTTTATTTGTAATGTTTTTATTTGTGTTTTAAAAATAATAAGTGATAAACAAGTGAAAACAAAGTATAAAAGAAGGGTAATCAATATAAGAAAGGGAACTAAAATGAATAAAAAATTAATTCGTAAGGTTGGTGCAGGAATTTTATCAGCAATGATGGTATTTTCAACTATGGCACCTGCTACAGTTAGTGTTTACGCAAACGAAGCAGCCGCAGAAAGTAACTTAAAAGATGCAAGTGGATATACAAGTATTTCGCCTATTGCATCGGTTACAAAAAGTGGGAATCAAGTTAATCTTACTACAACGGCAGGAGAGAAAATTAGATTTACATTCTTAAATTCTGATGTATTTAGATTATATATGGCACCAGAGGGGGAGGACTTTAAAACGAATCCTGACCCAAATAGTGTCGATCATACTGCAACAATTCGTGCGAAAGATGATGAAGCCTATAAACAAGAATACAACATTGAGCCTACTATTGCTGAGACAGATGAAACAGTGACGATTACAACAACTGATGTAGTAATTACAGTTGATAAAGCAACCTCATTAATGAAAGTAACGAAAACGAATGGGGATATTGTATGGGAAGAATCGGCTCCATTAAAATATAAATCAGGAAGCACTGTACAAACTTTAAAAACAGATGCTGATGAATACTTCTTTGGAGGAGGAACACAAAATGGTCGTTTCTCGCATAAAGGGGAAATTATTAAAATTGTTAATACAAACAACTGGGTGGATAAAGGAGTAGCTAGTCCAAATCCATTCTATTGGTCAACTGATGGGTACGGAGTCGTGAGACACACTTGGAAACCAGGTGAATATGACTTTGGTTCAGAAACTGATAATGTAGTAACAACTACGCATAATGAAAAACGATTTGATGCGTATTATTTTATTGGGGATGATGTAGAAGGGATTTTAGATGGATACTATGAATTCACTGGAAAACCTGCAGAATTACCTGAATATGCATCTTACTTAGGACACTTAAACTGTTATAACCGTGACTACTGGGTAGAAACAACAGAGGGTACATATGGTGCAGTTAAATTAGGTTCTAAGTGGTATAAAGAATCACAATCTGATAATGGTGGAGAAAAAGAAACTTTACTAGGTGACTCTGAAATTACGGCAGAACAAATTATTAAAGATCATAAAGAATATGATATGCCATTTGGATGGTTTTTACCAAATGATGGATATGGATGTGGATATGGGCAAACAACTTCATTAGATGGAGATATTAAAAACTTAGCTGCATTCGCTGACTATGCATTAGATAACGGAATCCAAACAGGGTTGTGGACACAGTCAAATTTATGGCCAGCCAACCCAGCGAACCCACAAAAAGGGGAACGTGATATTTATAAAGAAGTAGAAGCTGGTGTTTCTTCAGTTAAAACGGATGTTGCTTGGGTAGGTCCAGGTTACTCATTCGCATTAAATGGAGTCAGTGTTGCATATGAGGCAATAGCTAGTAATTCAGGATTAAAACCAAATATTGTTACATTAGATGGTTGGGCTGGAACACAACGTTATGGTGGAATCTGGTCAGGAGATCAATCAGGTGGACAATGGGAATACATCCGTTTCCACATTCCAACTTACATTGGAACTGGATTATCTGGACAACCAAACATCGGTAGTGATATGGATGGAATCTTTGGTGGTCAAAACGAAGAAATTTGGATTCGTGACTGGCAATGGAAAGCATTTACTACTTACATGTTAGACATGGATGGTTGGGGTTCTAACCAAAAATCACCATGGGCTTTAGATGGTGAATTAGAGGGTGCTGAAATTAATAGAGCATACTTGAAATTAAAAGCAGAATTAATGCCTTACGTTAATACTATTTCACATGAAGCAACAGCACAAGGTGGATTACCAATGTTAAGAGCCATGTTCTTAGAAGAAGAAAACGCTTATACATTAGGAACAGCTACAGAGTATCAATACATGTGGGGAGATAGTTTATTAGTCGCTCCAATTTACCAAAATACTGCTATGGATGCAGAAGGTAATGATATTAGAAATGATATTTACTTACCATCAACAAGTGATGTATGGATTGACTACTTTACTGGAGAACAATATAGAGGGGGTCAAATTTTAAATGGATTTGATGCACCAATTTGGAAATTACCGTTATTTGTTAAAAATGGAGCAATTCTTCCAATGTATCCAGAAAATAATAACCCAGAACCAATCACAGATACAAATGTAGATGGGTTAGATAGAAGTCAAAGAATTGTTGAGTTCTATCCACATGGTTCAACTGAATTTAATTTATATGAAGATGATGGATTAGAATTAGGAGGAGCATCTTCAAATACTCATATTTCATCGGTTGTAACAGATGATGTTGCTGTATTAACTACAGATAAAACAATCGGATCATACACGGGTATGGTGAGAGAGCGTTCTAACGAATTTGTCGTGAACGTGTCACAAGAACCAACAGCGGTAACAGGAAATGTGAAAGGGGCAGATGTAACATTCACGAAAGTAGATTCACAAGAAGCATATGATGCAGCAGAAGGAAATGTATACTTCTATAACCCTGCACCAGCTATGTTTGTGAAAGAATATGCAAGTGCAGATAGTTCATATGCAGCAGCTACAGAAACAACAACGCCAAAATTATATGTGAAATCAACTGAAAAAATAGATATTACTGAATATAGCTACTCAGTAACTGTTGAAGGATTTGCTAACACACAAGATTTAGGTGAAGATGTATTAAATGAAAGTTTAACAGTGCCGACAGGATTAGTTGCTACAGATAAGAGTGATGAGCACATTACTACGTCTTGGACAGCAGTAGATGGAGCAGCTAGTTATGATATTGAAGTCGATGGAAATGTTTACAGAAATATTAAACAACCAACATACACACAAGTTGGATTAGACTTCTTAAGTAATCACACATACCGTGTGCGTATGGTAGCAGATAACGGAAACTACTCTAATTGGTCTGAACTGATTGCAGTGCAAACAGATGATAACCCTTACCGTAATGTACCAGCAGATTTATCGTATACTTGGGAGTATGGAGATACATGGGGTGATATTGGAAATGCGTTTGACTTCGATCAAGGCACAATGTTCCATTCATCAAGTGCAGTAACGCCTGAACAAATGTTAACAATTGATTTAGGAGCAGCTTACCAATTAGATAAATTAGATATCCAACCACGTATGGATAATAAAGGAAATGGAACTGTAAAAAAAGCTAACGTTTATGTAAGTTTAGATGGAATTAACTATACATTAGCTTGGGATGGAGCAGCTAAGCCTGCTTGGACTTATGAGACTGATAATCCGGAAGTATTAGATATTAAAGAAGTGTCATTAGATGGGTACAAAGCGCGTTATATTAAAATTAGTGTATTAGAGTCAACAGGTGGATTCTTCTCGGCTTCTGAAATCGTGCCTTACAAAGTAGATGGTACTGATGCATGGGTAGTAGGAGATGTTAACAACTCGGGGCTAGTAGATGAGAATGATTTAACGTTCTATGAAAACTACGTTGGATTAATTCCTTCGGATAGCGATTGGGAGTATTCAGCATTAGGAAACATTGACAATAACGATATTATTGATGCATTTGATGTATCTTATATTGCAAGATTATTAGGAACTCCTATTACTAACCCAGCTGAAGGAGTAGAAGGAAAAATTGAAATGATTCCTTCAAAAACAGATATTAAAGAAGGTGATATAGTAACAATTGATTACTATGGAATTGGACTTAAAAATGTAAATGCATTTAGTGTTGAAATGCCTGTAGATGGAGATCGTTATGAAATTACTAACTTTGGTCTTGCATCACAAGCAACTATGTTCATGAAAAATTTCTCTAAGACTAGAACACACACTAATGGTGCAGTCGATAACTACATTGTATTTACAAATGTAGGAACACAACCTTTAGTAAACGGAACAACTAAATTAGGAAGTGCAACAATTAGAGCAACAAAAGACTTTACTTGGGATGTAGAAGCATCAAGAGCGACTTTGGTAGGACAAGATATGTCAACAACAGATGCGATTATTGATGTGACGGACAAACCAACAGCACCAGAAACAGAAAATATATTAGGATTAGATGCAATTGAATCAATCAGCTTCTCTAATGATGTACAAGATGTAATTGATGGTACTGATTTATGGCAACAATCTAACTGGCAAGATATATTATTTGATGGAGATAAAGCAGGATTAGCTGAATTTAAATGGTTTATCAGTGATATTGCAGCAGTTGTAAAAGTACCGACAGATATGATTTTCAACTTTAAAGAAGCAGATCCAAATTTATCAGTCATTAAAGTATATAATCGTCCAGAGAGTAATGGTTCTATTACAAGCATAAAAGCTAAAGGAATTAAAGATGGTGAAGAATTTGATTTAGGAACAATCAATGAGCAACTTTCAATTTATGAGTTTGCAGTACCAGCAGAAGCAACGCAAGGGTTTGATACAGTAGTTATTACACCATTGACAACAGTAGGGAATGCAACAGGAACGGAAACAGGAACGGAAGAAAACCGTATGCTTTCTATTCGTGAGATCGAATTTGTGACAGATACAGCAGTAGAGGCTACTGGAATTGAATTTGATGCAGGTAATAGAAACACAGGATTTGTTGGAGAATTAGTACAAGTAAAAGCAAATGTATTACCAACAACAGCTTCTAACCCATTCTATGAAATTACTAGTAGTGATGAGACAATTGCTAAAGTAATTAAAGTGCCTACAGCTACAGAATATGTATACACTTTACAATGTTTAAAACCTGGAGAAGTTACTTTAACAGCAATTTCTGAAGATGGAAGCCACGAAGACACTCAAAAATTTGTAGTGGAAGGTGGATTAAATACAATAACATTAATGGAAAAAATTACTGAATTTGAAGCGTTACACGAAGTGTTATACACAACCGATTCATATGCAGCAGTAGAAGCGTTAATTACACCGATTAAAGAAGCGATAGCAGCAGGAAGCGCTACACAAGTACAAATTGATGAAGCGACTGTAGATATTACACAAGCAATTAGTGATTTAGAATTTAAAGGTTCTAATGATAGCCAAGAAACAAGTACACATTTAATTCCTCAAAACATGTTATCACGTTATGATGAATCAAGTATGACTGCGGCTGAACAAGAGGATGCGAGTTTAACAATTGATGGAGACATTACAACTCATTGGCATTCAAATTACTATAGTGGATATGCATTACCTCAATATGTAACTATTGATTTAGGTGACGTATATGATTTAGAACAAGTAGATATGTTAACACGTCAAAATAGTTCAAATGGACATATTACTCACTACCGTATTGAAGTGAGTAGTGATGAAGGAGATAACAAAGTATTTACACCAATAGTAGAAGGATACTTTGAAGCTGATGGGGGATCATTAGTTTCTCCAGGTACAGCGAAAGAAGTTAAGTTTGATGCAACACCTGCTAGATACGTAAGATTTATTGCGATTGAATCATTAGGTGGAGAACTAAACAAATATGCTTCTATTGCAGAACTAAACTTCTATGGAGAAAAACCAGAGCAAACAAATGATGAATTGATGGCTGAAGCAGATGCAATCTTTAATGCAGTAGGTGCAGATGTAACATATACAAATGCGACTTGGAATGCATTCACAACAGCACGTCAAGCATTAGCTGACTTAATCATAACGCCAACTACAGAAGAGGAAGCAAAAATCGCTAGAACTAACTTACAAAATGCTATCGCAGCATTAGAAGTAAGAGCAAGCGAAGATTTAATTGCTGAATTAGTAGAAAAAATTACTGAATATGAAGCATTAGAAGAAAATCATACAGCAGAAGAGTTTGCTACAATGAAAACAGCTATCGAAGCAGCACGAGTTGTTGTAGAGGCAGGGTATGGAGAAGTATCTGAAAAGGCTGTTAATGATCAAGTTCTTGCTTTAGTAGCAGCATATCAAGAATTAACGGATGATGTAACAGCATTAGTAGAATCATTAAAAGAATACATTGCAAACGGAAACACAGCTGTTACGAATGCAGAAAATGCTGGAAATATCAGACCAGCGCAAATTGCTAACTTAAAAGATAAAATTGCAGAAGCACAAGCTTTAGTGGATACAAACAGTGTCAACGCTAATGCGATTAGAGCAGCGGTAGAAGCTATTACAACGGCAACACATGAACTATCTGAAATTGTTGATAAAACAGACTTACAAGCAACAATTGACGCACATTCAAGTGTAACAGGTATGTATACTCCTGAATCATTAGCAGTGTTAGGTGATGCAATTGATGCGGCTAATTTAGTTGTAGCTAATGATGACGCAACGGAAACACAAGTAAGTGAGGCAAAACAAGCTATTATTGATGCATTCAATCATTTAGTGAAAGCCGTAGATAAAGCGCCTTTACAAGCATTATTAGATGAAATGAAAGATATCAACTTGGATTTCACTACTATTGATACAGCGCAAAACTTAATCAATGCAATGAGTAATGCAGAATTAGTAATGGATAACGCAAGTGCTACACAAGAGGAAGTAGACAGTGTTAAGAACGCGATTAATGAAGCAATGGCTTTATTATTACAAAAACCAGTTATTAGTGATGCAGCAGAATTTGAAGTGGCTAAGCAAGCGGTGCAAGGAAAAGCACTCAGCATGAAAGTGGTGAATGGGGAATATTTAGATTTAGTAGCAGTCTATGTAAACAACAAAAAATTAGTAATGGGAATTGACTACGATGCAGTAGATGGAAGCATCGTGATTACACTTACACCTGAATTCATGGCAACTATGGCTTTAGGTAATATGAATGTACAAGTTGTTACGCAAGCAGCTGTATATGAAGCAAATGTAGAAGTAGTAGCAGAGGCAACTACAACTCCACCGGTGACACCTGAAAAACCAGGTCCTGGGACAGGAGACTCTACTCATACAGCAGGATACTTATTCTTATTAGCATTGTCAGGGCTAGGATTTGTATCAGCTAAAAAACGTATATTAAAAAAATAATAGACAAATACCCCTATTATAAAATACGTAAAAAGGCTATGTTTCGACATAGCCTTTTCTGCGTGCATAAAAAAAGATTAATCCGTTCTGGATTAACCTTTTCTACTATTCAATAATTTGGTTGTCTTTTAAAAACTGTGTATAGTTCTCTAAGTTAACGTGTTCTTGATCAGCAGTTAATGAATCTTTTACTTCACCGTCCTGAATTAAATAAATAGATGGTGTTGCAGAAAAATGACCAAATAACTCATTTGCAAGCGCTAAGTTTTCCTGTTCATTTGTTGGTTCATCATCTAAAACGATTGCTCCATACGTTAAGCCGATTTCCTTTGTGAAATCATCACTTTGAATATGGAAGTCCAAACAAGCTCCACAATACGTGCTACTTAATAAAACAATAAATGTCTCATCATTTTCGATTCGCTTAATGGTTTCATCAAAGGTTGTAGAAACGACTGCTCCTTCATTGGCAACCAATTCAATCTGTGGCTGTTCATCTAGTTTTACTTCTCCATTACTTGACGAACCGCACGCAGTACATAGTAATATGGTCATGAATAAGACTCCTAGTTTTTTCATAAGTTTCTCCTTTTTATAAATACTTTTTCATTATAGTAGTTTTATTTTAGGAATGCAATGCTTTTTAGAAAGCGGTTAACCAATAATAAAAAAGATATTTTTTTATATATAATTTATGTTATATTAATTATAGTGAATAAAAAAGAAAGGGTTATCATTGATTATACAATGAGGGGGCAAAATGAAAAAAAAATTAGGTTTAGGATGTGCAACATTACTATTATTAAGTGCGTGTAGTGCGCCGTTAAAAGAAGATGCAACAATGTCTTGTTATTTAATGAGCACAATGGAGGAACAAACTTTTTTAGGAGAAGTGGCAGTTGGATACAATAAAGAAAGTGGAATTGCTTTAAGTGCAACATATCAAGAAAGTTATGATTTTTTAGAAAAGAATGAAACAAATAATAGCCGTTTATCTGAATACATTAGTAAGCGTGCTACTTTATCAGAAGTAGAGGGTGCAGAGATTAATTTAGAAATAGAAGAAGTTAGCTTTGTTTATCATCAAGTATGGGATTATGCTAAAGTGAATATAGAAGAGGCAGTAGAATCTGATGAAAATCAACTTATTTTTATTGATGGTGAAAACTATTCGGTAGAAAAAATTAGGGAATATTATGAAGAACAACATTATTCATGTATGACAGAAGATAAAGAGTAAAAAAAGTGCAATGAGTGTGCGTATAATGCATGGCTCATTGCACTTTTTAATAATAAAATTGTACTTTTTAACAAAGAGCCTTATATTGAGGTTTTGGTGTAAGTTAAGCGTTTACAAAACACTGCTGTTTCGCTATACTGATTATGACAAGTTTTGTTTAAGTTCGTTTATAAACTATTTAATATATTTAGGCAAGTATGTTAGTAGCGAAGGCTAATTAGACAAGCATGTAAACTAATTGAATTAAAAAGGGACTTATCTATTAACAATCGTAATAATGGATTCGGTTTGCAAGATGGTAAGGATTTGTAGGCAACTCTTAGTGATTGAGTTAGTAACAAGAAATGTATAGAAAAGATGAATGCTCACTTAAGCATCTTGTATGTATACATTCTTACGTTTTAAATGAAGGGATATTAGTGAGTAATAGATTCCAAGTAGAATCTGATAATTAACGTTCTTAAAGGGGAACGTGAATGGGGGAAAAATGAAAAAAATAGCAAAAATTGCTTTAGCCATCGCTTTAGCTATGCCAGCTGCTGCCATCAGTTTTCAAGTGGATAAAATTGAAGCATCGGCCATTATTAGCGGAGATTATGCATATGAACTAAATGATGATGGTACTATTACAATCATGAATTATGGTGGTAGTGAAAAAGATTTAAACATCCCATCTACAATTGATGGATTGAGTGTAACAAAGATTGGATATGGAGCTTTTGCAGAATGTAAATCAATTGAAACATTAACGATTCCAAGAAGTGTAAAAGTAATTGAGGATAATGCCTTTTCACAATGTAGTCAGTTAACAAATGTAGATTTACACGATTCATTAGTCAGAATGGGAGCTAATGCATTTAGAGGATGTAGTAGTTTAACAAGTGTAATAATTCCAAATAGCCTTAAAGAATTATCAACAGGAACATTCTTTGATTGTACAAGTTTAACAGAGGTTGAAATCCCAGAGGGGATTACATCAATTGGAGGCAATGTATTTGGAAACTGCTATGCTTTAACAAGTGTTACATTACCATCAACATTAAATGCAATTGGTGATAGTATGTTTGCAAACTGTGTTAGTTTAAATAATGTAGTCATCAAAGAAGGAACGACAGTTATTGGAACAAACGCTTTTGCAGGATGTTTATCTTTAACAAGCATCAGCATTCCAGATACAGTATCAACAATAGGACAAAGTGCATTTAAAGATTGTATTTCATTAGAGACAATTGCACTACCAGATTCTGTAAAAGGATTAGGGTATGCTGCATTTAGTGGATGTGCTTCACTTAAAAATGTGAATATTCCAGCCGGGTTAACTCGCTTAACTAACGCTGTATTTAGTGGGTGTAGTTCATTAGAAACAATTGTTATTCCAGATACTGTAACAGAATTAGGAGACAGCGTATTCAGTGGATGTATTGCACTTAAAAATGTTACATTAGCAGATTCTATTGTTGAAATTGGTAAAGAGACATTCCAACATTGTGCAAGCTTAGAAAGAATTACTTTACCTAGCAAAATCACAGCTATTCCAATCGGACTATTTAGATACTGTGATAGTTTAACACAAGTCATTGTACCAAGTGGTGTGACGGAGATTGCTGGATATGCCTTTGCAGATTGCCAAAACTTAGAAAGTGTAACATTACCAAATACACTTGTTGATGGGAAATTAGCTGTAGGTATTTTCTCTAATTCACCACAGGTAGAAGTAACCGTTCCAGCCGGTTCAGTTGCTTATAACTATATGGTAAATTTGGGAAATGCGGTCAAATATAAGGTATTAGATAATGATATTATTAACTTAGATAAATCAGAAATTACATTAAACCTTGGGGATGTACATACGTATGTTGCGTTATTCTCAAACTATAATACGATTGCTAACGATGCATTGACTTGGGAATCATCAGATCCTGCAGTAGCCAGTGTAACAGCAGATGGTAAAATTGAGGGGTTAGAAGTAGGGAAAACAACTATTACTGCTACACACAGTAATGGATTGATTGGGATAAGTGAAGTCACTGTTGAAGATGTAAATATTCCAATGGAAAAAATTGAATTAAGTTATACAGAATCGACTTTACAAAGAAATCAAACATTGGCATTACGTGCAACGATTACGCCAAGTACCACAACAGATAACAAGACATTGACTTGGGAGTCAAGTGATGTAAATGTAGCCACAGTAAGTGCAACGGGGGTAGTGAGTGCAAGAAAACCAGGAACAGTAAGAATTACTGCAACGAGTGAAACAGGAGTGTCAGCAGTTAGTGAAATAGAAGTCATAAGTAGTATTGAAAATGTAAGTTTAAACTTAACGGCTATGGTATTAGATGCAGGGACACAGCAACAATTACGTGCAACGATTAACCCAATTGATACAACAGATGATAAAACTCTAGTGTGGAGTTCAAGTAATACGAATGTAGCAACTGTAGATAATGAGGGAAATGTAGAAGCAATCGCTGAAGGGTATGCTACAATCTCAGCTGTTTCTGTCAATGGAAAAAGAGCAGAATGTAGTATTAGCGTTAATCCTGAAGCATTAGAAGTGCCAATTATTTCCGTTTCATTAAATGCGAGTGAATTAACTTTATTAGAAGGTGGAACAGAAACCTTAATTGCAACAATTAACCCTAATGATACAACAGATGACCAAACGATTACTTGGGCATCAACTGATGAATTGGTTGCAACAGTAAATAGCGAAGGAATGATTACGGCCATTAAAGCAGGAGAAACAACAATTACGGCTACCACGACAAATGGGAAAACAGCGAGTTGTGCTATCACAGTGGATGTGGAAGAAGTAGCAATTACTTCAGTTGAACTAAATAAAGAATCCATGTTGTTAAGAGGAACAGGTAGCGAAAAATTAATCGCAACCATTAATCCAGCCAATACAACAAATGATAAAACATTAACATGGGTATCAAGTAACACTGCTGTTGCTACAGTAGATGAGCATGGATTAGTGAGTGCTATTACGCCTGGAGAGGCAACCATTACAGTTACAACAAGCAATGCATTAAGTGACAGTGTTAGTGTTACAGTAGTCGAACAAGATAAAACAGAACTAGAAGCAGCTATAGAAGAGGCAGCCAATCATGTAGACTCTAACTATACAAAAGCTACATTAGACATCTTAAAATCTGTTGTAAACATTGCATCAGGTGTATTAGACGATAAAGAGGCGACACAAGCTGAAATTGATGAACAAGAAGAGTTAGTAGAGGACGCAATAGCGAATTTAAAAGAAAGAGCGCAGGTAGCTTCTATTACGACTTTAAATGATTTAATAAAAATCATTGAAGAAAATGCACCACTATTTACGGTAGAAGAATTTGCAAATATGAATAGTTTATTAGTGCAAGCAAAAACAATCTTGGCTAAAGATGTTGAAAACATCTCAGAAGAAGAAGTGACGTCAGTAACAAATGCTATTAAAGCAGAGTTAGAGGTGTTAGATAATATAAGTGCACGTAAACAATTACAAGTAGCACTTGATAATACAAACATTATTTTAAACGGTGACTTAAGTACTTATGTGGAAGCTGAAATTGAAATATTACAAATAAAAGCAGCACAAGCACAAGTATTAATTAATAATGCAAATTCGACAAGTAGTGAAATTGAGACAGCAACGAGTGAATTACAAGATTTATTATCTAAATTAACAATATTGAAAGTGGAAAGATCACATTTAGAAGCATTAATTGAACAAACAGAAGTATTGGATGCTTCGAATTTTACAAATACTTCATGGCAAAATTATCTAAATGCAGTTGCGAAAGCAGAAGCATTCTTAGAGGAGCCATATGCAACACAAGAAAAAATTGATGCAGCATATGAGGAATTAGTGGAAGCATTTGTAAGTTTAAGAGCAAAAGTTAATAAAACAACGTTAGCACTTAAAATCGAATTAGTGCAAGGTATTGTGGATAATAAAGATTTATATGTTGAAGATACCATTTCAAATATTGATAATCTATTAGCCGATGCTAAAGTTGCTTATGCAAATGAAGCGATAAGTGAAGATGCATTAAGTTTAATGAATTCTAGTTTAATGACAGCAATTATGAATGCAAGATACATCGCAGAATAATAGATGAGTAAAAGAGTTACGAGAGTAACTCTTTTTTCCGAAATTAATGGAACCAAAATTTGATTAAAAATATGAAAGAGATTACAATAGTCTTGTAAAGACACTCACAGAAAGGAGAATTATGAAAAAAATAAGATTGCAAAAATTATTTATTGGTTAGGAATTACTCTTGCGACTCAGCAAAGTGGATACTATGATGGATATGGGTTAGCTGTTCGTAGTGCATTCTCTATATCTATCGCAATTTCATGGTGGAGTAGCGCTTTTATTACAGGAATGTTATTTATAGGGTTCTCTGAAATGATTCAATTACTACAAGATATAAGAGATAATCAATCTAAAATCAATGTGGAATAATTTTATCAAGCATATGAGTACCATAATGTAAATGTTTTGCTTATACTATAAACAAGAGGTGATATAAATGAACGATAGAATTGATAACTTAGTAGCAATGATAGATGGCTATACAACTAGTGGTGGACATCACTTAAATGTAAATGTTTTTGATCGTGAAACTTTGTTAGATGCACAAGCTCATCCTGAAAAATATCCACAATTAACCATTCGTGTATCAGGATACGCTGTTAACTTTAATAAACTGACAAAAGAACAACAAGATGATGTGATCCAACGTACGATGCACGAAGGAATGTAATCAATAAATTAAGAATTATTCTTAATTTGTGTTGACAAACAAGGTTTTAGGGTGTAAACTAAGAATAGTTCTTAAGAGAGGTGAGTGACATGGCATATAAAAATTCAAAACAAAGAGAGTTGATTTTGAACTATATGAAACAAATGCATGGGCATATTAGTGCAGAAGATTTATTTCATAAAATTAATGAAAATGAAAAAATATCTTTGGCGACAATCTATCGCAATCTTGGTATTCTAGTGGAGTTAGAAGAGATTAAGAAAATTGCGTTAGAAGATGGATATGTTTATGATAAAACATGCACTCCTCACTATCACTTTTATTGTGATGAATGTAAAACGTTATATGATTTAGAACATACTGAATTAATAGACTTACATGACCAAGTTGCAAATGAGCATATAATTGGAGACATATATAGTCATGAAATAACGTTTAAAGGAACATGTAGAAATTGTAAAATCAAAAAACACTAACGGAGGAAAACAAAATGGAATTAAAAGGATCAAAAACGGAACAAAACTTAATGGCGGCATTCGCTGGAGAATCACAAGCAAGAAATAAGTATACTTACTTTGCAGAACAAGCAAAAGCAGAAGGTTTAGACCTTGTTGCTGATGTATTCTTAGAAACAGCTAGAAACGAGCAAGAACACGCTAAATTATGGTTTAAAGCTTTACATGGTGGAGCGGTACCGACAACTGCTGATAACTTAATTGCAGCAGCAGCTGGAGAAAATTATGAGTGGACTGATATGTACGCTGAAATGGCTAAAACAGCTAAAGAAGAAGGTTTCAACAAAATTGCTTTCCAAATGGAAAAAGTTGCAATCATTGAAAAAGCGCACGAAGAAAGATACTTAGAATTAGCGAAACACGTGAAAGAAGATGCTATCTTTAAAAAGGAAGAAGCAACAGTATGGCGTTGTTCGGTATGTGGATATGAGCACGAAGGAACACAAGCTCCTGGAGCTTGTCCGGTATGTGGATACCCACAATCTGCGTTTGCACAAGTAGGCGAAAAATTCTAATTGTAAAAGGACATCCTAGATGTCCTTTTTTGTTGCATAAAACCTATAACCTTGCTATCATTAATATTATGGAAGGGGTAACATATGTTAAAAATTGCGATCGTAGAAAAAGAACCATATGCAAAAAATATAATATTTTTATTATCAAAGATAATGAAGGAAGAATTTGTCTTTACCTATTATGAAAAAATCAGTGAATTAGTAAAAGATAAGCAAAATAAACAGTTTGATCTATTTATTTTAAATGAAGCCTATAATAATATTCGCATTCATGATGCCTTAGCATTCTCTTCAAGAAGTGCAGTTATAATTTATGTCCAAAATGAACCAAGCAAAAAAAATTACACAGCCTATAGCCGGATTTTTAACATTTATATAGAGAATTATATGCAAGATTTAGAAGACATTGCTCCTTTAATTGAACTGAGTCTAAAAAGAAGTATTGAATTTTATTTTTCTTATAATGGAATCAAATTGATTTTAAAATATCACGATGTTTATTTTGTGGAAAAGCAAGGTAAGTATATGCAGTATCATACCAAAAAAGGAGTTTTTCAAAAAAGGCAAACTGTGCAAAATGCTTTAGAAAAATTAGAACCATTTGATTTTATATTAATTAATGCGGGGATGATTGTTAATTTTGAGTACATCTATCGAATCAATGGCTATGATTTGGAATTAACTAATAAGGAAACTTTAACGATTTCTAGAACAAAAAGACGTAAAGTAGACGAATTTATCCGCTCTAAAGTCAAACTGGTTACCGATTAGGCCACTTTTTATACCGAGTTGTCCACTTCTATTTACAAATGGTAATAATGACCTATAATAAAGGTACAAAGAAAAGAAAGAGGTGAGACCCATGACAAAGTGAAAAAGTAGCAAATAAATCATGTGTGAAACATTACTTATTAAGTGTTGAGTGAAGGATATATAATAAGATAATGATGGTGAGTTTCTACTATAATTAAGTAATTTCGAAATAGAGTATGGCAATTGAATGATTATTAAGTTTAATAAAATCATATTGGCAAAATAAACTATTGTAGAAAGAACAAAACAATTAAATAGTTATGGATTAGTAGTTACTACTAGAGATAAGAGTAATGAAGAACATAATGTGATTAGGCTATACAAATTGTATAACTAATAAAAAGGGTAAACACAAGAGGTGTTTACAGGTAATCTGATAGATTGCAAAAAAATAGTTAGCTGTAAAGGCTAATGCTTCATTAGTTTGTCAGTATGTGGAGTGATGTAACCTTAAACATTTTATATATAGCATATAATTAATTACATACATTAAGCAGAAAGAACGGATGAAGAATAAAGTATACATTCTCATGTAAAAAAACAAAAACAAGTAGCGTGTTGAACACATCTCTTTGTTAAGTAAGAAAGCAAAGAATTATTACTTTAGTTAAAAAGGTTAAAAGTTTTAATAGATGAATTGATTACTTGTATCATCTAGAAATAGATAATAGCGAAGAGAAGTGGTTAAGAAATCAAAAGTTAAAACATATACATGATGAATATTGAAAGGAGATTTACTTGACTGAGATCATAAATCGTTAAAGTTCCATTTAGTTGTATTAAAAAAACTAGATGGAACTTTTTTAATTTATGCGAATAAAAATAAAAAAAGTATTGCAATTATAAAAAAATAATTTATAATTACAATTAATTAGCAAGGAAGAGAAGTAGTATAAAGATTTTGTATGCAAAGAGAGTTAGCGTTTGGTGGAAGCTAACCATACATCCTTTAGAACGTGTCTTGGAGCTTAGTTGGCAAAGTTTGAGTCAATTGCGTATACACTGCGTTAAAGTGAATGAGTGTCATTATCTAATAGGTAATGGAATTAAGGTGGTACCGCGTATTGACGTCCTTATGTGTAAGCATAGAGGCGTTTTTTTATTTAATTAAAGGAGAACATATGAGAACAATAGATTTAGGAAGGATGCTTGAATGGTGGCAATTCATTGTTGAAGGATTAGCCATTACGATTCAACTTTCGTTAGTGACAGCAATATTAGGAATTATAGTAGGATTAATTTGTGCGTTACTAACAAAGAAAAAGTTTGTAGGTAGTATTGTACGTATATACATTGATATATTTAGAGGAACACCCGTATTCTTCCAATTATATTTTATTCATTATGGATTATCATTCATCTTTGGCTACCAACCGAATGTATGGGTGAGTGCCATCCAAGTTTTCACATTAAACTCGGGGGCCTACTTATGTGAAATCATGCGTGCTGGGTTAGAAGGGATTGATAAAGGGCAAATTGAAGCAGCGAAGGCATTAGGTGTTTCAAAGAAAGATATCTTAAAAGATATTTTAATCCCACAGGCTGTACGTAATGTATTACCTGCATTAATTAATGAATTTATTACACTAACAAAAGAAACGTCGGTTGTAAGTGTAATTGGTATTAATGATATGATGAAACGTTATACATTTGTAATGGCAAAAACATTTTCACCTATAGAACCATTAATTGTAATCGGGATTGCTTATTACTTATTAAATAAAGTATTGAGTTATGGTGGAAAATATCTTGAAAGGAAGTTAAAATATGATTAAAGTTGAAAATTTATATAAAGAATATAGCGAAACAATTAAAGTCTTAAAAGATGTTAACTTTACTTTTGAAGATGGGAAAACATATGCTATTATCGGCAGTAGTGGTGGTGGAAAATCTACCTTAATTCGTTGTTTAAACTGCTTGGAAACACCAACATCAGGAAGTGTATTCTTAGATGGTGTGAAGGTTAATGACCCGAAAACAGATTTAAATAAAGTGAGAGAGAAAATGGGGATGGTATTTCAAAACTTTAACTTATTCGCTCATATGGATGTGATGAAAAACATTACTTATGCATTAATTAAAGTTAAAAAATTAAGTAAAATGGAAGCTGAAGAAAAAGCAACTAGTTTATTAGAACAAGTGGGAATGGGGCACCGTGCAAAGTCTTATCCTCACCAATTATCTGGTGGAGAAAAACAACGTGTTGCTATAGCTAGAGCATTAGCGATGGAGCCAAAAGTATTACTATGTGATGAGCCAACTAGTGCACTCGATCCAGAAATGACTACAGAAGTATTAAAAGTCTTGAAAAACCTGAGTCATACTGGATTAACAATGATTGTTGTTACACATGAAATGAATTTTGCGAAAGAAGTAGCCGATTATATTATTTATATGGATGGTGGAGAAATTACAGAATGTTCCACACCGGAAGAGTTCTTTACAAGTGCGAAAACACAAAGAGCACAACAGTTTATTTCTAACATGTTATAGGAGGGAAAAGAAACATGAAAAAATTATTAAAATTAGGATTAGTATTCGCATTATTAGCGGCTGTGACAACAGGGTGTTCACAAGAAGTGGAAAAAAGTGATAAGAAAGTATTAACAGTAGCAACTGCCGCACCATATGCACCATATGAGACAATGAATATAGATGGAGAATTAGAAGGATTCGATATCGATTTAGGAAATGCAATTGCAGAAAAATTAGGGTATGAATTGGAATGGAAAAACTTAGACTTTGATGCTGCTCTATTTGAGGTACAAGGTGGAAGTGTGGATATGATGATGGCAGGTCTATCACCTAGTGAAGAGCGTAGAGAAGTAATGGATTTCTCTGACATTTACTATTCTGAAGATAGTGCAAATGTAGTGGTTACTTTAAAAGAAACGGATTATGAAGATATTGATGATTTAAAAGGTCTAGTAGTAGGGGTACAAGATGGTACAATTCAACAAGCTACAGTTGAGGGAATTGCGGATGAATACGATTTAACAATGGAAACTAGAAAGCAATACATTGATATTGTATTAGATATTTTAAATGGAAACATAGACTTCTTAGTATGTGAGGAAGCGAATGCAGCAGAATTCTTAGCAGAATATGATGAGTTAAAAGCATTTGACTTAGGAGTAGGTAGTGCGTTAGAAGGGAATGCAATTGGATTTAAAAAAGATAGTAAATTAGTCGATGAATTCAATGTAGCAATCAATGAATTAATTGAAGATGGAACAGTCGCGGAATTAGCAGACAAATGGTTCAAAGAGTTAGAGACAGAATAAAGCGAAATGAAAAGATTTACATCAGTAAATCTTTTTTTTCATATTTAGTTTTGTGCTATTTTTTGGTATAATAAGAAAACAGTGAGGATGAGAATAGTGAAACAATACGAACAACAATTTATAAATGAGTTAGAACAATATAATATCCAGTTGAGTGATACACAATTAAAACAGTTTGCACAATATGCAAACCTTTTAATTGAATGGAATCAAAAAATGAATTTAACGGCTATTGTGGAAATGGAAGAAATATATGCTAAACATTTCTTAGACTGTGTTCGACCTTCTTTTAATGTGGATATTTCAGGGCACTTGTGCGATGTAGGAGCAGGAGCTGGATTTCCTAGTATTCCCTTAAAGATTGTCTATCCTCAACTTGAGGTAACAATTTGTGAACCGCTTACTAAGCGTTGTACATTTTTAAATGCTTTAGTACAAGAATTAAGATTAGAAGGTGTACATATTGCAAATGAGCGTGCAGAGGACTTTACTAAGAAAAAAAGAGAGTCTTTTGATGTGGTTAGTGCAAGAGCAGTCGCTAATTTAGTCATGTTATCAGAATTGTGCATTCCATTAGTTAAAAAGGGCGGTATTTTTTTAGCGATGAAGGGAAGTAGTGCACGCGATGAATTAGTCCAAGCACAATTTGCGATTCAACTATTAGGTTGTTCTTTACAACAAGAGGATGAATATAATATTGATGGAGCAACACGTATTAACTTTGTATTTAATAAAGTAAAACAAACACCAATGCGTTTTCCAAGAATGTTTGCGAAAATAAAAAAAGAACCATTAGTAAGGAAATAAGAATATGAAACAATTAAAATTAATAAGTATCGAAGACGTAATTGCCAATCCATACCAACCACGTTTTCATTTTGATGAAATGGGAATTGAAGAGTTAGCTAATTCTATTCAAAAAAATGGATTAATTCAACCGATTAGTGTTAGAGAAAAGAATGGAAAATATGAGATTGTGGTAGGGGAACGTCGTTTTCGAGCACTATCAAAATTAGGGTATGAAAACATTGAAGTGTATGTGATTGATGATGATGAAACAAGTACAATGAATAAAGCATTAATTGAAAATATTCAACGTGTCGATTTGAGCGCATTAGAAGAAGCAAAAGCATACGTCAAAATTATGCAATATCAACGCATTACACAAAGCGAACTAGCCAAACAAATGGGTAAGTCACAATCTTCGGTGGCGAATAAAATTCGTTTATTAAATTTAAATGAAACTGTGCAAGAGGCTGTTGAAAAGAAGCAAATTAGTGAACGCCATGCACGAGCTATGTTATCGTTACAGCCAGAAGAACAAACAAAGATGTTGAATACAGTGTTGAAAAATAAATTAAATGTTGAACAAACGGAAAATAAAATTAAAAAGAAAATGAATGTAGTTCCTAAAAGGATGGTAAAAGGCTATACAAAAAATATAAAAATCGCGATTAATACGTTAAAACAAGCAATGGGAATGCTTGCTAAATCTGGTGTAGAAGCTAGTTTAGAAGAAAAGGAATTTAATGATTACGTAAGTATCGAGATTAAAATCAAGAAATAGAGGTAAAAATATGGGTAAGATTATCGCCGTATGTAATCAAAAAGGTGGAGTAGGTAAAACAACAACAAGCATTAACTTGGCTGCTGGTTTAGCCTACTTAAAACAAAAAGTATTATTAGTAGACTTTGATCCACAGGGAAACTCATCGCAAGGAGTCGGCGCAACAAAAAAAGGGAATGAATTAAGTGTATATAATTTAGTGATGGAAGACTACGATGTAGAGGATGTAGTAAAGCATATCAGTTCGCCACCATTAGATATCATACCTGCTAATATCTCTTTATCTGGGGCAGACTTGCAGATGATTAAATATGAAGGTGGAAAGGAAGAGTTATTAAAAAACAAATTAGATAAAGTACGCGATCGATATGATTACATTATTATTGATTGTCCGCCTTCATTGGGATTACTCAATACGAATGCATTAACAGCAGCAGATTCAGTTATCATTCCTGTACAATGTGAATATTATGCATTAGAAGGTGTGTTGCAGTTATTGTTAACAGTACGTTTGGTACAACAGCTATTCAATAAAAGTTTAGAAATTGAAGGTGTGGTATTGACTATGTTTGATGCTCGTACCAAATTGTCATTAGAGGTTCAACAAGAAGTAATGAAACATTTTAAAGGGAAAGTATATAAACACTATATACCAAGAAATATTAGATTGAGTGAAGCCCCTTCTAGAGGAATGTCTATCTTTGAATATGATGTTCGTTGTGAAGGTGCAAAAGCATATGCAGGCTTAGCAAGTGAAGTGTTGAAATACAATTCAAGATAGGAGAACTTATGTCAAAACGTTTAGGAAAAGGATTAGATGATTTAGAAGGATTAGCAGCTATTTTTGGAAGTGATGTGAATGATGTATTAGATGATATTCAAAAAGGACATACCAAAGTAGAAGGTGTTAGTGACACGACTAAATTATTAGTGAAAGAAATCAAAGCCAACCCTTATCAACCAAGAACTAATTTTGATGAGCAAGCCTTACAAGAATTAAAAGAATCCATTGCATTACATGGTGTGTTTACTCCTATCTTAGTGAAGAAAGCAATAAAAGGATATGAATTGATTGCTGGAGAAAGAAGATTGAGAGCTTCTAAATTAGCTGGGTTAACTGAAATCCCTGCAATGATTGTTGATTTTGACGACACACAAATGATGGAAATTGCATTGTTAGAAAATATTCAAAGAGAAAATTTAAATGCGATTGAAGAAGCACAAGCATTATCTAATTTATTATCTAAATTATCTTATACACAAGAAGAATTAGCAAAACGAGTAGGAAAAAGTAGAGAATATGTGGCCAATATGCTACGCTTATTAAAATTACCTAAGATAATTCAAGAATATGTAGTGAATAAACAATTGAGTATGGGTCATGTGCGTGCCTTATTAGGACTGTCTAGTGAAGAAACAATGATTTTAGTAGCCAAGAAAGCAATCCAAGAAAAGATGAGTGTACGAGCTGTAGAAGCTTACACGAAACAACTTAATGAACCAGTTGTAAAGGTTGTGAAAGCTAAAGATCATACGTATGATGGGGTTATGAATTTAATGCAGAACAAACTTCAAACGCAAGTAAAAATAGAAAAGCAAAAAATAACAATTTCATTTAGTGATACAAATGACTTAAATCGTATCCTAGAAATAATGGATTGTTTAGAAGAGGAATAAAAACACGGAAAATTATCCGTGTTTTCTTTTTACTTCCTTCGCATAGGAAATTGCATAGTCTAATCCATGCTCCTTTAGTTGTGTTAATAAATCTACAATTAGAGCATCCGTATCAGGGTGAATTAAGATGTGTTTTCGACCATTCATATAGTAAATGTAAGCACTATCATCTCTATATTGCTCCTTTTGGTAAATCATAGATGCCGCTATGCGATCACAAAACATCTCAATGACATACCGCATTGGCATAGCGACGGGTTTGACCCCGTTAGGAGCATTATCTAACCAATATTCCCAATGATGTTTATTTCTACCTTTGTGATGAAACCAACCCATGGAATATCCTGTTATTTCTTTTTCTCTCTCAATAGGAGAGCGATTTCCTTGGAAATATTTGACACCTGTTTTCATCTCAACAAAACTATATTTAGAAAGGTCGTGCAGCAAACCTTGTTTGTATAAACCACAGCGAAAACAAAGTAAGGTAACCTTAATTTTATGTTGATTAATAGTATGTAAATGACTGAAAAAGTGACGCATAATAATTCCTCATTTCATAAAATAGATTATAACATACTAGAATTATTTAATAAAGTTATGCTATAATGCACTCATTATTTAATTGGGAGGGCTTTATGGAAAGAGAGTTACATGAAGAATGTGGAGTATTTGGAGTATTTGGATCAGTTAATGCAGCAAGTATGTGTTACTATGGATTACATAGTTTACAACATAGAGGACAAGAAGCAGCAGGTATTTTAGTGAAAGACCAGCATGATTTTACCATTCATAAAGGAGAAGGGTTAGTGAGCGAAGTATTCAATCAAGAACGTTTAACAATGATGAGTGGAGATGTGGCAATTGGACATGTCCGTTATTCAACAGCAGGTGGAGGTGGGATTGCAAATGTACAACCTTTATTATTTCAAACGATGAATGGTTCATTAGGGATAGCTCATAATGGAAATATTGTGAATTCAAAAGCATTAAAAATAAAATTAGAAGAACAAGGAAGTATCTTTTCAAGCACATCGGATACTGAAATACTAGGACATTTAATTAAACGTGCGCAGGGAAATATGATTGATCGTATTTGCCATTCATTAAATGAATTAGATGGAGCATTTGCCTTTCTGATTTTAATTGAAGAAGCGATTTATGTCGCGCGTGATAAATATGGGTTACGTCCTTTATCGATTGGGCAATTAGCAGATGGTGGTTATGTCTTTGCATCAGAAACTTGTGCTTTAGATATTGTAGGTGCAAAGTTTGTCCGTGATGTAGAACCAGGAGAAGTGATTCGTTTAAAAGCTGGGCAATTAAAATCAAAGTTATATACATCAAAAGTATGCGATAACATATGTGCCATGGAATATATTTATTTTTCTAGGCCAGATTCTAACTTAGATGGAATTAATGTGCATAAAACAAGAAAAATATCGGGAAAAATATTGTTTGAGGAAAGTCCCGTTCCTCATGCAGATTTAGTGATTGGAGTACCAGATTCATCTACTTCAGCAGCTATAGGGTATGCAGAAGCATCAGGTGTGCCTTATGAAATGGGGTTGATAAAAAACAAATATGTAGGGCGTACATTTATTCAACCCACCCAAGAAATGAGAGAGCGTGGAGTTCGTATGAAGCTATCAGCAGTATCTTCTATTGTGAAAGGTAAGGTAGTCATCATGATTGATGATTCCATCGTGCGTGGAACAACATCCAAACGTATTATTGGTTTACTAAAAGAGGCAGGAGCAAAAGAGGTACATGTACGAATTGCTTCACCCGCTATTAAATATCCATGTTTTTATGGTGTGGATACTTCAAGTCAAGAAGAGCTGATTTCTAATAAAATGAATTTAGAAGAACTAACTTCTTTTATTGAAGCAGATTCGCTTGCGTTTATTAGTGAATCGGGAATTGACCAAGCGATTCATTATAATAAAGAAAAACATAAATGTAGTTTATGCTTAGCTTGTTTCAATGGGAAATATGTAACAGACCTATATGATAACAAAAAGGAAGTTGTCGTGAAATAATTTTCATGAAACAAAATGAAAAAATGCTTGACAAAAGCAAAATAAAAATTTATATTAAATACAACAGTTTGGCAAAGGAGCTAAACGCTTAGGCGTTTTCCTTTGCCTTTTTATTTAGGAGGAATGTGAAATGTGTGGATTAATGGCTTTAACAAGTAGTGTAATAACAAGGAGTGCATTTGATGAATCGTTTCAAAAAATTGCATATAGAGGACCCGATGCAACAAAGGTAATTCCATTAGAAAATGGTTACTTAGGTTTTCATCGTTTAGCAATTATGGATACAAATGAAAATGGAATGCAACCTATGGTTCGCAATCAATCTTATAGTTTATGTAATGGTGAGTTATATAATTATAAACAATTGAAAACCCAATATGGAGTAAATTATGAATTTGTATCAGAAAGCGATTGCGAAGTCATACTGCCACTATATGAGCAGTTCAACACAGAATTATTCAGTTTATTAGATGGAGAATTTGCCGTTGTCATTTATGATGCACAAAAAAATACTTGGATAGCAGCAAGAGATCCACTAGGTATTCGACCTTTATTTTATGGTTATTTGAAACAAGATGGTAGTATAGCTTTTGCTTCAGAAGCAAAAGCTTTACATGATCTATGTGATGAAGTTTATCCATTTCCCATAGGAAAATATTATAGTAATGGTAAATTTCATACTTTCTGTAATATATGTAGTGTACATGCTTATCCCCAACTTGATGAAAAGCAAATTTGTGAATCTATTCACGACAGGTTAGTAGAAGCAGTTTTAAAAAGATTACAAAGCGATGTACCATTAGGCTTTCTATTAAGTGGAGGCTTAGACTCTTCATTAGTGTGTGCGATCGGTGCAAAGCATAGTGCGACGCCAATTAAAACATTTGCAATTGGTATGCGTAAAGATGCAATTGATTTAGCATATGCAAAAATAGTGGCGGAGCATATCGGAAGTGATCACACTGAATTTTATATGGATGAAGAACAAGTTTTAAACAGTGTAAAAGAAGTTATTTATCATTTAGAATCATATGATGTGACAACGATTCGTGCTAGTTTAGGAATGTATATTTTATGCAAGTATATTTCTGAACAAAGCAAAGTGAAAGTATTGCTAAGTGGAGAGGTTAGTGACGAGTTGTTTGGTTACAAATATACTGACTATGCACCGGATGCAACATCATTTCAAAGAGAGAGCGAAAAGCGAATGAAAGAACTTTATCAATATGATGTGTTACGAGCAGATCGCTGTATTGCTGCACATGGTTTAGAAGCACGCGTACCCTTTAGTGATTATGATTTTGCTAATTATGTGATGTCAATTGATGCCTCTCGTAAGTTAAATACGTATGGAATTGGAAAGTATTTATTAAGACAAGCATTTAGTGATGAAGAATTACTGTATGATATTCGAATGCGTGAAAAAGCTGCGTTTTCAGATGCGGTTGGGCATTCTATGGTTGATGTGTTACAAGCACATGCTGATACACTATATAGTGAGGAGGACTTAAAGCAAGCTCAGCAACGATATAAAAAACATATTGCTCCTATTTCTAAGGAAGCACTTTGGTATCGCGAAATCTTTGAATCATTCTATCCAAACAGAGAACACTTAATTAGTGCCTATTGGATGCCTAATAAGAAGTGGCCAAATTGTGATGTCAATGATCCGAGTGCAAGAGTTTTACCAAATTATCATAAAAGTGGACAATAGCAAAATTAAAACTTGACAATTAGCGTAAGTTTTCTTATTATATCAATAGATATATATAGGACAAAGACGTTCATCTATGCATATTGGTTTTTAAACCCCCATAGATGAACGTTTTTCTATTAAAGGAGCAAATTATGAACCACACTTATAAAGAAATTGTAACCTTCATTGAAGAAAATGATGTGAAATTTATCCGTTTATCATTTTGTGATATTTGGGGAATTCAAAAAAATATATCGGTTATGCCGAGTCAAATCATTCGTATTTTTGAGGAAGGTATGATGTTTGATGGAAGTTCTATACCAGGGTTTACAAGTATAGAAAACTCCGACTTATTATTATTCCCAGATCCTCAAACATTTGACATTTTACCTTGGCGTCCACAAAGTGGAAGTGTCATTCGTTTCTTTTGTGAAGTGCGTAATATAGATGGCACTCCATATGAAAAAGATGCGCGTTTTTTATTAAAACATCGTGTTGAGGAAATAAAAAAACAAGGATACTTAGCAATGAGTGGAATGGAGTGTGAATTTTATTTATTTCAATTAGATGAATTAGGGAAAAATACATGGGTTCCACAAGATCAAGCTACATATTTTGATATTGCTCCATTAGATAAAGGTGAAAATATTCGACGAGACATTTGTTTAACCCTTGAAGAAATGGGTATTGAACCAGAAAGCTCTCATCATGAAACAGGCCCAGGGCAAAATGAAATCGATTTTCAATATCGTGATGCCTTAACTTCATGCGATCAATTAATTACATTTAAATGGGCGGTACAAAGCATCGCTGATTTACATGATTTACATGCTAGTTTTTTACCAAAACCATTACAAGATGAAAGTGGTAGTGGTTTACACATTAATTTATCATTAATTAAACAAGATAAAAACATATTTGATTTAAATAATAAACAAACGCTTGAGCACTTTATTGCAGGAATTTTATTGCGCATTAAAGAAATAACACTATTTTTAAATCCAAGTGAAAATTCGTATACTCGATTTGGTAGCCATGAAGCACCAAAGCATATTTGTTATTCACATAAAAATAGATATAGTTTAATACGTGTACCAGAAGTAAGTGAATCTTTAGTGCGTTGTGAAGTAAGAAGTGCTGATCCCTTGTGTAATCCTTACTTAGCGACTAGTTTATTGTTAGCTGCCGGTATGGAAGGAATTAAAAAACAATTACTATTAGATGAAGAAGTCACATATAACCCATTTGTAGTCAGTAACACATTAGATATATTACCAGAATCATTGGAAGAAGCCATTCAATTAGCAAAACGGAGTGAATTTATTAAACAATATATTCCACAATCAATTATTGAATATTACACAACTCATAAAATGCCCATTCAAATGACAAAATAAGATGCTTAAAATAGTTGTTTGTACTAGCAAGAAGGAACGTTTTGTAGCTATAAAAAACCTACTTCATGAGGGGCATCAAAGTGAGGTTGTTTTAGCACAGAACAAGGAAGAAGTAAATAAAGTTGTCGCACATGCGATTGCCAATTTAGTAATCTACGATTTTCCTTTTTTAGATGATGCAAAGGAAATGAGCTATATGGTTTCATTAAAACAATTACATCCTGCAGTACATGTATTGTTGCTATTATCTCATAAACATGTAGATAAAGTACGAGATAAAGTAGAACGATATGGTGTTTTTGTATTGGCAAAGCCAATTCAAAATGATATGTTTAGCCAATTGTTATCATTTATTAAAGCAAATGTGTCACAGGTTCAACAATACCAAAAGAAACAAAAATCATTAGTTCAAAAAATAAATGAGATTAAAAAGGTGGATTTAGCGAAGTGTCTACTAATGGAAAATGAATATTTTAGTGAATCAATGGCACATCGCCATATTGAAAAAAAAGCAATGGATACGCGCCGAAAGAGAATAGAAATTGCAGAAGAGATTATTAAACAATATCGAATAACATAAGGAGAAATAAGATGAGTAAGTTTATATTTGTAAGTGGAGGAGTCGTATCAGGATTAGGAAAAGGAATTAGTGCAGCATCTATTGGGCGATTACTAATTGCTAGAGGAATCCGCGTTAGTGCATTAAAGTTAGATCCCTATTTAAATATTGATCCAGGAACAATGAGCCCATTACAACATGGTGAAGTGTTTGTGACTGAAGATGGTAGTGAAACAGATTTAGATTTAGGTCATTATGAACGTTTTATGGATGTAAACCTAAACCGGTTTAGTAATACAACTAGTGGAAAAATATATTCACAAGTATTGGCACAAGAAAGAAAAGGAGAATACTTAGGAAATACACTACAAGTGATTCCACACATCACACAAGCTATTAAAGATGCTATTTATACAGCGTATGAACAATCTAATGCTGATGTTTTAATTTGCGAGATTGGGGGAACAGTAGGAGATATCGAAAGTCAACCATTTTTAGAAGCTGTGCGTCAAATTATACAAAAAGAACCAAAAGAAAATTGTGTATATATTCATGTGACACTAGTGCCATATTTGCGAATGAGTAAAGAATATAAATCAAAACCAACACAGCATTCAATTAAAGAATTACAATCGTATGGTATTAGAAGTGATATTATATTAACGCGTAGTGAAGGGAAAGTGCCGGCTGATATGCATGATAAAATTTCACAATTCTGCAATATTGATAAAGAGTGTGTCATTAATAACTATGATATTGATTCATTATATAAAGTGGTGCCTATGCTTGAGGAAGCGAATTTATCAACAATAATATGTCGTAAATTAAATTTAGATTATAAAGATATCAATCTAACAAAATGGAATGAACTAATTGAGAAAGAAAAAAAAGCTACTAAAAAAGTAAAAATTGCATTAGTAGGAAAATATATTGAGTTACAAGATGCCTATTTATCTGTTGTAGAATCATTGAATCATGCAGGATTTTCTAATGATGCCAAGGTCGAAATAAAATGGGTAGATAGCGAAATGATACAACAAAAAGGAGCACAAGTTTTACTAGAAGACTGTGCTGGTATTTTAATCCCTGGTGGATTTGGAAATCGAGGAATTGAGGGGAAAATTGAAGCTGCACAATATGCACGAGAAAATAAAAAACCGTACCTAGGTATTTGTTTAGGAATGCAAATTGCTTGCATTGAGTTTGCTCGTCATGTCTTACAGTTAGAAAATGCAAATTCAAGAGAATTTGATGAACAAGCCAAACATTTAATTATTGATTTTATGGAAGGTCAAGAAGGGTTAGAAATTAAAGGTGGTACAATGCGCCTAGGAGCTTATCCATGCCTTATTAAAAAAGGTAGTTTACTACATTCGATTTATAATACGGCAACAATTTCTGAAAGACATCGCCATCGTTATGAATTCAATAACGCCTATTTAACACAATTTGAACAGGCGGGTATGAGTATAGCTGGACGAAATGAAACAAGTGAAAATACCCTAGTAGAAGCTATTGAATTAGTGAATCATCCGTTTTATGTAGCTGTGCAATTCCACCCTGAATTTAAGAGTCGTCCAAACCGACCACACCCTATATTTCACCATTTCGTAAAAAGTAGTATTAAATAATTGGATACGCTTACATTTACTAGTGAAGTTTTTATCTTAATTAGTAATTATCTTTATTTTATGTGTATAAATGATACAATAAAAATAGAAAAAGAGAGGTATTAAAATGAAGTATTTTCAATTAAGCGATGAGATGAAAGTATCTCAATTAGTATTTGGATGTATGCGTATCAATGAAATGAGTGTAGAAGATTTAGAAACACTTGTTAAAGAAGCACTAAAACAAGGGATTAACTTCTTTGACCATGCCGATATTTATGGTGGTGGTCAAAGTGAAATATTATTTGGAGAAGTGCTAAAAAGAAATCCAGAATTACGTGAAAAAATGATTATTCAAAGTAAATGTGGAATTCGTAGAGGAGAAAAAATTAATTATTACGACTGTAGCAAAGCACATATTTTAGCTTCAGTGGAGCAAAGTTTAACTCGTCTACAAACGGATTACTTAGATGTATTACTCTTACATAGACCAGATACATTAATGAATCCAAATGAAGTAGCAGAAGCCTTTAACGAACTATATCATAGTGGAAAAGTAAAGAGTTTTGGAGTATCCAATATGAATCCAATGCAAATGGAATTATTAAAAAATGCATTAGATGTGAATATTCTATTTAACCAATTACAATTATCACCAGTTCATTCAGGGATGATACAAAGTGGATTCTATGTAAACATGAAAGAAGCTCCTTCCATTGATCATGATGGGAATGTATTAGAATATTGCCGTATTCATGATATCACGATTCAAGCTTGGTCAATAATGCAAGCGAGCTGGGAAGAAGGAACATTCATTGATCACCCTGATTATGTACAATTAAATGAAGCGTTAGACTTCTATGCCAAACAATATAAAGTGACTAAAAATGCGATTGTTGTGGCGTGGATCAATACACATCCTGCTAATATTCAACCAATATTCGGCACAACCAGCATCATACATTTACAAGAAATGTGTGCAGGAAGTGACATTACATTAACACATGAAGAATATTATCATATCTTAGCTTGTGGAATGAAAGTTAATTTGTTACCTTAATATGTGAAAAAAGAGAACACTTATGTGTTCTTTTTCTTTTTTTTACAAAAATAAATATTTTTTTGAAAAAGCAATATTAAAATGGTATAATGTAATCAGGAATTCCACTATTTGTAGAAGCACACAAATTTTGGATATAGTCATAAAATAACAAAAGATTAGACAGGGGGAATACAATTTGTATTGTCTGTATCTTTTAAAAAGCGGGGAAAAATAATAAAAGGATGCACTTCTTTTTATTGGGTTTTGTGCTATATAATTTGATGCTTTCAACAAGAACAACACAGATTAATCATTTTAGTATGTATTTTTATAAAAGTAATATGAAGTAGTTGATGGGCATGCAAAGGAACATAATTAAACAAGAAATTATACAGGGCATCTTGTTACATAAAATAATTTGCACAACACTTTATACATAGTTTTAAAGAAATATGATATTATAGGCGATTATTAGTGGAATCAAAAAAGACGTTTTGAATCAAATCAAAACGTCTTTTTTATTTTTCTGCCAATAAAAAGAAGTATATATAAAAATATGCTTGAACATATTGGAATGGTATGATATAGTCGTGTGTTGCTGAGGTTAACATAAGTTAGATGAGGCTAATAAGTTTCACAAAAGGAGTAAGAAGTGAAAAGAATTAAAATAACAATGGCTACCTTTTTTTAATTATTTAGCACTACTATTTTAACTGGGTGTTCAAGTGAGGAAACAAACAGTACGAGTGTAAAAGAAATTGCAGGTAATTATTATGTAGATATTACAGAATTAGAAATGACGCTAGTATTCTATTTGCAAATTGAAGAAGATGGCAGGTTCTTATTTTCAGATACACTAGAATTTGAGGTTAATAAAAGTTCTGGGATTATTGAAAAAACAGAGACAGGATATGTAATGGCTTATGACAGTATAAATAATGAGCCAGTTAGCATAAGTGAAGGAAAAACTAGCAACTTTATTGTAACAGAAGATAATGAATTAGATTTCTCTGGTTCGGAAAAACTATATTATGGAACAGCTTCGATTGTAAGTCAATCGGATGAAAATTCTACAGCGAAACTAGTTGCAAAAGAGTTAACAAACGATTTTGAACCAAGTACAAAAGAGGTTACATTTACTTATGGAAGCTATGAAGCAAGTGGAGAAAACATAAATTACACAGTATCATTTTATGAAGATAATTCGTATATAGTTGCCATGAAGCAGAAAACACATATACATTAGATTATACAGGTGGTGTAAGCTCTCCAGAAACAAAAGAAGCAGCAATTACAGCCACACCAGATTCGTTCACATTTATAACAAGAATGTATATTGGAGTGGCATCAATGAATGTGACTGATGCAGCAGGAAACTTTATTCCTTATACAGCGAATAAAGTTAAAAATATCCAATATAATGTACTAGAAGGATCAAATCAAGAGGTAGAGTATGGAAATGTTGCAACTTTTAAAGTAGATGCAGATATGGCAAATTTTAGAGGGGTGTATGTAAATGAAGAATTGTTGGACTCAACTTCATATACAGTTAATCCTGGGGCGACTATCATTACTTTAAATAAAGAGTTTATTGAAAGTTTAGCATTAGGGAACCACGAGATTGTAGTGTCGTTTACTAATGGGCAAGCATCAACAACATTTAATGTTATTGATACGCTACAAGTTGGTGGAAGTTTATCAGCACCTAATACAGGTGATAGCACAACAGCAATCACATATATCATGTTATTTGTTGTAGCAGCTTGTGCATTTGCATTGACTGTTAAAAAAGTTATTAGTATGTATCTTTAATCAGTATAAAAAAGTAAACTAACATGAGCTAGTTTACTTTTTATTTTGCAAGATGATGTGTTTGTAACACGTTTCGGATTGTTTCTAGCACTAAATGGACAATTTCATTTTGTTTAGAACTTTCTTTTTTTATAGAATTATACCATACATTTTGTATGCTATTAGTTAGCTTTTCTTGTGATGTAGCACTTGAATTAGCAAGTACTTTAGAAACTGTGATATTTGTTCCGTTAATAGAAATTAATATTTTATAATGGCTTGTGGGATGAAATTGAATACAACGCATCATGCCAGTTCCACTAATAAATGGGTCACCTGCAGCTAATGGGACATCTTTAATTAAATCAAATAATTCATCATAGCTAATTGTTTTTTTTGTTTGTAGCGAACTGTAATTCGAAATTTGATTTTTATCCGACTGAAAAAAAAGCATCTTATTACTCTCCTTATCTATTATAACTAAGTATATTCTATCATATGTGCATGTAATGATTACCTAGCCATTGGGTTAGTTTTTACAAAAAGAAAGTCTAGACAATGCTTTCTTCTTTTGCGATTTTCGCCAGTAGGATACGACTTCCTACTCCGAATTTTTTCATAATGTTCCCTACATGGAATTTAACAGTACCTAAGTTGACACCTAATTCATCTGCAATTTGTGCGTTTTTAAAACCGCGCACAATATACTCTAGAACTTCTACTTCTTTTTTAGTTAATCCCATATATTTTTTAGGAGTGCGTAAATAATTAGGGTATTGCTTAGCGCGCATTTCTGTTTCTTCAATAATATTTAATAAATATGTTTTGTTGAAGTCTTCTTGACGCCAGTTGATGGCCTTTATTAATGGCATAATAGCGTTTCCTTCATCAGATAAGACACGAATTATCTTATATTTTTGTGCATTTTCCACTGCTTCTAAGAATGTTTTTTGCCACTCTTCACCAATGCGATAGTAGATAATACTTTTCTGAATGGCTAATTGAATTTGTAAGTAAGGACGACTATATTCTTTTGCATAAGGTTCTAATAAACTGATGATGTATAATGCATCAACATATTTACCTAATGCAATATATGATTTAACTTTCATATATAACACATAACGTTTTGTTGTATAAAATTTTTCGTGTTCATTTGGCGCTTTTTCATTAACCCATTCAGTAATGGCGTTCGTATCATTCGTATGTAGTTTACAATCAATAATATTAGCTTCAATATTAGGTAGCATTTCATTGAAGTTAATTGAATCAGCACGATCATAAATAGCTTTCAAATTTTGAATAGCAATATCAGGTTGGTTTTCATTCATAAAAATGCGAGATAAAATACCTGTACTTGTATATTGAATACGAATGCTACCTTTTGTATTCGAGTCATGTAAAGCACGTGTAATATAATCTAGTGCTTTTGCATTGTTATTTCGTTCATAATACAATTCACCTAAAGCAGCATCATATGCTCCATATGCATTTTCATCAAATAAGAATTCAATCGTTTTCTTCACTAATTTTTGAAAAATAGGCTTGGTATTAGCCCAAGGTAGTAAGTCTAATCCACCGTTCATTATGGATGGAAGATTACCACTAGGCATAATGTTTTTAACTTTCATATTATGTTTAACAAGAAAGTCGGAAAATAAGAATAAATTCGTTTTAAATGTTTCTGAATCACTAATGGGCGAAGCAATAGAGGTACGGATATATACTTCTAGAGTGTCTCCTTTTACTTTGTTTTTACGTTCTATTTCTACTTGGTCTTTTAATATTGTTAATTGTTCATAGAAAGCGTCTTTATTCATACTGTATGCATAAAATAATGCTTTTGCGCCGACTAATCTCATATTGTTTAATCCTGCATCAGCAGGAATGATTTGAATGTATCGTTCAATGACATCTAAAAAGTTACTTCCATCTGCGTTTTCACATAAAAATATAATTAATTCAATAATTTTATCAAAATTATTAGCCATCTCATAGCTATGTAAAGCTTTTTTTATTTGGCGACCTTCTGTGTATAATGCACCTGCTGTATTAAAATTAGCAATCGCTGTTTCCCCTAATTCAATTTGAATTTTTCTTTGTATAAAAGCCAAGAAATTAGGTTCGAAACGATATTGATTAGATGAGGTAGGAAACATAAACCCTTGTAAAGAGAGAGCGTTTATAATGTCCGCTTGTGTATTTCTTTGTGTTAATGTATCTGCCATTTCATTAGAAAATACAGAAAATACCCCTAATTCTAAATATAAGTTTTGTTGTGAGGGTTCTAAAAAAGAAAATAAATAATTAAAATATTCATATAGATCTTTTCTTGCGAAATCACAAGCAGCTTTACTTGATATGCCTGGTTGTGCTAAACGATCTAAATAAGCGATTGCACTCAATGCGTGGCCTCTACTAAAATCACTACATATTTTCGCGTAACTATGTAAATCTTGACTTGATAAACTACTGTAGAAGTGCTTTGTTTTCATAACTGAAATGATTTGTTCTTCCGTTAGTAATAAACAATGATAATCATAGACAGCCACTAAGCGAGTTAAACGATAGTGTAATAAATAACTAGGTAATTCTACACAACTTAATAAAATAATATCGATGTGGGAACTACTTCTTTTTCCTATGCGTAAAACATTTGCAAATTCATCTTGTAATGAAGTGTTATTTAATAAGTGCAAATCATCGATGATTAATAATTTATTAGATTTCAATTGTTTTTGCGATTTAAAATAGTCTTGTAATCGTTCAATAAAATTTGATTGATTAGCAGAAATAGTGGTCCATATTTTATAGCGTTCTTGTGCGAATACTTCTGCTTGACTTGTTTTTCCATACCCTTGCATGGCATGGATATATAACATCCCATAAGTTTGAATGTCGTTTGCCCACTGTTCAAATGTTGGCTCTAATGTATAAATTTGCTCAATCAAAAGTGCTCCCCCCTTCATTTGTAAATCCCTATGTAACAGGTTCTCTTTATTATAACAGTACTCGTTTTTAAAACTAGTACAAAAAATGGAAATAAACAGTCAAAATTCGTACTTGACAACTTGACCTTCATGGTATATAAGGCTATAATGATGACACAAAGTGAAGGTGATCCAGATGGATAAAATTTTTATAGCAATTTGCGATGATACAAAAGAAGAACAAGAGCGTGTAAAAAAATTACTATTAGCATGCAAAAAGAATGTTGTAATTGATTTTTTTTCATCAGGTGAAGATTTATTGTTGCATTATGAAAAAGATAAGTATGACCTGTTATTAATGGATATTTATATGGATGGTTTAACGGGTATTCAGACAATTGAAGAAATCAGAAAAATAGATGAAGAGGTAGTAGTTGCTTTTATGACAACTAGTCTTGAATTCACTTTAGAGAGTTATCGATTATCCGCTATCAAGTATATAGAAAAACCCGCTTCGCAAAATGAAGTGTGCGAATTGTTAGAAATTGTACAAATTCATAAAAAAAGTGCTCCTTCTATTGAAGTCATTTCTCAAAAAAAAATAAGAAGTATATATTTAAAACAAATTGTATTTATTGAACAAAAAGCAAAGCAGTTTCATATCCACTTAATTAATGATGAAATCGTTATTAGTAATGGGAAAATAAGTGAAGTGTACATGCAATTAGATCCTTCTACTTTTATACATTGCCATAAAAGTTACATTGTTAATTTAGCGTATGTAGATAATTTAAATGAGGAGTTAACTGTTTTTGAAATGAAGACAAAAGAAAATGTTCACATTCGTAGAGAGAGCATGCGTGGTGTGAAAAGAAGTTATGAAGATTATTTATTTATGAAGGTAAGAGGTAGATAATATGAAGAAAATGAAATGGCTATCCTATAGTGTTAAAACAGGAATCATAGTACTGTCTCTTTATCTAGTTGTATGTGCTTTGCAATATCCAAGCAGTCAAGCAAAAGATAGTGACTTAGTATTTTTAGATACCGTACAAGTACAGAATGATGTCATTACCTTACCCCATGAATTTTCTGCGCCAGACAATCATAGTAAAGTTGTCCTATCGACTTTGATTCAACCACAAAAGCAAGATGTTCTATACATAAAATCTGTATATTCACCATTGGTGGTCTATTTAAATGACGAAATTATTTATGAATACGGGAAAGAGGGTACATACCCTTCATATATGATTGATCCCGGTACTTATGTGGATATGATTCCTTTACCGGTTAGCGAAGAAATAATGGAACTAAGACTAGAATATGAAGCACCTACTTCTAGAAGTAGTATGATGGTATATCCACCGATTGTGGGTTCTGAAGGAGCGATTCTAGATTATTTGTTTAATATACTGGGGTTACCGCTAATCTTTTCTTTACTGCAAGTGATAGTTGGTATTTTATTAGTTTGTAGTGCATTATTTATTATTAATTTTGAAAAATTAGGAAAAGCCTTATTATGGTTAGGAATATTTGCAATCTCAACAGGAATCTGGCCATTTGGAGAATACAATTTGACAGCGTTATTTATTGAAAATGCAACTTTATTATATTTATTTGCATTTATTGGATTGTTTTCAATAATAATTCCGTTAATTGAATTTTTAATTCAATTAATTGATTTTAAAAATGAGAAGTATTTGCGATATATTTCCATTGGATTTGGAATAGCAACTTGTATGGCATTAATTTTACAATTAAGTGGGGTACTGGCATTTTCAACAAGTATGTATTTCTTTCATGTGGCGAGCCCAATCGCTATTGTAATTCTTACAGTTGAGATGGCTAAAGAAGCGTTTCTACGCAATAGCCGTAATGCAAAGCGATTATTAATCCCCTTAACGATATTGATGTTGTCGGCATTAGCAGAAATATTAAATTATAATTTGCAGTTTGTTTTAATTTTTGCATCGATATTCCAAGTGGGAATTGCTATCTTCTGTATTAATAGTTTTGTATTATGTGGAGTGTATGTAAAAGATGTTGTATTAGTGAATCGTACTCGCCAACAATTAGAATTCCAAGTAGAAATGATGAAGTTACAAATCGATGAGCAAAAAAAATATAACCAAATGATGGCACAAAATGAAATTGCGGTGCGTCAACAACAACATGATTTAAGACATCAATTGAAAGTCATTCGCGAATTATGCCATGAACCTAGTCAGTTGTGTGAATACGTAGATACTTTAATTGAAAATACCCCTAAAACAGAGTCACGGTATTGTGAGAATGTTGCAGTGAATATCATTGTATCGTATTATGCCTCTTTGTTCCAACAAGAACAAATACCATTCCATGCCAAAATCGCTGTATCTAGGCATATCCATAATGTTTCAGATAGTGATTTATGTGTTGTATTTGCCAATTTGTTAGAAAATGCACTAGAAGCTTGTCAAAGAGATAAACAAGAGAAAAAATTTGTTAAAATATCATGTGTGCAAGAATATAGTGCACTAATCATTACGATGGATAATACATTTAATGGAAAATTTGATCGTATTAGAAGTGGTTACTTATCGAGTAAACGTAATGAATTAGGAGTCGGGTTGAATTCGATACATACGATTTCTCGTAAGTATGGTGGAAGTTCACGATTCGAAGTAAAAGATGATTTGTTTTTATCTTCGGTATATTTTAAAATATAAAAAAACATTTCGAAAGAAATGTTTCTTTTTTTATAAGTCATGGTACAGTATATAAATTACTTTTTAAATAATTTATATAAACGATACATCCATTTAGATAAAACAATTTCAAATACACCAACTAATTCAATCACTTCACCATGGAATCCTTTTTTAAATTCATATACACCATAGTCTTCAGCACTTTTATCAAAAATACCACTAATACCATATAAATTATAACGTTTATAGCCATGTTTAATTCCATACTTCATCATTTGCCAATGCATTGCATAAGGAGAAGCAAATTGCATGTATTTTTCATATACACCACTAAATAAACATAATATTTCACTACCGTATGTAAAGAAGACACCACTAGATAAAACAATTTCGTTCCCTTTTTCTTGCTGTAATTTTTGTGCATCGGCTATATGCTTGTCATAACGTGAAATCACATCTAATGCGATATTACGTTTGCTGTTTATTTTAGCGCTATTTGGATTGTTTGCTAGTTTGGCATCACAGTCTGCAACAGTCTTTAATTCTTGCGCACGATCTTGTTGAACACTTTCAATGTAATCATCTATTTTCATAACAGCACTTAAAAATTTAGCATGACCATTTACGACAAAACTATTATATAAACGCGTATAATATTCATTTGAACGATTATCAAAATCACGGCGTTTAGAAGTATGATTCATCACTGCGATGAATTCATCTAATGTATGTAGTGTTAGCTCTTTCGTATGAATTTTGTATTTAATTGTTTTCATTACACTTCTTTTACATTTGCGTTCAAATGATTGTAATAAAGTTTGCTCATCTTCACCTAGTGGGATTGTATAAATCCATCGTGGTTCAACTGCTAAATCGATTCCTTTAGTAAAACCTTTATGTGTAAACCCTGCTTGTATAAAAGATTGTACGATGTCTTTGTTATGAAAACCATTCTCTACTACGCTACCATCTAAAGCATGTTCTTGATAAGGAATATAAGGATCACAACTTAAATATAGTGCTTTTTTCTGTTTTAAATACTGCTTTAATGCTGTTGTAAAAAAATGAAATAAAACAGTATCGTTATAATCGATAAGAAAACCTCTAGGAGCAACATATTGGCGATAGTTAAACTTAACAACACGATACGATAAATAAGTAGCACACACAATGGCATGGTTTATCTTGACTCCTACATAAGCGGATTTAAAACCTGATTGTTCTCTTAACTCAGCCATGGATGTAGATTGCCATAAATGGGTATCTTTATATTGTAAGGAGAAGGTATTAAACTCTTCCTTTGTTAATTGTACAAATTGCATATTGTCCTCCATTCACTTATTAAACTAAGCTACTTCTGTAGTGTATTATATCATATTCAACTTAGAAAGATAATTGAAATTTATTGTTTTATTTTATTATAATCAGGCATTCATCAAAGTATAATTGTGATATAATAGTTAAACTAGAAGAGGTGATCTTATGTTATATGATACGATTGTTGCAATCTCTACAGCTTTAAGTGAAAGTGCAATAGGAATTGTTAGAATGAGTGGAAATCAAGCTATTGCTATAGCTAACCAGATATGTTCAACGAATATAGAAAAACAAGCAGGAAATACGATTGTTTTTTCTAATGTCGTACATCCTGACACAAATGAAATAATAGATGAAGTATTAGTCAGTGTGTTTAAAGATAAAAAAAGTTTTACTGGAGAGGATATTGTTGAAATAAATACACATGGTGGAATAGTTGTCACAAAGCAAGTATTAGCTCTTTGTTTACAATATGGGGCACGTTTAGCAAATCCAGGAGAATTTATGCAACGCGCATTTTTGAATGGAAAAATTGATTTAACACAAGCGGAAGCTATGAATGATATGATTATTGCCCAAGATGAGCAAGCTTCTAAATTAGCTATTAAAGGAGTAAAAGGAAGTGTGCAAAAACTGTTAAATCCTTTCATTAATGAGTTATTAGATATGATTGCACACATTGAAGTAAATATAGATTATCCAGAATATGATGATGTGATTCAATTAAATGATGAAATATTATTACCTAAAGTAAAGGATTGGTTAATCAAAATGGATACGATTTTAAAGCAAGCTAAAAGTGGACAAATTGTAAGAGAAGGGATACAAACAACAATTGTAGGAAAACCTAACGTTGGTAAATCTAGTTTGTTAAATGCTTTATTAGAAGAAGATAAGGCAATTGTGACTAATATTGCAGGGACAACACGCGATATTGTAGAAGGAAGTGTCCGTTTAGAATATGTTACTTTACATGTTATTGATACAGCAGGTATTCGTGAAAGTGATGACCTTGTTGAACAAATAGGAATTGAAAAAAGTAAAAAAGCGATTGAAGAAGCACAATTAGTTATTGTATTATTTGATGGTAGCCAACCTTTAGATGATAAAGACCAAGAATTGTTAGATTTAACGCAACACAAAACAAGATTAATTGTATACAATAAAAAAGATGTTGCAGGAATACAGGATGACCAAATTTGGATTGCTGCCAAAGAAGATGATATTCATGCATTAGTGGATGCTATCAATCAAATGTATGAACAACATCAAATTGCTTTACAAAGCAATACATTAACTAATGAGCGGCAGATTAGTTTGATGCAACAAGCCAAACAAAGTATGATACAAGCAAAAGAAGCAATGGAAATGGGAATGGAATTAGATTTGATTGCCATCGATTTACAAGCCGCATACACATATTTAAAAGAAATTTTAGGGCAAGTGAATCGAGATGATTTATTAGATACGCTATTCTCTAATTTTTGTTTAGGAAAGTAGGTATTTATGAATTTAATAGATAGTCATGCCCATATTACATGTGATTTATTAATCGATCGCATTGATGAGGTGATTGAGAATGCTGCTCAAGCAAATGTGAGTCGCATTCTTGTTATTTGCACGGATTTTATCACGTATGAAAGAGCTCTTGCTTTACAACATCCCACTATTCAATTTGATTTAGCGTTAGGGTTCCATCCAACGGATTTAAATGAATTTAAAGAAGATGATTATGAACGATTAACAAACATTGCACAAAGTGGAACGTTAGTGGCTATTGGTGAAATTGGGCTAGATTACCATTGGGATAATGTGGAAAGAGAAGTGCAAAAAAAAGGATTTATTCAACAAATCGAAATAGCGAATACATTACAATTGCCAATCATCGTACACATGCGAGAAGCGACCCAAGATACACTAGATATTTTAAAAGAGCACTGTAAAGTTCCGTTCTTAATGCATTGCTTTAGTGGTAGTAAAGAAGTGGCAAAAATCGTTATGAGTATGAATGGGTACATTTCGTTTGCAGGTCCTATTACTTTTAAAAATGCAAAAGGGCTAAATGAAGTGCCACAAGTTTGTGATATCAATCGTATTTTAGTGGAAACAGATTGTCCCTATTTAACACCGCATCCACATCGTGGGAAACAAAATGAGGTGAAATATGTAGCTTACACATTTGAAAAAGTGGCAGAGTTATTAGAAATACAGCAGGAAGAACTAGCTAAAATAATAGAAAATAATTATCAATCGTTTATTAAAAACCCGAATGAAAACTCTTACATAAAAATAATGAAACAAAATGATTGACAATTGAATCGATTTGGAGTAGAGTATTACCCATAGAACAGCGAAGGAGCGTCTAGTAGAATGATCTACTTTACGCTCCTTTTTTGTTTTATTAGAAATAGAGAATAAAGCATATAAAAAGAGAGCACAAAGGTGTGCATGAGTAATCATGTGCGCCTTTTGTGCATTAAGGGAGGAAAAGAAATATGGATATGTCGATTTGGTTTTTAGTGGGAACTGCGTTAGTGTTCTTTATGCAATGTGGGTTCACGATGGTAGAAGCAGGGTTTACAAGAGCGAAAAATGCAGGAAATATTATTATGAAAAATTTCATGGATTTTTGTTTAGGAGCAGTAGCATTTCTAGCGATTGGTTTCTCATTATTATGTGGAGACAGTGTTTTTGGATTATTTGGATGGGGAGCAAATCCTTTATTCGATTTTAACGCAACAAACTGGGCAATCTTTGCCTTCAACTTAATGTTTTGTGCGACGACAGCAACAATAGTATCAGGAGCAGTAGCAGAAAGAACTAAATTCAGTTCTTATTGCATTTATAGTATTGTATTAAGTGCAATCGTTTATCCAATCGAAGCACATTGGGTATGGGGAACTGGTGGGTTTCTATTGGAAATGGGATTTCATGATTTTGCCGGATCGGCTGCGATTCATACCGTTGGTGGTATTAGTGCATTAATCGGAGCTAAATTAGTCGGAGCGAGAATTGGAAAATTTGATAAAAACAATATACCAAAAGCAATGCCTGGACATTCATTGACATTAGCTGCATTAGGTGTATTTATCTTATGGTTTGGTTGGTATGGGTTTAACGGGGCCGCAGCAAGTGATTCGACAATGTTAGCCGAAATCTTTGCTACCACAACAATTGCACCGGCATTAGCTACAGTAACAGTTATGGCCTATACTTGGTTAAAGTATGGTAAACCAGATGTGGGGATGACTTTAAATGGTAGTTTAGCTGGTTTAGTAGCGATTACAGCAGGGTGTGATGTAGTGGATGCATTGGGAGCAGCTATCATTGGAGTAGCAGCTGCATTTGTAGTGATTTTTGTAGTGTGGTTCTTAGATTACAAATTAAGAATTGATGATCCAGTAGGAGCTGTGGCAGTACATGGGGGATGTGGTATTTTAGGTACCATTTGTGTTGGATTATTTGCAATAGAAGGGGGGCTATTCTATGGCGGAGGATTCGATTACGTATTAGTTCAATTATATGGAATCTTAGTCATTTCATTATGGACAGCAATCACAATGGGACTAGTATTTCTTGTGATTAAAAAAACAATCGGTTTACGAGTTAGTGAATACGAAGAAATTGTTGGATTAGATAAAGAAGAGCATGGATTAGAAAGTGCATATGCTGGCTTTGCATTTGAAACTCAATATTTAGGGGGAGCTAGCAGTATCAGTGCAGAAACATTCAATCAAGTGAGTGTGGAAGACCATCGCTCTGGTAAAGAGCCAAGTGCTTATAAACTGACTAAAATTGTAGTCATTACAAAACCAGAGAAATTTAATATATTTAAAGAAGCAATGGATTCTCTAGGGATTAGTGGTATGACTGTAACTAAAGTATTGGGATGTGGTGTACAAAAAGGTCGTACTACATACTATAGAGGAGCTAAAGTTGATATGCTCTTATTAGAAAAAATTAAAGTGGAAATTGTTGTTTCACAGGTGCCTGTTCAAGATGTTGTGGATGCAGCACGAAAAGTGTTATGTAGTCAAACAATGGGAGATGGGAAAATCTTTATTTACGATGTAGAAAATGTGGTTCGTATTAGTAGTGGTGAACAAGGGGTAGCAGCTTTACAATATAGTGAATAATAAAAGAATAAACAATGGCATGATTTTTTACCAAATAGTGATAAACCTTTTAAAATAGAGGTTTATCACTATTTTACATTTGCATGAGGGCTTGACATTTGCTTTATTTACGTATATTGTTAGAATAGTTGTATTGGGAAAATCTCTTTCTCAAAGTGTCAAAAAACAAGATAAAGGAGCGAACTATTTTGCAAAAAAAAGAAATTATTTCTCTAGTAAAGAGTGAACTGTTTTTGATTATATGTTTGTTGATTTCAATTGTGGCCGTGACTACGACAGTAGGTGCACAACCACAAGATGTTACTGAAATCGAAACAATTGAAATGCCTGTTAGCGAAGTGTTAGTGCAAGATGCGCCAACAACAAGTGAAGGAGTTGTAAGAAGTGACGCTGTGTATAATGCAGTGGAAGCAGTGAATGCAGAAAATGTATTTGAAGAAAAACAATTAACAATGTTAAATTCAGATGAACCAGTAAATGCATATATAACAACGTATGGAACAGACTGTTTAGGGTGTTATCATACGGATGGATTTGGTGGAACGGCAAGTGGAGTAAAACTATCGTTTACATCTGTTAGACAATCTAACGGAGTTTGGCTAGATGGAATTACATACGATGGTTATTATGTTATTGCAGCGAATAGCGCCTTCCCATTTGGAAGTATTGTAGAAGTAACAAATCATGGTTATTCAGGAATGGGATTGGTACCGAATCAACCATTTAAGGCCATAGTATTAGATCGTGGAGCTATGACAATCAATCACATAGATTTATTTGTCGGTAGCGAATCAGCATATAATGTTTCTGTAAATCGAAGCTATGCACCGCAAATAAAGCTAGTTAGATATGGTTATTAATAAAAAGCGAATTATGAAATCATAATTCGCTTTTTATATGGTATAATAACGACATGAAAATTAAAGAAATAATCGTTGTAGAAGGAAAAAATGATACGAATAAACTAAAGCAATGTTTTGATTGCGAAACAATTGAAACAAGCGGAACACATTTATCAAAGAAAAAAATTGAAATGTTGAAGCAAATCAATGAACAAATAGGGATTATCGTATTTACTGATCCAGATACACCAGGGAATCACATTAGAAATAAGATAATAGAGGCTATTCCTAATGCTAAGCATGCTTTTATTAAACAATCCAAGGCTAAGACAGTTAAAAAAATAGGGGTTGAACATGCTAGCAAGCAGGATATTATAGAATCATTATCGAATGTTTTAACGTATAGTGATACCGTTATAGAAACTATTAGCTTACATGATTTAATAGAATTGGGTTTAAATGGACAAGAACAGAGTGCCTACTTAAGAGAACAATTAGGGGATTTATTATTTATTGGAAAATGCAATGCTAAAACGTTGTGGAAAAGATTAAATATACTGCAAATAGAAAAAGAGAAAGTGAAACAATTAATAGAGGAAATTTATGAGTCAAATAATAGCAACACCTAGTAAAACAAAGGAAATATTAGAAAAATATGGATTATATGCTAAGAAAAATTATGGACAAAATTTTTTAGTAGAAAGTCAAATTGTAGAAAAAATAGCTGTTAATGCAATGAGTGATAATCCATGTGTAGCTATTGAAATTGGGCCGGGAATAGGTGCTTTAACTCAATTTTTAAGCAAATATGCTCAACAAGTAGTTGCATTTGAAATAGATGATCGTTTAATTGATGTATTAGCAGATACATTAAGTGAGAATGATAACGTAGAAATTGTTCATACAGACTTCTTAGATGTTGACTTAAAAGAATGGGTAAAAAAGTATACTAAAGAAGGGCAAGATGTAGTCATTGCAGCGAATTTACCATATTATATTACGACGCCAATCCTTTTTAAAATTTTTGAGAGTGGTGCGAACATTAAACAAATTACAGTTATGATGCAAAAAGAAGTAGCAGATCGCTTTAGTGCAGCACCTAATACAAAAGATTACAATGCATTGAGTGTTATCACACAATTTAGATGCGATGTGCATCAAGTTATGAAAATATCAAAACATGTATTTAACCCTAAGCCAAATGTAGATAGTGCAGTCGTTCAATTTAAATTGAATAAAAAATACCAATTAGAAAATGAACAATTGTTTTATGATTTAGTGAAAACGTGTTTTAAACAAAGAAGAAAAACAATGCTGAATAATTTTTCTGGTTTTTGTAGAAATAAAGAAGAAGCAAAACAACTATTAGCGGATAGTGAAATTGCAGAAAATGCAAGAGCTGAATCATTACCTTTGGCAACATTTATTCGATTATATGAGGTGTACAATGAACATAGAAGCCAATGCCAAGATTAATCTAACATTAGATGTCTTGTTAAGAAGAGATGATGGATACCATGAATTAGATATGATTATGTTACCATTAAATTTAAGCGATACATTATGTGTACGCGTAGCGTTAGAAGATCGTATCTATTGTGATTCACAAGATTTTCCACTTGATGAAAGCAACACGATTTATCAAGCCATTCATTATATGCGAGAAGCATTTGCATTGTCACAGCATTTTAATGTAGAAGTCATCAAACGTATTCCTATGCAAGCTGGATTAGCAGGTGGTAGTGCAGATGGAGCAGCGATGATGAAAGCCATTATACAGCTTTGCAATATTCAGGCAAGTGAAAGTACCTATCTTAGCATTGCGAAAAAGATAGGTGCAGATGTACCCTTTTGTTTTGTGAACAAACCATCACGAGTCAAAGGAATAGGCGAAAAAGTAACTACATTTCAATATGATTGTCCCTTTGAGTTGTTACTAGTCAAACCTAAAGAAGGTGTGTCGACTGGACTTGCTTTTCAACAGTTAGATTTTAAAACTTGTTTGCATCCTGATGTAGAGGCTTGTGAACAAGCTTTACTACAAAGTGATTATGATGCGTTATGCGATTGTTTAGGCAATACGCTTGAACAAAGTGCTTTACAAATCACGCCCGTAATTGCAAATATTAAAACACAATTACAAGAAGATGGATTTGATGCGGTATTAATGTCGGGAAGTGGTTCAACTGTCTTTGCTATTACTCGAAACAGCGCATTAATTGATAAAGTTATTGCTCACTATCAAAAACAATATGACTTTGCATGCAAGTGCACAATCCTAAAATAAAAACAGCGACAATAGCTGTATCGGATGGCAATGATAGTTTTAAGGTTAGTGCCTGGATTATGAAACGACTTTCACTGTGAGAACGATATCAATCACGACGTATTGTGAGCAGTACCCTGTTTCAAAAATGAAATACAATGTCAGGCAGATAATATTTTAGTCAATGCATAATTATATAAATTAAAACTACCAATATCAATTTTGATATTGGTAGTTTTCTTTTTTATCGACAGTCGTATAGTTTCGCTGTTTTTACTTTTGGTATAACTTGTGGGTTTGAAATTTTGGTTCGCAAGTAATGTTAATTTTTAATTTACGTAATACTGCAAAATCAACTTCTGATAAGATAACTGAACAATGTGCTTCACAGTCCTTTAATTCAGCTAGTTTATCATATGCTTTTTTAGCGTCTTCATTCATCGTTGCACTTATTGCTAGAGCCAATAATACTTCATCAGTATGTAAACGAGGGTTTTTATTTGCTAGTGTTTTTGTTTTTAAATCGCGAATTGGTTCTAATACTTCTGGTGCAATAATTAATGCACTTTCATCTACACCGGCTAATGCTTTTAAAGCGTTTAATAAAGCCGAACTTCCACAACCTAATAACTTAGTTGTTTTACCTGTTACAATTTGTCCATCTGATAATTGAATAGCAAAGGCTGGTTCACTTGTTGCTTCACTCACTGCTAAGGCTTGCCCTACACACTTACGGTCTTCTGGACAAATTTGTGCTTGTGACATAATCATTTCAAGTTTTGAAATAGCTGATTCTTCAGCATACCCTTTTTTATAATCAATTTTAGTTTGGTAGTAACGTCTAATAATTTCATCTTTACTAGCTTGTTGTGTAAC
>CAYJGK010000001.1:81399-114628 GCA_964370065.1 uncultured Erysipelotrichaceae bacterium
GCTTTAATACCTCTAGTATGCTCGTTGTATAATTGAGATAAACAAGTTGCCATTTTTCCTGACCCAGGTCCTGGTGCAGTAACAACTACTAATGGTTTGCTTGTTTCAATATAGTCATTTTTCCCATATCCCTCTTCACTAACAATATAAGGGATATTGTTAGGGTAACCAGCAATTGGGTAATGTAAGAACACTTTGATTCCTAATTTTTCTAAATGTTGTTTAAATGTAATAGCCGCAGATTGATTTGCAAAGTGTGTGATGGTCACGGAACCTACATATAAACCGATTTCACGATAAGAATCAATTAAGCGTAGCACTTCTACATCATATGTAATACCTAAGTCGTTTCTAACTTTGTTTTTCTCAATATCGTTAGCGCTAATAACGATAATGATTTCTACATCATCTTGTAATTCCATTAACATTTTTAATTTACTGTTTGGGGCAAATCCTGGTAAAACTCTAGATGCGTGATGATCATCAAATAGTTTTCCTCCAAATTCTAAATATAATTTGTTACCAAACTGAGAAATTCTCTCCTTAATGTGTTTGGATTGTAATTGTAAATACTGCTCATTACTAAAACCGATTTTTTTCATATATTATAATGCTCCTTTCGTGTAATGGTGTGTTTTGATTTATAAATCAATAAAATCTATTATAGAAGAATTCATTTCATTTTGAAAGTAAAAAAACTAAAATTCAATAAATTTTAATGGATTAATTACTTTTATACAAATATACCTATATTCTATAATAATTATGATTACTTTCCTAACATAAATTTCAAATTTTATAATATAAAATGTAATAAATGTGAAAAATGTATAAATTTGTGTAGAACTCATAATGTAATTGATTTGTTTATGCATGAATTAAATGACATGAATAATAATCGTAAAAAATTAATAGAATTAATATATGAAATGCATTATAATGAATTATGCAATTATCAAAAGGTAATAAATAAGAATAGGAGAATATTATGAAAGAAGTCATTCGTATTGAAGGTGGACATAAATTAAGTGGTACAGTTAGAATTTCTGGAAGTAAAAATGCTACAGTTGCGTTAATTCCTGCAGCCATTTTAAGCAATGGTTTAGTAACAGTTGTTGGCGTACCACAAATAGCTGATGTTAAGAATTTAAAAATATTATTAGAAGAATTAGGAGTGGTTGTGAATTTAAAAGCCGATGACCATATTATTATTGATCCAAGAAATATGGAAAATCTACCAATGGTAAGTGAACATGTAACAAAATTAAGAGCCTCTTATTATTTTATGGGAGCATTATTAGGAAAGTATGGAAAGTGTAAGATTAAAATGCCTGGAGGATGTTACCTAGGTCCTCGCCCCATTGACTTGCATTTAAAAGGATTTGAAGCTTTAGGTGCTAGTATTACACACGAAGATGGGTGTTATGTACTAGAAGCAAAAGAACTAATAGGAGATCGTATTTTCTTAGATACGGCAAGTGTGGGAGCAACCATCAATATTATGTGTGCTGCTGTATATGCTAAAGGTAAAACGATTATTGAAAATGCAGCTAAAGAACCAGAAATTATTGATGTTGCTACGATGTTAAATAAAATGGGAGCTAAAATTCGTGGAGTAGGAACGAATGAAATTACGATTGAAGGAGTGACTTCGCTAGATGGGTGTTTTCATGAGATCATTCCCGATCGTATTGAAGCAGCTACTTATATTTGTTTAGCTGCAACGGCAGGAGAAAACATTACAGTTGAAAATATTATTCCCCAACATATTGAAGGATTATTGGCCAAACTAGATGAAATCGGAGTCGATTTTGACGCGGATATTGATCGTGTGCATGTAAAAGGTAGAAATGAAGTTTTAAAAGGTGTCAGTGTAACAACGGGAACCTACCCTGGATTTGCAACGGATATTCAACAACCACTAACAACCATGTTAACGCAATGTAATGGACAATCAAAAGTCACAGAGACGATTTATACAGAGCGTTTCAAACATTGTAATGAATTAAATAAGATGGGTGCTAACATTAATGTGATGACCCCAAGTGCATTAATTAATGGGCCAACACCGTTAAGTGGGACAAAAGTCACAGCTACGGATTTGCGTTGTGGAGCATGTTTGGTCATTGCTGGTTTAATAGCAGAAGGAATTACAGAAATTGATGAAATCTATCATATCGAAAGAGGATATGAAAATATTATCGGAAAACTAACAGCTTTAGGAGCGAAAATAGAAAAAGTAGTAATCGACTAGTAAAAATTAAATATAAAATACTTGAAATTAAAAATAATATTGTTTATAATAAACTAGCACTTACTTTAAATACGCAAAGTATTTAAGGCGGAAGGAGAAAAAAATGAAAAAAGATATACATCCAACGTACAACAAAATTAACGTTAAATGTAGTACTTGTGGGAACGAATTCGAAACAGGATCAACTGCTAAAGAATTAAAAATTGATACTTGTTCAAACTGTCACCCATTCTACACAGGAAGACAACGTTTCGCTGCTGCGCAAGGTAGAATTGACAAATTCAACAGAAAATACGGAGTTAAATAAGCAAACTAAAAAAGAAGTGAGTAGTCACTTCTTTTTTGTGTTTCAAAAGCCAATTAAACAGTGCATATTTATATAAAGAGTTTTTACACTTTGTGTTATAATAGGTATGCATTTATTGAAATAATAAATAAAGTAATAAATTAGGAGGACAAAACGATGAGTGTTATGATTGAACGTTTAGAAACAATGAGTAATCGTTATCAAGAATTAAATGAATTAATGATGTCACCAGAAGTATTAGGTGATCGCAAAATGATGGCAAAATTAGGGAAAGAACAAGCTTCTTTAACGCAAGTTGTCGATACATATGAAGAATATAAAACAGTGGCACAAGGAATAGCAGATGCCCAAGAATTATTAAAAGAAAATGATTATGATGTAAAAGAAATGGCAAAAATGGAACTCGAAGAATTAGAACCGAGAATGCAAAATTTATTAGATCGTTTAGAGGTGCTATTAATTCCTAAAGATCCAGAAGATATGAACAATGCAATTGTTGAGATTCGTGGAGCAGCTGGTGGAGATGAAGGGAATATTTTTGCAGCGGATCTATATCGTATGTACTGTAAATGGGCAGAACCACAAGGATATAAAATTGAAGTTATTGAGATGGCAGATAATGAAGCAGGAGGGTTCACATTAGTTTCTTTCATGATTAAAGGTGATGGAGCTTATGGTAAGTTAAAATTCGAAAGTGGAAGTCACCGTGTACAACGTGTTCCTAAAACCGAATCACAAGGTAGAATTCATACTTCGACAGCTACGGTATTAGTGGATCCAGAGGTAGATGAAGATGACTTCGAAATTGATAACAAAGATTTAGAAGTGGATACAATGAGAGCAAGTGGAGCAGGAGGACAGCATGTTAATAAGACAGATTCTGCTGTACGTGTGACTCATATTCCAACTGGAATTAGTGTCAAGTGTCAGGATGGAAGAAGTCAACATGAAAACCGTGCAACAGCATTAAACACAATTCGTGCAAAAGTGTATTCAGAAGTAAAGCGTAAAGAAAAAGAAGAAAAGGATAAAGAACGTATGAGTAAATTAGGGTCAGGAGACCGTAGTGAAAAGATTAGAACATATAACTATCCACAAAACCGCGTTACTGATCACAGAATTGGTTTAACATTACAACAACTAGATCGTATTATGGAAGGTAAAATGGATGATGTATTACATGCATTACAAGAGCAAGACCAAAAAGATAAATTAGCAGGAAATGCATAATGACTTATAAAGAGGTACTAAAACAAGCGCAACAACAATGTATCCAACAATCAATTAGTGAACAAACAGCATTAATGTTATTGCTTGAGTTAAGTGAAATGGAATCCCATAATTTATATTATGAGTATGATAAAGAAATAGAAGAAGATATTCGTGTTCGCTTTGAAGAAGCGATGCAACGCATTTTAAAACATGAACCTTTGGCACATGTTTTGGGATATGAATATTTTTATGGGCACCGCTTTATTGTTAATGAAAATGTGTTAATTCCTAGACCGGAAACAGAGGAATTGGTTGCTAATGTATTAGCTGATTATGACACGTATTTTGAAGGGAAACCAGCTACATTAATCGATGTAGGTTGTGGTAGTGGAGCCATTGCACTATCTTTGAAAAAAGAAGAAGATAACTTACAGGTGTATGCTAGCGATATTTCGCAAGAAGCAGTAGAAGTTGCTAAGAAAAATGCAAAACAATTAGAAGTAGAAGTATCTTTTCTATGCGGAGATATGCTACAACCTTTTGTGGATGCGAATATTAAAGTAGATATCTTAGTAAGTAACCCACCTTACATCCCACAGGAAGAAACAATGGAGAGTAGCGTAATAGACTATGAACCACATGTTGCTTTATTTGGTGGTAGTGATGGGTTAAAATTTTATCGCGCGATATTTGAGAATGCACATAAACTATTAAATGAAAAGAGTATTCTAGCTTTTGAAATAGGATACAATCAAAAAGAAGCAATGGAAGAAGAGGCAAGAAAATATTTCCCTGATGCAAGAATGGAAACATACCAAGACATAAACGGGAAAAATAGAATGTTCTTCATTTATAATATATAGTAAAAAGAGCAAAAATTAGCACAAACGTTAGTTTTGCTTTTTTTTTGTAGAAAGGATATAGATGTTGTAGATAACTGTGCAATACAACACAGAGGAGGTAGTGTATGGAATGTTTTTTTATATTTTATTTCTAAAGTTTAACAGTAAAAAAAGGACGATCCTATCTATAATGTTATGAATGATAACAGGGGGGCACAATGGTTATTTATGATCATTATATCTTTATCGCTTATTATATTTGAATTAATTAATATAGGATCAGGCAATTTATATTTAGGAAGAAATGCGTTTGCTACAGTTAGATAGAAAAAAGGATTTTGTAATCGAATAGGGGAATATCTTAAGGATAGGGAATAGCGCAAAGTAGTTGAAATGGGATTTAGAAAAAGAGGGGAATTTAAATACATACAAAAAGAACAGAAGTTAGTAGTGCTCTAATCTCTGTTCTTTTTGCATGTATGTAGTTAGCCTTATTTTATTTTACTTTCTGCATCGGCTAAAGAGACATACCCTAAAGCAATTGCAGAAGATTGTCTGATTTCAAATACAAAATTAATATCATTTTGTACATTGTAAATAATCATTTTTGCATAATTCATTAATGTTGTTGGTGAATAGGTATACAGTTCTCCTCTTAAATACGTTTCAAAAGAAGTGTTTAATAAATCATCTTCATGACTATTTGCCCCTCTTGATAATTTTGCAAACTTTGGATATTGTGCATTACAGTTTGTGAGCATCTCTAATTCGATAGCAATTACTTCTTCGATAATTGCTTTGGTTTCATCATCTAACTGAGGTAGTTGTGTTTTGATTTGTGCATAGTATGTAGGATCACTTGATTCCATCATATAGGCATACTTTAAAGTAATAGGATTAATCCCTGCTTCTTTATATATTGTTAAATCATGTAAGTAACTAGTTAAAGTAGGTTCATCAAAGTGATCGTATTGTGCTTTACGATGTAGATAAAAAGTATCATAGTTATTTTGACACTCTGCTCTCCCTCCTATGTTTTGTACCATTCCAAAAAACTCCCATTCTCTTTCAATAATTTCTTGAATCATTTTATCCCTCCATAACGTGCATACGTTTTATCTTTTCATCAGTGATTTTATTCATTAACTCTGGTAAATGCTCTTGTAAAAATGCATCATTTTTCGTTGTTAAGTGTTGTGCTTGTAAGGCATCTACAATATGCATACAAATATCTTCTATAATATGGATGCGTGCAGCCTCTTCTTTTTGTGCTAATAGTGTCACTATTAATTGTGCAATATTAGAGTAACTGTCTAGTTGCATCGCTTGTTTATGACTCCATTTATAAAATGGTTTATATTGTTTATTTAATAGAAATAAACAATGTAGAGTATGTGTGATAAATTCATGCAGGGCTAATTCACAGGCTACTAGATCATTTCGCTTGCAACAACGCATATAATTATATTGCCCTGATTGTGCCATTTTAGCGATGACTGTCACTATTTTTTTGATGCGTACATTTTCTGGATAATAGGCTAATTGCTTACGTATGGTACGCATATTCCCTGAATAATCATCCCATAATTCTCCATTTGTAAGATTTAATAAGGCCACTTCTTCATAGTAAAACCAGTCGTATTCACTCTTGGGTAAACGGCCAATAAAAGCTGTAATAAAGTCTTCTATTACAATGACTCCTACTCTTTTACTTCCTTGGTAAGTAGAAATACGGGTATACCCCTTAAATGTTTTAGGTAATAAATCATATGCTTCTTGTAAAGCTAGACGATCATCTCGCTTCATAGAGTTTGATACAAAAATACAAAAACCAGGACCGAAATCATGATCTTGTGATAGTGTATCATCCATTCCTAAACACTCTGAACCTTGTCCAATTAAACCGACTGCAATTTGAGAAAGTAAATGAGAAAATTGCTGCTTCAACATCGGTTTTCCATATGTTTCATAATATTCTTTACATAGGCGTAATCCTACACCTTTTGAACGAAGCAATGATTGAATATGCATAATATTAGCTTGTATACTCTTATAATCGGCATTCTTTCCATAAGTAGAAGCAATTGCTTCTAATACTTGTTTATAAATAGTCAATGCACTTTCGTATTGCTTTGTTTCAAAATGAAGTTGCGCTAAAGTCGCTAATGCTGCTTGGTAGTGTGGAGAAGTATGATTGAATTGTTTAAATAAAGCAATTGATTTATGAACAGCTGTACTAGCTTTCTCAAATTGTTTTAAACCAAAATAAATTTGGGCGATATTTGTATAGGTAATAGCTATTAAAGTAGAATCACCTTTGTTTACTTCTAATAAGTGAAGTGCCTTACTAGCATAATATAATGCTTCTTCATATTGATGATTGGCAATATACGCTAAACTCATATTATTGAATAAAGAGATGAATCGATCATCTTGTTCTTTTACTGTAGTTTTGTATATGTTTTGACATTTATGAAAGTAAACAAGAGCTTGTTTGTTTTCGTGTTGCGCACGATATAAAGTAGCTATATTTAAATAGGTAGTAGCGGCTATGACACTTTCCTCTATTTGTAGTTGCTGTAAGATAGAGATAGCACTGGCTGCCATTTTATTACCTAGTTCAAATTGAGCATGTACGCGATAATAGCCCATTAGTTCGCTTAAGATTCCTAACACTAACATATCATCTTTATTGATCATGGCTTGTTCAAATTGGTCTAGTAAATATGCATAAGCTTCTTCACTTTTATTTTGCTTGTATAAGTGGTCAATTGTTTTTCTAATTTCTTGCATAAGTCACCTCTACTATCATACTAGTATACTTCTAATAGAAAAGCAAAATATGTGCATTATAATCTTGTAATTAGAATGCAAATCTTGTATACTAGCGAGGATTGAAAGAAGGTTATGCTATGCAAAATAAAATGGGGACTATGCCAGTTAATAAATTAATCATAAATATGTCGATACCAATTATGATTTCTATGTTAATCCAGGCTTTATATAATATAATAGATAGTATGTATGTAGCACAAATAAATGAGAATGCGCTAACAGCATTATCATTGGTTTTTCCTATTCAAAGTTTGATGATCGCTATTGCTGCAGGAACTGGAGTCGGGATGAATGCATTATTATCGAGGAGTTTGGGGCAAAGAAATACCAAAAAAGCAAACCATGTCGCTATGCATGGGTTATTTCTAGCCGTTTGTTCAAGTGTACTTTTTATTGTTTTTGCTTGGGTATTGGCACCCTCATACTTTGCTATGCAAGGTGTGCAAGGTGAAGTATATGAATATGGGTTAGCGTATACGCAGATTGTTTGTACATTCTCAATTGGAATATTTGTTCAAATTGCATTGGAACGTTTACTACAAGCAACTGGTCGTTCTTTTCATAGTATGTTATCACAAATAACAGGAGCTGTTATTAATATAATACTAGATCCCATCTTAATTTTTGGATGGTTTGGTTTACCAGCTATGGGAGTAGAAGGGGCTGCAATAGCTACTATTATAGGACAATTTAGTGCTTGTGCAATGGGTTACTATTTTAATCAAACGTTAAATAAAGAAGTTAAATTAAGTATCAAATTGTTTGCACTGCAATGGCAAACAATTAAAGAAATATATCTTATTGGTATACCAAGCATTATTATGGGAAGTATTACAAGTGTAATGACATTTGGGATGAATCAAATTTTACTTAGTTTTTCTCAAACGGCAACAGCTTTCTTTGGCGTGTACATTAAACTACAAAGTTTTGCATATATGCCTATTATTGGATTAAATAATGCAGTTGTACCTATTGTTGCATATAATTATGGAGCGTGCTTACCAAAGCGTATTCATAAAACAATTCAAATCAGTATTATATTTGCGTCAATCATATTAGGTTTTTGTTTTATTTTATTCCAAGTATTCCCACAAGAAGCATTGTCAATCTTTAATGCCTCACCAGAAATGTATGCAATAGGTGTACCGGCTTTACGTATTATTAGCTATCATTTTTTATTAGCTGGAGTGAGTATGATTTTGGGAAGTGCCTTCCAAGCATTAGGGCATAGTTTTAGTGCGATGATGATTTCAATTTGTAGACAATTAGTAATCTTATTACCGATTGCTTATTTACTTTCATTAAGCGGAGCAGTCAACAATATTTGGTATTCTTATTTGATTGCTGAACTAGTCTGTTTAGTGTTGAGTGTAACTTGGCAACAAGTGAAGGTAAAAAAACAAATTAATGAACTGTAGGGAAACACTAGTTTCCTTTTTTTATGCTATAATAAGACAAGTGAGGAAATGAATATGACAGGAAAATTTATTACATTTGAAGGGTGTGATGGTTGTGGAAAAACAACGATTGCGCAAAAACTATACGAGCAACTAACAAGTGAAGGGTATGAAGTATTATTAACAAGAGAACCTGGAGGAATCCGTATTGCAGAAGAAATTAGAAAAATAATTTTAAATCCAGAGTACTCAGAGATGGATGATCGCTGTGAAGCATTGTTATATGCAGCGGCAAGAAGACAACATTTAACCCAAAAAGTATTGCCTGCTTTAGAAAGAGGGGCGATTGTATTATGCGATCGTTTTATTGACTCCTCTCTAGCTTACCAAGGGCATGCTAGAAAAATTGGAGTACAAGAAGTGTTTGAATTAAATAAGTTCGCCATTGATCACCACATGCCAGATGCTACTTTATATTTAGATGTAGATTTAGAAGTAGGGTTACAACGTGTAAAAGGAAGAGGGGCAATGGATCGTTTGGATGCACAAGGAGCAAGTTTTCATGCAGCAGTGCGAGAAGGTTATGCAATTGTGAACAAGATGTATAAGCACCGTATTCATATTGTGGATGCAAACTTAGAAATCGATGCAGTATTTGCACAGGCGTATGCTATTATCAAAGAAGTGATAGTATGATGAAACAAACATTGCAAAATAATCATAAAATAGCGTATCAAATATTAGAGAATGCGTTGCGTAATCAAACACTAGGTCACGCCTATTTATTTGTAGGAGAAAAAGGAACGCCAATTAAAGAAACAGCTATATTATTAATGCAAAGTGTAGTATGTCGTTTCGCAAATCCTTTTGCTTGTGAAGTATGTGCTGATTGTAAACGTATTGTTCATGAAAATTACGCCGATTTAATTCATATTGATGGTTCCACACAGACTATAAAAAAAGAAGATATTTTAAATATCCAACAACAATTTAGTCAAACAAGCCAAGAAATGCGAGGTAAAAAGATATACTTTTTAGAAGCAGTGGAGCGAAGTAGTGATAGTGCATTAAATGCATTACTGAAGTTTTTAGAAGAACCACAAACTGATACCATAGCGATATTAAGTGCTTCCTCTAGTGAAAGAGTGCTACCGACCATTCAATCTAGATGTCAAATCATTCAATTTCATAAAGTTAATCATAAGCCATTATTTGATACACTATGCCAGACGATGGATACCCAGCAAGCTAGCATATTAGCCAAACTATGTTCGCAAAAAGAACAAGTGGATGCTTTATTAGCGGAAGAAGAGTATTTACGTGCAAAAGAAGTGTTTCACCATTTTTGTGAGAATATACAAGTAAACAAACAAATAGCAGGATTATTCCTTCAAATTGAAGGAGTCAAAAAAGGAAAATTAGATGAAAAGAAGGTGTTTTTATATGTGCTAGAAATGTTGGAAATAGCAATCCGTGACACGTATCGCTATTCATTACAACAATTTGGAGACATTTGGGGCAAAAATAATGAATTCATGGTACAATTAAACCGTGAAAAAATATTACGAAACATTGTCGAATGTAAAGATAAAATTATTCGTTCCGTTAATATTGAATTGTTAACGGATGAATTTATGTACCGATGGGAGGACTAAATGGAACAAACATTTGAATATATTGCTTTTGTACATTTTAAGGATACAAGAGCGTACTCATTTAAGAGTGAGAGTAATGAATATGTAGTGGGTGATCGTGTCATTGTCGAAACAATTCGAGGAAATGAATTAGGAATTATTGCTAAAGCATGCATTAATAAAGCAGAATACAATAAAGATATTCCTTTAAAGCCACTGCTAAGAAGAGCTACTAGAGAAGAGTTTAAGAAATATGAAGAGAATTTTGAAAAAGCAAAAGAGGCAATTGGGTTATGCCAAGAAGAAATAAATAAATTAAAGTTAGATATGAATTTAATTGAAGCAGAATACACACTGGATAGAAGTAAACTAATCTTTACCTATGCTGCAGAAGAACGAGTTGATTTTAGAGAATTACTAAAATTATTAGCGAATAAATTTCACTGTCGTATTGAATTGAAGCAAGTCGGAACACGTATTAAAGCAAAAATGGTAGGCGGATTAGGTCAATGTGGTCGCGAATTATGTTGTTCAAAATTCATGAATGATTTTGAAATGGTTTCGATTAACATGGCTAAAAATCAATTATTAGCCTTAAACATTCAAAAGTTATCAGGCCAATGCGGAAAATTAAAATGTTGTTTAAAGTTTGAAGATGAACAATACAAGGAAATGCGTAAAGGATTACCTAAAATCAATGCAAAGGTTATGTATGAAGGGAAACAGTATCGTTTATCAAGCATGAATGTAATTATTAGACAAGCTAAAATTGAAAATAGAGAAGATGTACGATTTGTTGATTTTGATGAATTATGGCCAGACTTAGGAAAAGAATCTTAATGAAATGTCAAAAAAGTTTTGAGAAAGAAGGAGCTAAGTTATATTTAGTGGCTACTCCTATTGGTAACTTAAAAGAACTAACACCTAGGGCCATAGAAGTGTTAGAAAACGTTGATATTATTGCAGCAGAAGATACCAGAAATACGATGAAGTTATTGCATCACTTTTCCATTAAAACAAGAGTGATTGCACATCATATGCATAACGAAAAAGAAAGTGCAAAAGGATTGTTAAAAATGTTGCAAGAAGGTATGAGTGTTGCTATTGTAAGCGATGCTGGCTATCCTTTATTAAGTGATCCAGGCCAACTTGTTGTACAAGAAGTAATACAAGAGGGAATTCCTGTTATCCCTATTAGTGGAAGTAACGCAGCAATTAATGCGCTAGTAGCGAGTGGAATGGTGGCACAACCGTATGTATTTTATGGATTTTTAGGAAACTCAGAGAAAGAAAGAGTGCAATCTTTACAAGAATTAAAAGACTTGCCTTATACATTTATTGTATATGAAGCACCACATCGCATTGAGAAAATGCTACGCTCCTGTATGGATGTATTAGGGAATCGCCAAATATGTTTAGCTAGGGAATTAACCAAAAGACATGAGGAGTTTATTCGTGGAAATATCGTAGAAGTACTAGAGATAGCAGGGAATCTAAAAGGGGAAATGGTAGTTGTTATCGAAGGCTGTAAAAAACAAAAAGCGGTTGTCGAAGTAAGTGCATTAACTAATTTAGTAGATACTTACAGTGAGCAAGGAATGAGTACAAAAGAAGCGATTAAAAAAATTGCAAAGGAATATGGAATTAGCAAAAATGATTTATACAAAGAATACCATGGATTACACTAGAGATTAGGCATTGCTTAATCTTTTTATTTTGCTTGTACATTCATGCAAAGAGGGTATAATAGGAATGTATTATTTAAGGAGTAATTTTATATGAATAAAAAAAGTGTGCCTTTTCGATTAGCATGTGTTGCAATCGCATCTTTCATTATGGCAATGAATATTAACAGTTTTGTTAATGCGGCAGGATTAATTCCTGGCGGATTTAATGGGATTAGTGTCTTTCTACAAAGAGTATTTGTACTGTACCTAGAGATAGAAGTACCATTCTCTCTTATCAATATTGCATTGAATGCCATTCCTGTTTATATTGGATTTAAAATGATTGGAAAAAACTTTACCATCTATTCCATACTAACAATTTTATTGACTGGTTTTTTAGTCGATTTATTACCAATATATGCGATTACAGAAGATATTCTCTTAATTTGTATTTTTGGAGGTATTTTAAATGGTGTAGGAATTTTAATTGCATTACAAGGGGGAGCGAGTAGTGGAGGAACGGACTTTATTGCAATGGCTATTTCTAAAAAAACAAATGAACCCTCATGGCACTATGTATTGTATTTTAATGCTTGTGCAATAATAGTAGCAGGATTTATTTTTGGATGGGATATTGCTTTATATTCGATTATCTTCCAATATTGCAATACACAAATTGTACAAACTTTCCATGTGAAATATAAAAAAATAACTTTATTTATCATAACGAATAAACCAGAAGAATTAATGCAAGCCATCATGAAAGAAACGAAGCATGGAGTGACTTGTATTGAAGGGTATGGTGGCTATTCACATAAACAAAAAACGATGTTATATACAGTGATTGGGCACGCTGAATTAGGAGAAGTAAAAAGAGTGGTGCGAGCCATTGATCCTTGTGCTTTTATTAATGTGACAAAAACAGATATGATTGAAGGTAAATTTTACCAAGAACCAATTGACTAACAAAAAAGGACTCATGATTGAGTCCTTTTTGCTGGTTCTACTTTACTGTACACGAATGTTGCGACATGTAATTAATGCATAATAGGCATTACCATATACATCAAATGCTACGGCAACTTCTCCATACACGGCATCGGCTCCTAACAATACTTGATTGTGTCCTCCCGATTGAGTCCATGCTACGAATGCTTTATACCCGCTATTATAACCCTTAGCAAGATTTTCTCCTGCTAGATAATAACCGGTGTAAGCACTACAAGCGTCGGCTCCTTGGTGAGAAAAATTTGTCATAATTTGATTCGCTCGAATCGTTGCAAAATTTTTTAAACCAGGCAATCCAGTAACAAGCGGTGCGAGTCCATGTTGAACTCGATAATTGTTAATGTGTTGCATTGCTTCTGCTGCATAAGTATCGTTTGGCTCTTGTGATACAGATGGAGCAGGTGTTGTAGTTGGGGCTGGTTGAGCCTCTTGAGGTTGTTGCACAGGAACTTCTTGTGCGGGTGCGCTTTGAGTAGCGACAGGTTCTTCAACAGGGGCTTGTTCTGTTGCAGGGTCAGCAACAGGTTCTTCAACAGCGTGCATAACAGGTTCATCTTTTGGGATGAACGTTTTGATATTCAAAACATTAGTGCTTACTTTATCACTTATGTTTTCAAATAGTGGGCTAATTCTATGCGCTGTTTTCTGAATCGGAGTGCTTCTTGAATTAAGGGCTAATCCAAGGCTAATACAGCCAACTACACCAACAATACAACATAAAACAACTAAGTGTTTCATGTGTTTCATCATGTAGCCTCCTTATCCATTTATACTGTAACACAATGTTCGTTAAATAGATATAAATCTATAAATTAATTTAGCGCTTACATAATTTACACAAAATTTTGTAGAATATTGACATATTTTCATGATATGTTACAGTTATAATAATTTTTAAAATAGAGTGAGGGACATCTGTATGAAATTAGGGGTAGATATTGGTTCAACAACATTAAAGTGTGTGTTATTAGATGATAACAAAGACATCATTTATAAAAGTTATGAAAGACATCTTTCATTAATTAATGAAAAACTTTTAGAAGTATTACAACAAGTACAACCTTATACAAAAGGAGAGGATTTAAGTATTGCTATTTCTGGTTCAGCAGGAATGGGATTAGCTAATATTTTAAATATCGACTTCGTTCAAGAAGTATACGCAACTAAAGTAGCGATTGACACGATGATTAGTGATGCGGATGTAGTTGTTGAATTAGGTGGAGAAGATGCGAAAGTATTGTTTTTAAGCAATGGATTAGAGGTGCGAATGAATGGCTCATGTGCAGGTGGAACGGGTGCATTCATTGACCAAATGGCAGCCCTTCTACATGTAACGCCTATGGAAATGAACGAATTGGCCAAACAGCATACGAAACTTTATCCCATTGCTTCGCGTTGTGGAGTATTTGCGAAATCAGATATTCAACCTTTATTGAATCAAGGTGCAAAAAAAGAAGACATATGCGCTAGTATTTGTAAAGCAGTAGTGAATCAAACTGTTGCGGGACTAGCACAAGGTCGTGCCTTAGAAGGTAAAGTTGTCTACTTAGGAGGACCGTTAACTTTCTTATCCGAATTAAGAAACAGTTTTAATGAAACATTAGGATTAGATGGTGTCTGTCCAGAAGACTCGTTATATTATGTATCATTAGGAACCGCTTTAAGTGGAAAGAAAAAACAAAATATACAACAAGTGATGAAGGCTATACAAGGTATTAAAAAGGGAGGTACTTATAAAGTTTCAAATCCTTTGTTTAAAAATAAAGAAGAATACAAAACTTTTACTACAAGACATTCACAAGCGATTGTAAAAGAAAGCAAGGATGCTAGTCAAGGTGTTTACATTGGAATCGATTCAGGTAGTACAACAGCTAAATTTATTGCGATTGACATAAATAATGAATTAGTGTTTACGCGCTATGCTTCAGGAGAAGGGAATCCGATTACGATCATTAAAGGATTCTTGGAAGAATTTTATAAAGAATATCCTAATACACCAATTTTAGGAAGTGCTGTAACAGGGTATGGAGAAGAACTAATGAAAGCGGCATTCCACTTAGATTTTGGAATTGTGGAAACAGTGGCGCACTTTAAAGCAGCTAAACAATTTAATGATAAGGTTGATTTTATTATTGATATTGGTGGCCAGGATATGAAATGTTTCAAAGTTAAAGATAATGCGATTGATGATATCTTTTTAAATGAAGCTTGTTCATCAGGTTGTGGTTCATTCTTGCAAAGTTTTGCAACTGTACTTGGTTATTCTATGCAGGATTTTGCGAAATTAGGATTATTTGCGGATTCACCTGTTGACTTAGGTTCACGATGCACCGTATTTATGAATTCATCAGTGAAACAAGCACAAAAAGATGGGGCAAGTGTAGAAAACATTTCTGCAGGACTTTCGATTAGTGTAGTTAAAAACGCTTTATATAAAGTAATTCGCGCCACATCAGCTAAAGAATTAGGAAGCAATATTGTTGTGCAAGGGGGAACTTTCTTAAACGATGCCGTATTACGTGCCTTTGAATTAGAGATTGGTGCTTGCGTATTACGTCCTAATATTTCAGGAATGATGGGTGCTTATGGAGCAGCCTTATATGCAAAAGAGCATAAACAAGCTGATAGTACAACAATCAACGTATCACAATTAGAAACTTTTACACATACTGTAAAATCAGCTGTTTGCCAAAGATGTAGTAACCATTGTTCATTAACCATTAATACCTTTGCAGATAAGACAAGGTTTATTGGTGGAAATCGTTGTGAAAAACCAATCACTAATATTGAGTTAGTGCAAGAAGATTTAAATTTATATGCGTATAAAAAACAATGGTTACAAGAATATATGGAGGAAGAAGGAACGGCTATAAGAGGAACAATTGGAATTCCATTAGTCTTAAATATGTATGAACTCTATCCGTTCTGGCATGCCTTTTTTACAAGTTTAGGATTTAAAGTAAAAGCTTCAGGATTTTCAGATAAAAAAATATATGCAGAAGGACAACACACAATTCCATCCGATACAGTTTGTTATCCCGCTAAATTAGTACATGGTCATATCGAACGATTAGTGAAAGAAGAGATAGATGCTATCTTTTATCCTTGCATGTCGTATAACATAGATGAGAAGCGTGGTGATAACCACTACAACTGTCCAGTTGTAGCGTATTATCCAGAAGTCGTCCACTCCAATATACCGAGTATTAATAATATAAAATACATTTATGATTATATTGGAATTCATCGCCCAAAAGATTTTGTGAAGAAAATTAAAGCAATTTTAGAACCACATTTTGGGATACTTTCAACTAAAGAATTAAAACAAGCCACACAGCTTGCTTTTGCCCAAAGAGAAGCATTTATTGAAAAAACACGTCAACAAGCACAAGAAATTATCACTTTAGCAAGAGAAAATAAAAAAGAAATTATTGTATTAGCAGGGCGTCCTTACCATTTAGACCCGGAAATTAATCACGGTATTGATAAATTAATTTGTAGTTGTGATGTGGCATTAATTAGTGAAGAATCGATTTCTCATCTGGTGGCACCAACCAAAGTATCCGTATTAAATCAATGGACATACCATTCAAGATTATATGACTCTGCAAGTTATGCAACGCGTCATAATGATATGCACTTTATTCAATTAGTCTCATTTGGATGTGGAGTAGATGCTATTACAAGCGATGTATTAAAAGAAATATTACACAAAGAAAATAAAATTTATACGCAAATTAAAATTGATGAAATCACAAATTTAGGAGCAGTGAAAATCAGAGTGAGAAGTTTATTAGCTACCATTCAATAAGGAGGTAAACAACATGGAAGAAAGAATTGTATTTACAAAGGAAATGAAGAAGGAATACAAGATATTGGTGCCAGATATGTTACCAATCCATTTTGAATTTATTAAAAGAATTTTCATTAATGAAGGCTACCAATTTGAATTATTAAAAAATAGAAGTAGTAAAGTAGTGGATGCTGGATTAAAGTATGTACACAACGACACTTGCTATCCAGCACTATTAGTAATTGGGCAATTTATTGATGCACTAGAAAGTGGGCAATATGATGTAAATAAAACGGCTTTATTGATTACTCAAACGGGTGGAGGATGTCGTGCCTCTAATTATATACATTTATTACGCAAGGCATTAAAGAAAGCAGGCCTTCAACAAATTCCAGTAATTTCTTTAAACCTTTCTGGTTTAGAAAAAAATCCGGGGTTTAAATTCACGATTCCTATTATTCGTAAAGTGTTAGCCGGAATTGCTTATGGCGATACACTGATGCTATTAAAAAATCAAATTGAACCATATGAAATGAACAAAGGTGAAAGTAAACAAAAAGTAGAGTATTGGACGAGTCATTTAGTGGAACAGTTCCAACATAAAAGAGGATTCACTCGTTCCCAAATGAAGGTGAACTTACAATTAATTGCTCAAGATTTTGCGAGTATTGCTATACGCCGTGTCGAAAAAACTAAGGTAGGGGTAGTAGGAGAAATCTATGTTAAGTATTCCGCATTAGGAAATAATGACTTAGAAGATTTCTTATTATCGCAAGATTGTGAAATCATGGTACCAGGATTAATGGGGTTTATTTTATTTAAATTAGATAATCGTATTGATGATATTGAGTTATATGGGGGAAACTTCATAAAAAAAGCATTACTTAATAAAGCCATGCAATTTTTCTTAGATATCGAAACATTAATTATAGAAGCCATCAAATCACAACCTGGGTTAACACCACCAGGGCAATACAAACATCTAAAACAATTAGTAAAGGGTGTAGTTGGATACGGAAATAAAATGGGTGAAGGATGGTTGTTAACAGCAGAAATGTTAGAGTTGTGCGAACAAGGATATGATAATATTGTATGTGCTCAACCATTTGGTTGTTTACCTAATCATATTGTAGGAAAAGGGATGGTGCGTAAGATTAAAAACATCTTCCCGCATTCAAGTATTGTTTCTATTGACTATGATCCTGGGGCTACTCGAGTTAATCAAGAAAATCGAATAAAATTAATGCTAGCTATGGCACATGAAAAACAAAATGGATAAAAAAAGGACTATCACAAATAAAGTGATAGTCCTTTTTTTATTATTGAAAGCGAACACCTTGTTGCTTTAAATGTTCACGCATTGCGAGAATTTCTAATCGTGTTTGTTGTTGCCTTTCTACTTCTAAAGGTAAGTGGCAATCTAAAATTTTATCCAATACCCCATTTTTACGAACTACAATACCAGCTTCACAAGTGTGTCCGTATCCACATGTATAACATTGGTTGTATTGGTTAACTTGAATGGCTTGCATTTTTTTTATGGCATTGTATTGAAACATTTTATCGATGTATTGTGCGACGGGATCTTGTGTTTCTCTTGTTTCGCAAGTTGTGATAATGTAACCTAATTTGCCTTTTAATGAAAGAGCTCCACGATGTCTAAAACAAAAAGTCCTTTCTAAACAAGCATGCCCTAATGCATTGATCATACCAAAGTAATTAGGGGCACCAAAAATAATAATATCTGCATCTTTCATTTTTTGAGAAATCAAAATAAAATCATCTTCTACCTTGCACATATTATCCTTAGCACAAGCGGTACAGCCTTTACATCCATTAATTTTTTTATTAGCGAGTGAAATGATTTCGTATTCATCTTGACAGCCTTTTAATACAGCTTGTATCGCATTGTGTACCATGCGTCCAGTTCTAGGACTGGCACTAATACCTAGTATTTTCATATGTAGATCTCCTAAGTTTATATGGTTAATAGATGTTCTTTGTTTTTTAATATATTAGTAAGTTCTAAACCCATCCCATAGACTTGTAAATTTAAATCTTTCAATTGCTGTGTTACGCCTAATTTATTGGCACAAGAAATACATGCTTTCACAATAACACCTGCTTCTTGAGCCTGTTTTATCTTATCTTGTATCATTGCATCAGTGGCTACTAATGTTGCAGTAGGCCCCCATATAATAATTTCAACTTCTTGAAACCATTCTTGCTTTTTCGCATTGATGGCATACATAAATACCATTGTATCAGCAGTAATGGGGTTATCATTCACCCATAATATTGTCACTTTGTTAGTCATAATGTATCCTCCTATTATCCTCATTATATACAACCTATTCTAATGTGTCAAAAAAGTATTTTGAATAGTTTTTAGGAGGCTATAAAAATAAATAATTTGTATGAAATGTGTTATTTTTAATGTTTTTACTTATGTAATGAAAAAGATTATTTTCATTACATTTTTACGAAAAAAAATAATTAATTTACATGAGTAAAGGCGTTGAAAAACAATTTTATTTATAGCATAATTAAAGAACAAACACATAAGGAGACCAACTATGATAAGCAAAATTAAAAAAAGAGATGGTAGAGAAATTCACTTTGCCCCAGAAAAAATTACAAGAGCAATTTATCTTGCAGCTTGTGCGGCTGCCAAAGAAGATGGAATAGAAGCAGATTATGAAGAAGCAGAATATATAACAGATCGTATTGTCTCACATTTAGCAAGACGGTATAAAGAAACTGTGCCAAGCGTTGAAGAAGTACAGGATGTCGTAGTTAAGGTGTTAATTGAGACAGGACATGCAAAAACGGCTGAAAAATATATCTTGTACCGTGCTGAACGTAGCCGTGTGCGTAATCTGAAAACAAGATTAATGGAGTCTATTAAAGAGATTACTTTTGCGGATGCAAAAGATTCTGATATGAAAAGAGATAATGCGAATATTGATGGTAATACAGCAATGGGTACTATGCTACAATATGGAAGTGCTGTATCGAAAGAGTTTTGTGTATCAAAAGTAATGAATCCCAAGTTTTCTATGATGCATGAAAAAGGAGAAATCCATATTCATGATATGGACTTCATGAATATGGGAACATTGACTTGTTGTCAAATTGATTTAGATAAATTATTTAAAAATGGATTTTCTACAGGACATGGATTTTTAAGAGAACCACAAGATATTGCTAGTTATGCAGCTTTAGCAGCAATCGCTATTCAAAGTAACCAAAATGATCAGCATGGAGGACAAAGTATTCCTGCTTTTGATTATTATTTATCACACGGAGTTGCGAAAACGTTCGTGAAACTATTTTACTCAAATGCTTGTAAAGGATTAAAATTATTAGCAGGGTTTGATTATGATAAAAAGATGTTAATGACTCAAATTGAGGAGAATACAAGTTTATTACCTAGTTTAGACTTTGATGAAAACTACCGTATTGCTTTTGTCAAAACACTACAGGAATGTTATCAAATTAGTGAAAAACTAGCCATGCAAATTTGTGCGTTTGCAGTGGAAGAAGCAACAAATGAAACAGATAAAAAAACATTCCAAGCAATGGAAGGATTTATACATAATTTAAATACAATGCATTCTAGAGCAGGGGCACAAGTACCATTTTCAAGTATTAACTTTGGAACCGATATATCAAGTGAAGGAAGAATGTTAAGTAAAAACTTATTGTTAGCACAAGAAGCAGGATTAGGAAATGGAGAAACACCGATTTTCCCAATTCTAATATTTAAAGTAAAAGAAGGTGTTAACTATAATGAAGAAGATCCAAACTATGATCTATTCAAGTTGAGTTGTCGAGTGAGTGCTAAACGTTTATTCCCTAACTTTGTATTTATTGATGCGCCATTCAACTTACAATATTATGATCCAAATGATTTTAGTACTGAAATTGCAACGATGGGATGTCGTACACGTGTCATTGCCAATGCATGTGGAAAACAAGTGCCAGTGAGCCGTGGGAATATTTCTTTCACAACTATAAACTTGGTACGCTTAGGTATTAAACATGGAATGATAGGGCAAAAACAAGTGTTCGATAAAGATGGATTCTTTAAAGAATTAGAAATTGATTTAAAGATTGTTTGTGATCAATTATTAGAAAGAATGCAATTGCAATCTAGTAAAAAAGTAAAAAACTTCCCATTCTTAATGGGACAAGGTGTATGGATGGATAGTGAGAAGCTAGGTCCTGAAGATACACTAGAAGAAGTAGTGAAACACGGAACTTTATCACTTGGGTTTATTGGTTTAGCAGAATGTTTGAAAGCGCTAATTGGAGAGCATCATGGTGAAAGTAAAGAAGCACAAGAGTTAGGTTTAGAGATTGTTAGCTTTATGCGCACTTATTTAGATAATAAAGTAAAAGAAACAGGACTAAACTTTTCTTTATTAGCCACTCCTGCAGAAGGGTTATCGGGTCGTTTTACTAGAATCGATCGTAAAGAGTATGGGTTAATCAAAGGAGTAACAGATCGTGATTATTATACAAACTCGAATCACGTACCAGTATACTACCCTATGAATGCTTTTAAAAAATTAGAAATTGAAGCGCCTTATCATGCACTTACTAATGCAGGGCATATTGCGTATATCGAATTAGATGGAAACCCATCTAATAACATTGATGGATTTATGGCGATTGTACGTTGCATGAAAGAAAGTGGTATTGGATATGGAAGTATTAATCATCCATTAGACCGCGATCCAGTATGTGGTTATGTGGGTGTCATTGATGGAGATGTATGTCCAAGTTGTAAGAGAAACGAAGTAGAAGGAGATATTCCTTTTGAAAGAATCAGAAGAATTACTGGTTATTTAGTAGGTACATTAGATCGTTTTAACGATGGTAAGGCAGCTGAGGAAAGACAACGTGTTAAACATAGCCTCTAACACCATTCGCTTATCTGCTCCCTTGCAACTAGATAGTATTGTAGATGGAGTCGGTTTACGTTGTGTGTTGTGGACACAAGGTTGCTTACATAACTGTAAAGGTTGCCATAACCCACAAACACACGATGTGTTGGGAGGTTATGAAGAATTAGTAGAAGTTATTATCGCACAATTAAAAAAGACTAAAATTCAAACAGGTCTTACTTTGTCTGGTGGAGAACCGTTTCTACAAGCGAAAAATTTGCTACCTATCGTGTTAGCGGCCAAACAAAAGAACATGAATGTATGGGCATATAGTGGATACCTTTTTGAAGTATTGCTAGCTAATCAAGAACAATATGCTTTACTAAAAGAAGTAGATGTTTTAATAGATGGACCCTTTGTTGAAGAATTAAGTGATCCTTTACTTACATTTAGAGGGAGTAGCAACCAAAGAATGATTGATGTGCAAGCATCTCTTATTCAAAAAGAAGTCGTTTTCTATACATTTAAATAAAGATAGATAGGTTTATGCCTATCTTTTTTATGTGTTTAAAGGTATAATGCATACGAGTGGAGGTGGTCATATGGATGAGTATAGGACAAATAATAATCAATTTAAGGAATATGGCTGCCCATTTTCCTTTTTATAAGGAGGAAAAACATGAATCAAAATAAAATAAATGAATTAATTAAAGCTTTGTTGATAGATGATACAAAATCATTACATGAAATTATTGATACCTTACATCCTGCCGATATTTTAGAAGCAATTATAAATCGTAAAGATGCTTATGATTTATTAGAAAAATTACCGAATGAAATTATTGCTGAAGTATTAGATGAAGCAGATGAAGAGGATCAATATGAATTATTGAAGAAGTTCTCTATTACGAAGCAACGAGAAATCGTAAACTTGATGTCCAGTGATGAAATTGCCGATTTAATCGAAGAACTAGAAGGAACACATAAAACAGATGTCATCAACTTACTAGATATAGATGCTAGAAAAGATGTAGAACGATTATTAAAGTATGATAGTGAAAGTGCTGGGGGGATAATGACCACAGAATTTTTGGCTATCTTTGAAGATAAGACTATCGAAAGTGCATTACGCTACATTCGTAGCGCAATAGATGTAGAAACAGCACACTATGTGTATGTAGTGGATCGCAGTTTTGTTTTAAAAGGAGTGGTATCACTGCGCGATATTGTAACCAATCCTTTAGAAACAAAAATAGCACAAATTATGCATCAACATGTGATTTATATTCATGATGATGAAGATCAAGAAGAAGTATCACACCGTTTTGAAAAATATGGTTATGCTGCGATGCCTGTAGTGGATAAAAACTTAAAATTAGTAGGAGTGATTACCGTAGATGATGTATTAGAAGTTATGGTAGAAGAAACAACCGAAGATATTCACCACTTAGCAGGTATTAATAAAGAAGAAAAAGTAGATGGAAGTTTATTGGCATCCATTCGCTCACGACTACCATGGTTATGCATTAATTTATTAACAGCTAGTTTATCTAGTTCCATTATAAATGCCTTTAATCAAACCATTGCACAAATTGTAGTATTGAGTGCAGTTATGACAATTATTTCAGGAATGGGAGGGAATGCAGGCACGCAATCATTAACATTAGTCGTACGTGGATTATCCCTAGGAGAGATTGATCGAAGTAATGCAAAATCTATTATTTTGAAAGAAATGGGAGTGGGACTATTTATAGGATGTATAATTGGTACCTTTGTATCCATTCTTTGTTATTTTTATGGGCAAAATATATTACTTGGTGTATTAGCAGGGGTTGCAATGTTATTGAATATGACATGTGCAGTCACAGCTGGATGCATTGTCCCGTTAATATTAGAGAAACTTAATGTAGACCCCGCTTTAGCGAGTGGTGTATTTGTAACGGGAATTAGCGATTGCTTAGGATTTACCTTTTTCTTGGGATTAGTAACGTTGGCACTTCCCTTATTAACTTAATTTTAAAAGAAACGTACTTGCGTTTCTTTTTTTATAAAATCATTTAGTGTATAATAGAGAAAATCGAGGTGAGGGTATGAATCAATTAGACAAAGCAAGAATAAATATTAACGCAATTGATGAGCAAATGGCTAAACTATTTGAACAGAGAATGGAAGCAGTAGAAGAGGTCGTTGCGTATAAAATACAAACGGGGAAAGAAGTATTAGATCGAAGCCGTGAACAAATGATTAAAGATAAAAATGTTCAATATATACAAAATGAAAAATACAAAGAATCGTATATGGATTTCTTTACGCATACATTACAAGTATCTAGGGATTATCAAAAACGACTAATAAGTAAAAATAAAGTTGCCTATGGGGGAATAGAAGGTGCATTTTCTTATATTGCAACCAAACAATTATTTCCACACAATCCATTATATGCTTATCCTACATTTGATGAGGTAGTAAAAAATGTAGAGACAGGCGTTGTTGAATATGGAGTGATTCCTTTTGAAAATTCGAGCACAGGGGAAGTAAATGAAACAGCTTTAATCTTAAAAGAAGCAAAGGTGTATATTACAGGTACTTATGATTTAAAGATTACTCAAAATTTATTAGGTGTAAAAGGGACTACATTAAGCGATATAAAAAAAGTGTATTCACATCCACAAGGAATTAGTCAATGCCAATTATTTCTAAAGGGAAGAGATATAGAAGTGATACCTTACTCCAATACGGCCTTAGCAGCTAAGCTAGTGAGCGAATTGCAAGATCCAAGTATAGCTGCTATTGCTTCTAAAGAAACGGCACAATTATATGACTTAGATATAGTAGTGGAAGAAATCAATACGAATAAGGATAATACGACTAGATTTATTATTATTCATAAACAAGCATTACCAAGCGGGACGCATTTCCAAATGTTATTTTCCACAAAAAATGAAACAGGTGGATTAGCCAAAGCAATTAATACGATTGCACAATGTGGTTTTAATATGGAATCTTTAAAATCAAAAGCGGATCCAAACGATGCATGGTGTTACTATTTCCATGTGGAAATAGAAGGGAATTTAAATAGTGAAGCAGCAAAAGATATGTTAACACAACTGCATACTCATTGTATGGATATCAAGTTATTAGGATGTTATGAAAAGAAAGAAGGTACTTATGAAACAGTTTATTAAACAGCATGTAGATGCGACACCAATTATAGATAATGTATTTGCAATCGTAGGATTAGCACAGGCAGCTAAAGCTAAATATGGTGCCGATAAGATTATTGATGCGACTATTGGTAGTTTGAATGATGAAGAAGGAAATTTAGTTGCTTTTGATTCTGTATTTAATCATTACAACGAAATAGACAATAAAGCAAAAGCAAAGTACGCTTCTAGTTTTTCTGGTAATGCAGATTATAAACATCAAGTATATGCTTGGGTAACACAAGATATAAAATTGAATTTAGCGCATAAAGTGATTGCCACTCCTGGAGGAAGTGGAGCTGTATCAACGACGATTAATGATATTTTAGATAGTGGGGATACATTAGTGATTCCTGAAATTGCTTGGGGTTCTTATAAATTAATGGCTACTATGAGTAATATTAAAACGACAACTTACTCTTTATTTCATGAAGGTGGATTTAATGTGGAAAACTTTAGAGAAGTGTGTCAAAACATTATGGATAAAGAAGGAAAGGTATTAGCAATCATTAATGATCCTTGCCATAATCCAACTGGATACTCACTAAGCCAAACTGAATGGGAACAAGTTATTGCGATTATTAATGAATTGAGTCAAAAAGGACCGTTTGTTTTGTTGAATGATATTGCTTATATTGATTTTGCATATGATTTCAAAACGAGTAGAAATTATTTATCAACATTCAATCATATTAGTGATCAAGTATTAATTATAATTGCTTTCTCATGTAGTAAAACAATGACTTCTTATGGACTGCGTTGTGGGGCAGCACTTTTACTAGCGAAAAGTGAAGAAAGTGTACGCCAAGTAGAAATCGTTATGGAAAAAAGTGCACGTGCTTTATGGAGTAATATTCCTAATGCTGCTATGGATAATTTTGTATATACGACTACAATTGGATATGATGCGTTTGATCAAGAAAAAGCACATTATGTAAATTTATTAAAACAACGTAGTGAACTGTTTACGTGTGAAGCAAAAAAGGTAGGACTAAGTCACTATCCTTATAAAGAAGGTTTCTTTGTGACATTAGACATTGCAGACCCTAATTTATTAAATGCCTATCATGAATTATTATTAAAAGAGAATATATTTACAGTAAAAGTGAATAAAGGAATTCGTGTAGGACTATGTTCATTAAGTATTGCGAAAACAAGAGGTTTAGCTACAAAAATGAAACAAATATTAGATTCACTATAATAGAAAAAAGGAGCATTGATTGCTCCTTTTGTTTTATAATAAAGTAATATTGTTTTGTGCACATTCTAAAATCATATCCTCTGGCCAAATACTCGCTTGTACTTCACCGATATGGGCACGATTTAATAGTAGCATGCATAATCTAGATTGTCCAATTCCTCCCCCAATTGTATAGGGTAATTGCTTGTTTACAATTTGGTTATGGTAAGGTAATGATAAACGATCTAGACAATCATGTTTTTCTAGTTGAGAAACTAATGAATGCTCATCTACTCGTATACCCATACTTGATATTTCTAATGCGCAATCTAATAAAGGATACCAGAATAAGATATCCCCGTTTAATTGCCAATCATCATAATCGGGTGCACGTCCATCATGACGACTACCTTCTTTTAATACATCCCCAATTTGCATTAAGAATACACAACCATGTTTCTTACAAATTTCGTTTTCTCTTTCTTTAGCACTTAAATTTGGAAACAAGTCAGCTAATTCTTGTGTAGTGATAAAGTGAATGTCCTGGGGTAAATGGTTCACTGCATGAGGATATTTATACCAAACTTCGTGTTCCATATGTTTGATCACTTTAAAGATTTCACGAACGTGTTGTTTTAATACTTCTTGTGTTCGCTCTTCTTTTGTGATGATTTTTTCCCAATCCCATTGGTCTACATAGCTAGAGTGTAAATTATCTAGTATTTCATCTTTACGAATGGCATTCATATTTGTATACAATCCTTCATGCACATCAAATCCATATTTTTGTAAAGCGAATCGTTTCCATTTTGCTAATGAATGAACAACTTCAATGCGTTCATTAGGAATGTCTTGCATAGTGAAATTCACAGCACATTCGCTTCCATTTAAGTCGTCATTTAATCCACTGCTTTTTTCCACGTATAATGGGGCAGAAATTCTAAGTAATCCTAATTCTCTCCCTAATTCTTTTTGAAACGTGTCACGAATATATTTAATAGCTTCTTGTGTTTCGCGTACTGTTAAATTGGGATGGTATGCTTTTGGGTATAGTAATGCCATAAACTGCCTCCTTATGTTTTATTGATCTGCATCAAAATAGATATGTGCATTTTTTCTTGCTGTTTCAATGACTTCTAATACATCTCTTGAATACTCTAATAATTGATAGCAACGATCATAGTCGTTGTTTGCAAACATTTCTTGGAAAGCTTCCACTTCATAGAACATGTGCTCATCTCGCTGCGTGATAGAAACCGTTGTCGGTGTTTCTTTCCCTTGTGCAAAGCTTACGTGTTTACATACACCAGGACTTGCTTCATTGATTGTGAAAGTACCAGCATCCCCTTGAATGTTGATCATATCATCTGATGTAGAATCTTTAGCTGCAATTAATGTCGCTACGAAATCTTCATATTGGAAAATTAATACACCTGAAGTATCGATTCCATTCCTTCCTAAATTTGGGAAGTATTGAAAGTTTTTTGGTTTTCCAAATAAATGCATACATACGTGTACATTATATAAGTTTAAATCCATTAAACTTCCTCCTGAGTACTCTAATGTGAATACATTAGGATAGGCACCTTCTTTATATTCTGCGTATTTTCTAGAATTTTTACAGAAGTTACAAACAACTTGTTTAATCGTTCCCGCTTTATGTAATTGTTCTTTAATAATATTTAAGTTTGGTGTGTAAATGTTTGTAATAGCTTCCCATAAGAATACTTTGCTTTCTTTCGCTAAAGCAATCATGTGGTCTAACTCTTTCACATTCGATGCAAATGGTTTTTCCGTAATTACATGTTTTTTGGCTTGTAAAGCTTGCACAGAATGTGCGTAATGTAGTGAATTTGGTGATGCTACATAAATGGTATCAATACTGTCATCGTTTAACATCTCTTCTAAAGAAAAATAATATTTGTTGACTCCCATTTTTTCAGCATATGCTTTTGCACTTGACTCACTTCTTGAATAAACGGCTTCAATGCTTACATTATCTACTAGACGCGCTGCCTCAATAAACATGTCAACAATAAAACCACTCCCTATTGTTCCTATTTTCATTTATAAAATTCCTCCATATGCTATTATTTTACCACAAACTAAATTATTTTTTTATTTCTTTTTATTTTGGTATAATAAAAAAGAGGTGAATTATGCAAAATTTAACAACGTATCTAACATTTTTAAAAAATATAACGTTCAAACAGCTTCCATTCAATGAATTAGACGCTTTATTATTTGCATTATTATCGTATATTCGTTTTAAAGGCATTGTACCAGGTGATGCCCAAAGTGTGACATTACAAAAAGCTTGTCAAACGCATCAAAGAGAAGTAGGATTTGAAGAAAATACGGCGAGTCCTACATTTTCTGCAGAAATATTAAAAATTTTACCTTTATTGTGTGCATCTAAAAGATATGCAAATATAAAATTAAGTCACTATTACGATGAAATAAATCACGCAACAACGACCCAGTTTGGAGCGATTAGCTTTACTTGCCCCCGCTATTTTACCTATGTAGCATTTCGTGGTACAGATAATTCAATGGTAGGTTGGAAAGAAAATTTACGCATGATATATAATACGCAATTGGTTGCCCATAACCATGCTAAACAATACTTAGAACACGTCATCCAAGATAAACATAAATGGTTATGGTGGGATAAATGTGTGGCATCGCATAAAATTATAGTAGGAGGGCATTCGAAGGGTGGGAATTTAGCAATGGCAGCAGTTTATCAAAGTACATCTTTACATCCTTATATTGAACAAGTGTATGCATTTGATAGCCCAGGGTTTTTGCCCTCTTTCTATCAACAATACCATACTGTAGAGATAGCTAAAAAAATGGTGAACTATGTCCCTACTTGTAGTTTAATTGGTCGGTTCTTATGGCATGAAGAAAATATTTGTATTGTACAATCAAGTGCAAAAGCCCTCTTACAGCACGATACCTTTACTTGGTTATGTGATGGGGAAGGTTGGATGAAAGGAACAGAATTTGATGCCTACAGTAATGGGGTACATACTTATATTCATGAATTATTGTTTACAGGTGATTTAAAACTAAAAGAGGCAACATTATATAAAATGTTCAGTATGTTAGATCGTATGCAATTGTATACACTAAATGATATTAGTGCGATGAATTTAAACCAGGGGTTTATCGGCATGAAAGAATTTATGAATATGACTAGTGAAGAGCGTAAATTTTTTACTCAATTACTAACATTTATTATAAAGCAAACTAGAACAGCAATATTGAATAAGGTGAAATCATAGGAGGTCTTATGCTAAGAAAAACAAATGAAAAGAAGGTATTAAGAGATGTGATACATGGGTATATTCATGTAGATTATCAAATCATATGGGATTTAATTAACGCAAAGGAATTTCAGCGATTACGTAGAATTAATCAATTAGGTGGTGTCCACCAAGTGTACCACAATGCAGAACACTCACGCTTCACCCATTCTTTAGGCGTCTATGAAGTGGTGCGCAGAATGGTAGAAGAAGTAAAGGATTTAAAAGAAGTATTGAGTGAGCAAGAAAAAATAATTGTGATGATTGCAGGTTTATTACATGATATTGGTCATTTACCATTTTCCCATGCTTTTCAAAACATTTGTGTCATTCCGCATGAAGATTTTTCAAGGCAGATTATATTACAAGACAGTGAGATACATAACATTTTAGCGAAGATAGATAATCAACTACCCACACAAGTAGCGAATATTATTGATTATAAACATGAAAATGATTTGTTAAATCAGATTGTGTCTGGGCAATTAGATGCTGATCGCATGGATTATTTATTACGTGATGCATACTTTACAGGAACTAGCTATGGTCGCTTTGATTTAGAACGTATTTTACGTACGATACGGGTTAGAGAAAATAAAATAGTGGTCAAAGAAAGTGGAATTCATAGTGTAGAAGATTATATTATGGCTCGTTACCATATGTATTGGCAAGTATATTTTCATCCTGTAGCAAGAAGTTTTGAGCATATTTTATACATGATTTTTAAGAGAATGAAAGATATTTATCCTAATGAATCATACTTTTATAATTTAGAAATGTTTACTCCCTTCTTACAAGATAATCCAACTACTTTTGATCACTTTATGTTAGATGAACATGCATCTTATTATGGCTTTGGTTTACTTACCAAAAAAGATGATCCGATTTTAAGAGAGTTAGCATTGCGTATTTTAGATCGTAAATTATTTAAGTATGAACCATATAGTGCATTCAATAAACAAAAAATTGAGCAAACATTGCGTATACAAAATAAAGATAGTTCCTATTTTATGATAGAGGACACGATGAGCAAAAGTCCTTATTCCCCATATGATGGTCATAATATTTATATTTTAAACATGAATCAAGAAGTCATTGAGCTTTCAAAGAGTAGCACTATTGTAGCTGCTCTCTTACATGGGAAGACAAAAGAGGATAAAAAAATATATTATTGCGAACAATAAGTGCTATGTAAGTAGGCACTTATTTTATTTCATGTTATAATGGGTACGCAATAAAAAGAGGTGTTATTATGAAAAATAGATTAATCAAAGCATTGGCTAGAGAAGGTAGGGTACGTATTTATATTTGCGATACCACACAATTAGTACAAGAAGCAAAAAATAGACATGATTTATGGCCTACAGCAAGTGCCGCACTAGGACGTGTTTTAAGTGTAGCGGTTATGATGGGGGCTAATTTAAAAAGCCAAAAAGAAAAACTGACAATTACAATTAATGGTGGTGGGCCAATCGGAACGATTATGGCAGATGCGTATCATGATGGAAGGGTACGTGGATTTGTTGGGGAACCACACGTTCATTATCAATACAATGATACGAATAAATTAGCAGTTGGCGTAGCAGTTGGTAAACAAGGGTATTTAGAAGTGAAAAAAGGCATGAGTTTAAAAGAAGATTTCAACGGGAAAGTAGCATTACAAACAGGTGAAATTGGTGATGATTTTGCTTATTACTTCGCAGTGAGTGAACAAACGCCATCGATTGTCTCAGTAGGTGTGTTAGTAGAAACAGACAATAATATCATTAGCAGTGGAGGATTATTAATTCAAATGATGCCCGATGCTACAGAAGAAGACATTGTGGCAACAGAAATACTTATGCAAACTTTAAAGCCAATGAGTACCTTATTACAGGATGGTCAAAGTTTAGAAACAATTTTAAATAACTTATATGATGATGTAAAAATTCTAGAAGAAATGTATCCTGAATTTGCATGTGGGTGTAGTGAAGAGAGAATGCGTGCAGCTATTTCCACATTAGATTCAAAAGATATTCAAGCTATGATTAATGAAGACCATGGTTGTGAAATCAATTGTCAATTTTGTGGGAATAACTATCACTTTGATGAATCAGCCTTACTAACTATTATTGAGGAAAAGAAATAATACATGTGGAAAATAGGAAATATAAGCATTGATAATCCAGTGGTAATCGCACCGATGGCTGGTATTTCAAATGCAGCATTTCGCAGTATTTGTAAGGAATTTAATGCGGGTTTAATTTGTGCAGAAATGGTAAGCGATAAAGCTATCTTTTATAAAAATGAAAAGACGCTTGGAATGTTAGAAGTATTAGAAGAGGAACATCCTATGTCTTTGCAAGTGTTTGGCTATGATATTGAAACGATGGTGCATGCAGCGAAGGTGTTAGATACCCAAACTAACTGTGATATTATTGATATTAATATGGGATGTCCTGTGAATAAAGTAATTAAAGCCAATGCGGGAAGTTATTTGATGCGCGAAGAAGATCATGCTGCAGCCATTGTGAAAGCAATTGTAGAAGTTGTGAAGAAACCTGTCACAGTTAAAATGCGTGCAGGGTGGGATAGTTTACATATCAATGCTGTTTCTTTAGCTAAAAAAGTAGAAGCAGCGGGAGCAAGTGCGATTGCCATACATGGAAGAACTCGTGCGCAGATGTATGAAGGGAAAGCCGACTGGTCAATCATTAAACAAGTTAAACAAGCTGTCTCTATTCCAGTGATTGGAAATGGTGATATTAAAAGTGTAGAAGACATGAAAAATATGTTAGCACAAACTGGTTGTGATGCAATTATGATTGGACGTGGCGTGTTGGGAAATCCTTACTTAATTAAAGAGTGCGTCGATTACTTTTCGACTAAACAAGAGCAATCTATTATTACCTATACAGATAAATTTGCTTTAGCTAAAAAGCATGCTCAAAAATTAGTGCAGTTAAAGGGTGAAAAAATAGGAATGAAAGAAATGCGTGGACATGCTACTTGGTACATTAAAGGAATGCCATCTTCTCATACCATTAAAGATCAATTATCTAAAATGGATACGTACGCACAATTAGTGGACACATTAAATGAATATGAAAAAGTATTAATAGAGTGGGAGCAAGCGCATGCGTTATTATGATGTGTTTTTACAGCACAATGACTTATCCACAATTATTGAACAAGCATTACCTGAGGCCTATACTTATTGCTTTTATGAAGAAGGAATGCAAAAGGATTGGGTTGCCATTCAACTTCATGCTAAACAAATAAAAAATGAAGAAGAGGGGAATATCCTTTTTACTAAAACGTTTATGCCATACCATGCTATTCTAAAAGAAAGAATGCTATTTATTAAAAATAAAAATAACGAATCCATTGCAACAGCGACAGCCTTTTTATTACCAAATGATGCAACTTGGGGAAAATTACATTGGATTGCAATTTGTGAGAAGGAACAAGGAAAAGGCTTAGGGAAAGCACTCTTATCAAAAACGTTGTGTACACTGCATGAATTGGGGTATAAAAAATGTATGCTGCATACCCAAACCACGAATTGGATTGCCTTACAAATGTATTTACAATACGGGTTTACTCCGCTTTTTAGAAATGAATATGAGGAAGCTTGGCAATATATTGAATCGAAAGGAATAAAGTAATTTATTCTTTTTTTTGTATCAAAAAAACGAAGTGTTGCACTTCGTTT
>CAYJGK010000002.1:0-110795 GCA_964370065.1 uncultured Erysipelotrichaceae bacterium
CTGCATTCTTCGCTTTTGTAATTGCAATTTATATGTGGAAAAAAATTAGCAAAAGTTTAAAACAAATAAATTGAAATAATCTATAAGTAATTCACTACCTTTATATAAGTATATTTTGGGGTATGATTAGCGTATAGGTGAAAATGTAAGCTGTGCCAAATTGAACTGGCACAGCTGTTTAACTTATTAGAATGATTTTATTCGTGCTTTTATATTCAATCAGCATATGCAAACTACTCATTATACGTGAGCTTTAAAGAATCTTTTCCATCACTATAACAGTATATTTTTCTTGTTTTTTTTCAACCCCTGTAAATAAAAAACTGTTTTTTTCCCAAAATGATCTGGCTTGATTATTTCCTTTAACATATCCTAATTGTACTTTTTTAAAATTAAGCGATTTTAAATATTTTAATACATCAGAAATAATACTTGTACCGATACCTTTGCCTTGGCATGAAGCAGCCATCATAAAAAAACCTATAAAAGTAGTTCCATTGTCAGGGTATTTGTTTATTAGATCCATTAAGGCAATTATTTGATCATTTTCATAAAACCCAACATAGTATTTGTCTTTGTATTCTTTGTTTGGGGGCAGACACTGCAAATCATTTATTAGACTGGTAATAGAAGGTTTGGGAGGGCAATATTGATAATATATAGGATTGCTTTCGCATATATTTAATACTCTTTCAATATCACTCTTTGTTATTGTTCTAACTTGATATTTGTTAGATAATAATGATATATCCATAGGTTATACCTCTCTTTCAATCACAAAATTCATTCATTTTTATTTTAATTTACTTTTTCTCTCTTGTCTATAAATTATATATAACAGTAAGAGTGGATTTATTATGTGTTATTCAATTCATCTTTCAATTGTGTAGTATGTAATTGTGAATACTTTACAAGGCATGGGCTGTTCCTTTAATGAGTATAATATAACATGGATTGTAGTTATTGTATTACATAAAAATAACGTGTTAACATGTGTGCTTATACATATGAAGAAATTATCATTACTGAGCATATCACTAGTATAATAGAACTGTTTTTTGATATACTATTAATATACTAAAGGAGGATTATTATGGAAGCAAAAGAAAAAGTATTAGCAGCTATGAAAGAAGCAAATGAACCAGTAAATGCAGGTAAAATTGTTGAATTAAGTGGTTTAGAACGTAAAGATGTAGATAAAGCAATGAAAGCATTAAAAGCAGAAGGAGCTATTGTTTCACCAATACGTTGTAAATGGGAAGCAGCTAAATAATAGATAATCATTGAAACAGCCTAAATTAAAACAGGTTGTTTTTTTATTTCCCTTTATCGTCTTGATTTTGTATAATAAGTAGTGAATGTGAGGTTATGATGAAAATATTTGCAAGTGATTATGATGGAACGATAAAAGTAGATGGTGTTGTATCTGAAGAGAATCTAAAATTATTAAAAGAATGGAAAAAACAAGGCAATCATTTTGGGATTGTGACAGGAAGAAGTAGTGAATCAATGATGCAAGAAATAGAAGCATACGAGTATGACTTAGATTTTTTGATTTGTAATAATGGAGGTGTCATTTATGATCAAGACTTCCAATTATTAAAAGTGTTTTCAATTGATTTTGATATTGCACTACAATTGATTGAAGAGTTAAAAAATATGCAAATCAATTGCTTTGTATTAAATGATGGATACCATCGTGCAAAGCAAGTTGTTTGTAGTGAATTTGAAGATTATAAATATGGAAGTTATTCAAGTGATTATACAGTAGATAAGATAATAGAAAACAAGAAAGTGTGTCAAATTGTAGTTTCAGTTAATGATGATAGCTATGCTAAACAAATTGCACAGCATTTAAATGAGAAATATAAAGGAAAATTAGAAGCCTATACGAATGTAAATTGTGTAGATATTGTACCTTATCAAATTAGTAAGGCAACCGGATTAGAGTATATTGCCAAACAATATGGATATCCTGCAAGTCACATTTATACAATGGGAGATGCAAGTAATGATGAATCTATGTTAGATTTATATGGAGGAGCAACATTAGTGCATGGATTTGATGAAATTAAAAAAGAAGGAATCTATGTAAGTAAAGATGTGAGTGAGTATCTAAAGCTATTACTAAAATAAAATAAAACTATGGTATAATACATAGAGGAAGGAGTGTTTTGCATGCTAAACTATTTAACACCAAATAACTTATATCAGGCGTTTGTGTTTCTTTTAGATGTAGGAATTGTAGCGATTGCTATCTTTTTCTGTTTAAAAGTAATTGAAAAGAATACACGAACGGTGCAAATATTTAAAGGAATTTTATTTGTTTTTTTATTAAATGGAGCAGCTCAATTAATTGGATTAAAAACAATTGAGTATTTTACTTCACAATTTCTAAATTGGGGGGTATTAGCGTTATTTATTATATTCCAACCAGAAATACGTTCTTTATTAGAAAAGTTAGGAAAAACAACTGTATTCTCTAGAATGGCTACTTTAACAGTGAATCAAAAAGAGGCTGTTGTCAATGAACTAGTAAAAGCTTCGATTGGCTTATCTAATTCAAAAACGGGAGCACTTATTTCAATTGAACAAAATCAATCATTAAGTGAATATATTAAAACAGGGACACCTGTGGGATCAGAAGTTTCGAGTGAATTATTAGGAACAATATTCCTATATGGTACGCCATTACACGATGGAGCAGTTATCATTCAAGGGGATAAAATTGCTTGTGCGAGTGCTTATTTTCCACCTACTACAAAAGATTTTCCATCAAGTTATGGAGCTCGCCATAGAGCAGGAGTAGGAATTAGTGAAGTGAGTGATTGTATTACCATTATCGTTTCAGAAGAAACAGGTAAAATATCAGTTGCTAAAGATGGAGAATTAGAAGTCATGACACCTATTGAATTAAGAACGTATTTGACTGAAATTATTTGTGCACCAGCGCAAGAAGAAGAGGAAAAAGACAATAAAATGAAATTGAGTTTTCCTACTTTTAAACCAAAAAAGAAAAATCAAAAAAGAAATAGTAAAAAGAAAGATGACCGCATTAGTGTTACCCAGGTTGTTGCTTTCAATGTAGATGAACAAGGAAAGCGAGGTGAACAAGATGAAAAAGAATAATGATAAAAAACCATTAAACTCGGAACATAAGTTAGAGTTAGCTAAAGCGATAGCAGAAAAATCTAAATCAATAAAAGAAACGTATAATTCTATTGAAACAAAATTAGTAAAAGGATTCAAACAAATTTCAAGTTGGATTGATTACATCTTGTTTACACATCGATTTGGAAAATTAGTAGCAGTTCTATTAGCATTGTTATTATATTTAATAATTAATGGACCTGAACAAAATGTATTCACACCGCAAATTCAACAATCGGTGAGTTTAGATAATATTGCGGTAATTAGTAATATTAGTGATAGTGTTTATGAAGTAGACGGATTACCAGAAAGTGTAGATGTAATAGTACGTGGGGAAAGTAGTGATGTACAATTTGCTATCCAACAAAAAGATTCTTTGCAAATCTTAGCTGATTTAGAAGCTTTTGGAGAAGGAACATATGAAGTCGTTTTCCAACCTGTTAACTTCTCTGATAAAGTAGACGTAATTATTGAACCAAGTACAGCAGTAGTCAGTGTGAAAAAGAAAATTTCTAGTAAATTCACGATTGGATATGACTATATTAATGCAGATAAGATGGATAGTTCATTCTCTTTATCTACACCGGAGTTCTCACAAACAGAAGTTGTAGTTAAAGCAAGTGAAGAAACATTAAATGAAGTAGCATTTGTGAAAGCATTAATTAATTTAGATGGAATCAAAGGAGATTTTGTACAAGATTGTATATTGGTAGCTTATGATCAAAAGGGAGATCGTATTGATGTAGATATCTTACCAGATAAAGTAAGTGCTACAGTTAAGGTGAGTAAACCGAGTAAAGAAGTTAAAATAGTTGTAAAAAGTGAAGGTAATATGAGTGATGGATATGCGATTGAAAGCTATACATTAGACCACGACACTATGCTTATCTATGCACAAGAAGAGGTATTAGAAGAGATTGATGAGGTAGAAGTATTTATACCTGTAAATAAAATTACATCAGATACCATTATTACAATGCCAATCATGTTACCAGCCAATGTAACAAGTGGAAGTATTAATAAAGTATCTATTAATTTAAAAGTAACAGAAGCGAATACGGAAACAATTAATGCAGTAAAAGTAGAAACAATTAATGTGAATGATAAGCTAAAAGCAACGGTTGAAAGTGATTCGACAATGGATGTAATTGTGCATGCAAGTGATTTGGTGCTCTCACAAATTCATAAAGATAATATTTATCTGATTGTGGATTTAGATGGATACGATAAAGCAGGAACATACGAAGTAGAAGTGGAAGTGGAAAGCGATATTCAGTTTGCTTGGTATACACTTGCAAAAGATAAGATTAAAATTAAATTAGAGGAGAAATAGCATGGGAAAATATTTTGGAACAGATGGAGTTCGTGGAAAAGCGAATAGTGTGTTGACACTTGATATGGCAGTAAAGATTGGTAAATATTTAGGTAGTTACTATTCAAGTGAAACAAAACATGCAAAAATTGTAGTTGGAAAAGATACACGTTTATCAAGTGATATGTTTGAAGCAGCTATTATTGCGGGAGCAACTAGTACAGGAGCGAATGTATATGTAGTAGGAACTTGTCCTACGCCATGTATTTCTTATTTAATCAATAAAGATAACTTTGATTGTGGAGTCATGATTTCAGCTTCACACAATCCATTTTATGATAATGGTATTAAATTATTTAATGGAGAAGGTAAAAAAATGGGAGAAGACATCATCGCTTTAATTGAAGCATATATGGATGATGAGACTTCTATTGAATATGCTATGAATGAGCGTATCGGATCTTATATCGATTATAGTAATTCACTAAGCATTTATGAGAGTTGGTTAAAAGACTTAGTGGATTGTGATCTAAGTGGTATGCATATCGCTTTAGACTTAGCAAACGGTAGTGCAACAAGCTGTGCAAAAGATACATTAAAAGATTTAGGTGCAAAAGTAAAAGTCATTCACTCTAATCCAGATGGAGTCAACATTAATACGAATTGTGGATCGACACATCCTGAAGATTTACAAACGTTAATGAAAACGGGTAAATACGATGTAGGATTTGCTTTTGATGGGGATGCTGATCGATTGATTGCTGTAGATGAAAATGGAGATTTATTTGATGGAGATCACATTTTATATGTATGTGGTAAATTTTATGCTAAGCGTAATGAGTTAAATAAGAATACAATTGTTACAACAGTAATGGCTAACTTAGGTTTTTATAAAGCCATGGAAAAGGCAGGAATTAATACTGCACAAACTGCCGTAGGAGATAAGTATGTATTAGAATGTATGGAAGAAAATGATTACTCTATTGGTGGCGAACAATCTGGACATATTATTTTCAAAAAAAATGCAATGACAGGAGACGGTTTATTAAGTGCTCTTAAATTATTAGAAATTATGACACATACTAAAAAATCATTAGCTCAATTAAAGGAAGGGTTAGTCATTTATCCCCAATTATTAGTGAATGTGAAGGTACACGATAAAAATGAAGCAATGAATAACTCTGTTGTATTAGCTAAAGTAGAAGAAGTCACTAAAACACTTGGAGAAGAAGGAAGAATATTAGTGCGTACAAGTGGAACAGAACCACTAGTACGTGTAATGGTAGAAGCAAGTAGCGATGAATTATGTCATACTCATGTATACGCAGTCATCGATGTAATGAAACAACAGGGATTATGTATTGAATAAAAGAAGTAAAAACATTCGCAAGAATGTTTTTATTATAAGGAGAAAAACATGGAACAAAGTCAATTAAAAAAAATATTATATAGTGTTATTACATTAATTGTCGTAGCACTCGTTATTTTTAAATACGATATTATCGTTGATGTATTTACCTATGTGTTGAATTTATTATTTCCTTTCATTTTAGGAATTGCTATTGCTTTTATAGTGAATATTCCGATGAGTGTAATAGAAGAAAAAATAGTAGTAAACACACTAAAGGTAAAAAAAGGGAAACGAATGATAGCATATTTGTTAACTTTAATTGTAACACTTGGAATATTTGCAGCTATATTATTGTTAGTTATACCTGAATTAGCAAAAACAATTTCTTCTATTTTAGATATGTTGCCAACATCGCTTAGTGAATTGCAGCATAATTTAATTAGCTGGATAAATGATCCAACCATACAAAACTTGATTTTAGATATTGAAATTGACTTTGAGCAGTTGGAAATAGCTTTATTAGAGTTTGTGCAAACAAGTGGATTAGCCTATTTAAGCAGTGGGATAGGGGTATTTTCTAAAGTATTAGGAGTCATTATGAATTTCTTTATCGGGTTTGTATTTTCCATTTATTTATTACTTCAAAAGGAAACATTATTACGTCAAATTCATATGATTTTGCAAGCCACATGCTCTAAAAAACAGGTGAATGCCATTATACATGTTTACACATTGACAATTAAAATATTTAAAAATTTCTTTACAGGACAATTTTTGGAGGCACTGATTTTAGGTGGTTTATTCTTTGTTAGTATGAGTGTGCTAGGATTGCCATATGCCTTATTAATTGCCATTATAATATCCATTACAGCATTAGTACCCATCTTTGGAGCCTTCTTGGGATGTGGAATTGGTATCTTATTAATTGCTGTAGTCAACCCAATGAGCGCACTAATATTCGTAATCTTATTCTTAGTTTTACAACAATTAGAAGGAAACTTAATTTATCCGCATGTAGTGGGCAACTCTATTGGTTTGCCCGGTATTTGGGTGTTTGTGGCAGTGACATTAGGAGCAGCCATAATGGGAGTAATAGGAATGATTTTGTTTATTCCACTTTCATCAATAATTTATACATTAATAAAAGAAAAGGTACATTCTAAGTTAAAAACGATAAAACAAGAGTAAATTATGTAAAAATAATATAAAATTTATGGGTAAGTATCGCAAAAAATTTTAAATTTGGTACAATAGATATAAAGAAGGTGATCGGATATGAAAAAAGTAATTTGTGTAGTAGAAGATGAAAAAGATTTAAATGAATTAGTGAAACGGTATTTAGAAAAAGAAGGCTATGAAGTAAGAGGGTATTTAACATATGAAAGTGCTTTAGCACATATCAATGATGATGATGTTCATTTGTGGATATTAGACATTATGTTAGATGATAAAAGTGGTTTTGATTTAATTGAAGAAATTAGAAACCGTGGTTCACAAATACCTGTTGTTTTTATGAGTGCTCGTGATAAAGAATTTGACCGCATCATTGGGTTAGAAAAAGGGAGTGATGATTATATTACGAAACCATTCTCACCAAAAGAATTAGTATTGCGTGTCAATAATATTATGAAGCGAACATATAAAGAAAGCAATCGCATAATGATTGATGGCTATGAACTTGATGAAGAACAACGTAAAGTATTCTCTAGCAATGAAGAAATTGATTTAACAACTAAAGAGTTTGACTTAATTATGATGTTTATTAGAAATAAGGGAATTGCTTTCTCACGAGAAAAAATTCTAGAAAATGTCTGGGAAGATAACTACTTTGGAAGCGATCGTGTAGTAGATGATACATTGCGTAGATTAAGAAAGAAATTACCTAAATTGAATATTCATACGATTTATGGCTATGGATACCGTTTAGGATAATGGCTAATTATAATACTTGGATAAAAAGGCAGTCATTATCACAACAATTATTTACTTTAATTTTTTCGTTTATTTTATTCTTTTGTTTTTTCTTCTTTATTTATGTAGGTGATAATATTGCTAGTTATACAGATGAACAAATGTATGAAACATTAGATCAATACCAAAGCAATTTATCTGTCTTCTTTGAAAAAAATAAAGAAGCGCATGAAGATGGAGTTGAACTATTAAATATTTCTGATTTAGTTGTGGATAAGAACCGTGATATTTTAACGTTTTATTACTTATTAGATGACAACAATCAAATCATTAAAGAATATAGTACGAATCAAGTTGTGGAATCCAATTTAAAAAATGAAATTGAGACAAATGTCGTACAATATGCCTCTTATGTACAATTAACACAAAGTAGCATTAGCGGAAAATATGAATTTGATGGGAATAGTAACTATTCCTATTATGTAATGAGTGAATTAGGAGATAACATCTTTGTTGTTAATTTAATGAATGAGCAATATGCTCAAAATTTTGAACAAGATTTACTAAGTAGTGTCATTGACATTACAGTATTTGTAGTAGGTGTATTTTTTATAATCTTAATGTTGTGGGTAGGATGGATTATTCGTCCTTTAAATCAAATTCGAGTGTATATCGATAAGATTAAAACAGGAAATGAAGCGACCTTAAATATTAATCGAGAAGATGAAATTGGTGAAGTAGCCAAAGCATTAGTTACGATGAAAGATGAATTAGATCGACAAGAAAAAGTAAAAGAAGAAATGATTCATAACATATCACATGATTTAAAAACGCCAATAGCCACTATAAAGTCGTATGGTGAAAGTATCAATGATGGTGTTTATCCATATGATACATTAGAAAAAAGTGTAGATGTTATCATTGATAATGCGGAGCGTCTAGAGAAAAAAGTACATAGTTTATTATTTTTAAATCGAGTGGAATATTTACTTAATGCAGATAATGAAGAAACAAGTTGTGATATGAAAGAAGTAGTCAAAACAGTGGTATTGAATACGAAGGTTATTCGTCCTGATATTGAAATTGAAACGAACTTAACAACTTCCTACTTTAAAGGAAATGAGGAAGCTTGGCGAGTAGCAGTCGAAAATATACTAGAAAATGCATTACGTTATGCACATTCGCAAATTGTTATCACATTAGATGAAGAACAATTATGTATCTTTAATGATGGAAGTCATATTGATGATGAAAAATTACATGCTGTATTTAAAGCTTATGAAAAAGGATCAAATGGTCAATTTGGTTTAGGATTATCTATTGTAAACAAAGTAGTCACTTCAAATAAATATAAAGTGATTGCAGAAAATGTAGAATATGGTGGAGTCATCTTTAAAATTATGAAACAAAAATAATGAACTTCTCATAAAAAAACTTGATAGCACCTTTCAACAGGTGTATAGACGGATAGTATTGTACTATTCGTTTTTTTCGTATTTTAACATGGATAATGCTAGCACATAGGGATGACAACAAATATTATGTAGGTCTACTTCCATTAGAGTTATAAAAAAATCGATAACTTAATGCTATCGATTCATAAAACTAATTTAGTGATTAAAAGAAAGATAACTGATTATCTATTACACTTCTGCTATCCCTAATAGTGATGATAGCATGGGGAGGAATTTCACCAATTAAAACAGGAGAATTCGGATTATGCTTTTTCATATTCAACAGTGAAGTGTTTTCACTTGTTAAAGCATAGCAATAACGACACCCGTTAGCACAACAATTGTATGTACCAATATCGATACTATCTACACATTGACACTCTTTTCGTTGATTTTTATCCTTTTTAACAGTTATCTTTTCACCTAAAATTTGCTCAATTAAATCTTTATCTATGCAACTTCCATGTGCAATCCCAAACTGTTCTAAATGCATTTCTTCCGCACAGGTAAAGAGTTCAATATTGTATTTTTTTGCGATGTTAGAGAAAGTATCGGCTAATGTGAGAATATTCTTATTCGTCATTTCACAATCAAAATCTTGCCCCATTCGTGCAGTCACATTTTTGTAGCCATCAACAAAACTGATAATGCATTTTTCAGTATAATTGGATAATTTTTTCGCCATATATGAAAACCGTTCTGCGTGATAATCAATCGGATACATAGCCGATATAATGATAGGGTCATATCGCCACACAACTCGATTTGAACCAATCCGTCCACTAAGTTTAATAAATGTATCCAATAAATCTTCTTTATCAGGAAGTCCCTTTTCAAGTTCTTTGCCATAAGGCGTTAGTGTAAACTGGAAATAATAAGGATAACCCATTTCTTCTAAAGTAGATAAATATCGTAAAAAGGGTTGCGGATTTTTAGTCCAAAACACAATGATATCTATAGACTCTCGATTTAAAATAACTTTAGAAAAACGATTTGCATGATATGGATTTTGGATGAGAACATACCCTTCTTTTAATCTATTAATAAACCATTTCCCATAATAAGAGGGGATATCGGTTCTTCTTGTAACGCTTACTATCATTTTCTCACCTTCTTTTTTAATAATCGTTGGTAATTTGACATATTGTAATTTTGTAGGGAGAGAACGAAATTATAGACTTTGGCAAGTCCATGTAAAGTCACACAGCTTGATGCAGGGATAGTAAATTGGCTCATCTATTCTCTTTTTCCATTTTAATTAAAGCTTCTTTCATAGCAAGTCCTCCTGCATAACCTATCAGTTTTCCATTTGTTCCAACAACTCTGTGACAAGGCATGATAACTGTTATCGGATTTTTATTATTCGCCATGCCAATAGCACGGCTAGCTTTAGGGTTGCCAACTGCTATTGCAACATCCTTATAACTCCTTGTTTCACCATAAGGGATACTGCCAAGTGTTGTCCACACTTTCTTTTGAAAATCAGTGCCATTTAATTGATAAGGAATATCAAATTTCTTTCTTTTACCATCGAAATATTCTATCAGTTGTGCATACGCTTTTTCTGTGAGATTGGTTTTTGTCCCCCAATCAACTATATCCTCATCCCATATTTTCTTAAAAAAAATAATTTTATGATCATCGTATTCCATTTTAAAATAGCCAAATTTTGTTTCATAAATTGCAAAGTTTTTCATTGTTGTACCTTTTTCGATATGCACCTGGTGTCATATGTGCCCTTTCTTTAAAAAATTTATAAAAAGCTGACAAACTACCAAATCCTATGCTGTAAGCTATATCAATCACTTCGTTCTCTGTTTGTGTTAAAAGTGTAATAGCTTCTTTATAACGCAAATCATTTACATAGGCACTCGGCGTTTGACCATATTCATTTTTAAAAATCTCGACCACCCGCTTGCGTGAAAGTCCAATTTTATCTATTTCAATATTTAAGGTTTCAGCCTCGATAAACAAATTATCAATTAAAATTTTGAGTTTGTTGGCCATTTCTTTCATAGGCTTATAATCAAGCAAATCACTTCGACACCTTTTGCAAGGACGATATCCCTTTTTTATCGCTGCTTTTGCTGTGTTAAAAAATTCTATATTTCCCACCTTTGGAGTTTTGGATTTACAAGAAGGTCTACAATAAATGCCTGTTGATTTTACGGCATAAAAAAATAAGGTATCATAGCTTTCATCATTTGTAATAATCGCATCATACATTTCATCAAATGTCATATTTAATCTAGTATACATAACCCACCTACTTTCTTCCCATATAGTTACTAATATTTTGTATTTATGTAAATAGTGCTTGTTTATTCTTAATCCCTTCTTATTGTACCAAAAAGAGATGTTATTTTCTTCCTAAAATTGCACATTAAATTTTGTCTTAATTTTTAAAAAATAGTAAAGACTGTATCGCAAAGGTGTTGTTTATACGATTTTCATCAGTTGAAAATGAATCGTTAATTCAGTAATAAAATTGTCATTGCAAAGGCATTATACGTGTTCTTTTGTAGGTTTATGTAAGGCGTATAAATGATCATCATGTACAATGCCTTGGCAGTAGACGGCTTGCTTTAAATGCCCTTCTTGTATAAAGCCTAGTTTTAATAACAATTGATTAGACGCAACATTTGATGCAAAGCAACGTGCGCTAATGCAGTTATATAATGGAAGTAATTGTGTAATGACTTCTTGTAGTGCTTCATACATGTAACCTTGCCGATGAAAATCAGCGTGTAAGTAATAGGAGAGTTCAATGGAATTGGCTTTATAACGCATACTATCCTGAGACATATGAATGACACCAATCATTTGTTGACTCTTTTTTTCAATAATGAAGTAGGCATCGTTTAGTCGAATCATTTTTTCAATTTCTAAGATAGCTTCCTCTTTCGTAATATGCCGTAGAGGATTATATTGTAGTACACATTCACTATTGCGAATGGCTAGATAATCTTGGATATGTTGTAAGCTAGGGTAGACACATAATAGTCGTTTTGTTTCCATTTTGTTCTCCTTTATTTACAATAAGCATAGCATAAATTTAAAAATTTTGTTGTTTGACTTTATAAAAAGGAATAGAGAAATCGGTGGGTTTGATATATAATGAAAGAAAAGGAGGATTTATATGAGTACACCACATATTGATGCAAAACCAAATGAATTTGCCAGTGTAGTATTAATGCCTGGCGATCCTTTACGAGCTAAGTTTATTGCAGATACGTATTTAGAAGAAGTTGTGCAAATAAATGCAGTACGTAATATGTTAGCTTATACAGGCTTGTACAAAGGAAAGAAAGTAAGTGTAATGGGTAGTGGAATGGGTATGCCAAGTATTGGAATCTATTCTTATGAATTATTTACTCAGTATGATGTGGAAGTCATTATTCGAGTAGGAACTTGTGGTAGTTATATTAAAGAAGCTGAAATATTTGACTTAATTTTAGTGGATCAAGCATATAGTCAAAGTAGCTATGCTTTTGTCCAAAATAATACTATAAATGAATATAGTTATCCAGATGCTATAATCAATGAGGCATTAAAGCGTAGCGCAAAAAAATTAAATGCACCATTACGTTGTGGCTGTATTCATTCATCTGATGTATTCTATGCAGACAAGCCAAGCGATTACTATGCCTATTATCGTGATGTAAAAGGTTGTATAGGGGTAGAAATGGAAAGTTATGCCTTGTTTCATAATGCGAAAGTTTTAAATAAGCAAGCCGCTTGTCTATTAAGTGTATCGGATAATTTTGAAAGTAAAAGTGAAGTAAGTAGTGAAGAAAGGGAAAATGCATTAACGAGAATGATCGAAGTAGCATTAGGGTATTTAAATGATTAAAGCAGTGATTTTTGATATGGATGGGGTATTAATTGAAAGTGAAATAGAGTACATGAATCGTTTCCAAAAAATATTGGAAGAGGCAAATGTAAAATTCGATTTAGAAACATTGTACTCAGTTATTGGGACAAGTACTGAAAAAACAAAAGAAATATTAGACGAAATGACCAATAAAGCAATTACTGGAGATCGTGTGTATGAATTATACGATGAAAGTTTAATCACACATCCTATTAATTATAAAGAAATAGCCACAAAAAATGGGTTTGCATTAATGCAGGCATTGAAGGCGAAAGGTTATAAAATTGGAGTCGCATCAGCGACACAAGCAAATGAAATTAGACACGTGATGCAAGAAACAGGACTTATTGCATTTGTCGACGCTTTGTATTCAGGAAGCGATTGTGCACATAATAAACCCGCACCCGATGTGTATTTAAAAGTGATGGAAATGCTAGGAGTCATTGGAGAAGAGTGCGTCGTATTAGAAGATTCGAAATCAGGAATTCAAGCAGCAACTACGGCAAATGCCTATGTAGTAGCTAGAAAAGATAATCGCTTCAATATTGATCAAAGTCAAGCAAGCGAAAGTATTGATGATTTATTAGAGTTAGAAAGAATTGTTGATAGACAAAATGGATAGCCAAGCCTTATTAGATTGGTATAGTGAAAATAAAAGGGATTTACCTTGGCGACATACCAGTAATCCGTATTTTATATGGGTGAGTGAAATCATGCTGCAACAAACAAGAGTAGAAGCAATGATTCCCTATTATGAAAAGTTTATTCAAACACTACCTACCATTACCCATCTAGCAAATGCACAGCAAGATGAACTACATAAGCTGTGGGAAGGATTAGGTTATTATAGTCGAGTAATGAACATGCATAAAGCAGCTATTCAATGTGTACAGTTATATGGTGGAGTACTACCTAAAACGTATGCACAACTATTAACCTTACCAGGGATAGGCCCCTACAGTGCAGGAGCGATAGCTTCTTTTGCTTATCATGAACAAGTAAGTGCAGTGGATGGCAATGTACTACGAGTGTATGCTCGTTTTCATGCTATAGAAGAAGATATTTTGAATCGACACACCCATGCCCGTATTACAGAGTTGGTAAGGCAAGATTTGCCACAAGAAGTAGCCCTGTTTAATCAAGCAATTATGGAGTTAGGAGCTTGTATTTGTATACCTAATGGAAATGCTAGATGTAATATATGCCCCATTCAAAAAGGTTGTCAAGCATATGCAAAAGGGATTGTGAACAAACTTCCTATTCGTATAAATAAAACGAAGCGAACAATTGAAAAATGGAGTGTCATCATTCATGTATGCAATAATCAAGTGTTGCTTCACAAACGGGCAGGAAGTGGATTATTGGCTTCCTTATATAGCTTTGAAATGCGGGAAGGGCATGCTACAAAAAAAGAGTTTAAAAATGTACAATATTTAGGAACTTATAACCATGTGTTTTCGCATCGCCAATGGAATATGAAAGGTTTTTTATGCGAACATAAACAATTGTTTCAAAAAGAGGGATATCAATGGGTAGACATACCAGCCTTACAAACAACCTATTCGATACCAAGTGCTTTTAAAAAATATAAGGAAGCGTTATATGCCTATTCAAAGAAATAATTTGAATAGGTTTTTTTAAATAACATTTGAACTTATTGTATATATACTCTATAATTTCTATGGGTGATATAATGGATAGAAAATACTTATTAAAAACAAAAGAAGATGGAACGAAAATATATGTGCACGATGTACACAAAGTACTATTAGGCATGATGAAAGATATTGATGCCATTTGTAGGAAGCATAATATTCCTTATTTTTTAACAGCAGGAACATGTTTAGGAGCCGTTAGACATAATGGCTTTATTCCTTGGGATGATGATGCTGATATTGCTATGATGCGCGAAGATTATGATCGTTTCGTACAAGTAATGAAACAGGAATTACCAAATGAAAACTATTATTTTCAATGTATTGACACACATAAAAAATATAATGTATTAATCCCCGCTATGAAAATACGCAAAAAAGGTACCTATGTTAAAGAAGTTAATACTTTATTAGAAAACCGATGTGAAGATGGGGATGGGATTTTCGTAGATGTATTTATAGTAGATTATATGAGTAAACATAAATGGATCGACTTGCCATGTCGATTATTTAGTTATGTATTTATGGTATTTATTGTTTTATTGGATAACTTAAGATTAAATCCCTATCGATTAAAAAAACTATTTGTTGCGTATTCACGCTTTTATAGTCGATGTAATAAAAATAGTGGCTATATAGGATACGATTTAAACTGGGTATTTAATTCACCGTTTAAACCAATTATCTTTAAAAAAGATGATGTTTATCCGTTAAAAGAACATGTATTTGAAGATGCTAATTTTTATGTACCCAATCATACTAAGTCATATTTAGATGCTGCTATTGCACCCTCTCATATGACACCACCGCCGCTAGAAAAAAGAAAACCTAAACATATTGTCGATATATCGTTTACTATGCAGGAGGATTAATATGCTGAAGCATGAGCCAAAAAGAAGAATGAATAGTAAAAAGATGTATATCATCTTTTTTGCTGTGCTTCTTAGTTTGGGAAGTGCTTTCACTTTTTTTATGATGCCACCTAAAGAAGAACCAAAAGTGTTCACATTAGGAGAACTTGATGCCGAGCAAACGAAACAAGCGTTGGAAAAAGAATATAAAGAAACCTATGAAGTGAACGATTATTTATTTTATGGTGAATATTTAAACTTATATAAAAATACATATGTATTAGATAGTATTGATGAAATAGTAGGGAAAAGCATTATTTTAAAAGAAATCGGTAGTGAACAAGAATATTCTTTTGTGTTAGGAACTAAAGTAGACCAACAAATTTTATTAAGCTATTTAAAAGAGGGGTTGTATGAAATTTTTATAGTTGAAGAATTAATTGAAAAAAGAGTTATCATGACTAGTGATGTACAAGCTTCTATTAAAACGGTTTCGCAAAACAAGCAAGTGAATGAAGTCGAGTTGGTAGTGAATTCCGATATGTTTGCAAATTATGAAATTCAAGTACCAGCGCATTATGCTTTTCTATCTATTAGTGAAACCACACTAGAAGAAGAGGAATATGATATTGCGATTGACCCAGCAGGGAATGATTATGATTTTACATATCTAGTCAACCAAGGAAGTGAAGGCCATGGATTAATTGAATACATAGAATCGTACCAAGCAGCACTCTTATTAAAACAACAATTAGAAGAATCTGGTTTAAAAGTGTTGATTGTGCGTGAGCAAGAGGAAGAACTTAATAGCTATGGAGAACAAGGTCGCTTACACCAAGCTTATGAAGCAAGTGCCAAGTATTATATTCGTTTAGGATTTAGCGAAAGTGAGCAAAATTATAGCGGATTTAGTGTGACACATTCTGTACATGCAAGTGATCGATTTGCTTCTCAAATTTTATATGAATTAAACCAATACAATATAACGATAGATACCGCTTATTCCTCACAAACAGATGGTCTAATTGCACCAATTGTCATTGAAGGAATGGATGGTCGTTATGTATATGATATGAATTTGATTGTTCGGGAAAGTGGTGGGCAAGCAACAGCCGCTTCTTACTATTCTGAAAATGCACAATTAGGAACGGGTAGTTTTGCGAAAGATAATATATATGGGATGTATGCCTTAGATATTAACTTAGGTTATTTAAGCAATAGTGCAGATGTACAAAATTGGAATACAAATAAAGACGTATATATGACACAACTCGCTTCAGCGATATTGTCCTATATTAGTTTTGATAATGAATAAGTGGGGTTAATATGCGATATCAAATAGTAAAAGCAAGTAAATCCTTTGGTTCACAAGATGTATTTGAAAATATTACTTTTGAAGTAAAGGATAAAGAAAAAATTGCAATAGTGGGAAGAAATGGATGTGGAAAATCGACTCTTTTAAAAATTATTGCACAAGAGGAAGATTTAGATAAAGGCGAAATCCACAAAGAAAAAAAATGCAAGATTGAATACTTAGCACAAAATGTATTTTATGATGAGGAAAAAAGCGTAGAAGAGGATTTTGAACAAGTTTTTGAACTGCTACATGAATATGAAAGACAACTACAAACAATAGAAAAACAAATGGAATATGACCATAGTGAAAAGATATTAAATGAATATGCAAGTGTTCAAGCCAAATTTGAGGAATTAGGTGGGTATACGTATAGACAGGAAATGTTGAATATATTTACGCGTTTTGGATTTGCAATAGAAGATTTAAAGCGTAGTATTAATGAATTTTCCGGAGGACAAAAAACACGATTAGCTTTTGTGAAGTTATTAATAAGTAAACCAGATATTTTATTATTAGATGAGCCAACTAACCATTTAGACTTAACTACGATTGAATGGTTAGAAGGGTATATTAAACGTTATCCTAAAGCGGTTGTTATGGTTTCACATGATCGTACTTTCTTAGATCGTGTAGTCGATGTGGTATATGAAATAGAGTATGGTGTCATGCGCAAATACACAGGAAACTACACAAACTATGTAAATGTGAAAAGAAGCGATATCGAACGTAATAAGAGTGCTTATGCAAGGCAACAAAAAGAAATTGCACAATTAGAAAATGTAATTGAAAAATTTAGATATAAAGCATCAAAAGCAAAAATGGCGCAATCGAAAATAAAATATTTAGATCGAATCGAACGTATTGAAGATCGTAGTGCAGATGAAAAAACTTTTCATGCTACTTTCACCTCTCATATTAAGGGAGGCAATCAAGTCTTACAAACGCAAGATTTGGTTGTGGGCTATGATACGCCATTATGTAGTGTCACATTAGAATTATTACGTGGACAACGAGTTGCAATTGTTGGTGAAAATGGAACAGGTAAATCAACGTTTATAAAAACGCTAATGGATAAAGTACAACCACTAAGTGGTGGTTACTTATTTGGCCATCAAATAGAAACTAGTTACTTTGACCAAGAATTAGCACAGTTTCAATCCCACCGCAATGTGATTGAAGAGTTGTGGAATTTGTTCCCTGACTTTGACCATACTCAAATTCGTAATGCATTAGGAGCATTTTTGTTTTCAGGCGAAGATGTGTTCAAAGAAGTAAGTGTATTAAGTGGTGGGGAAAAAGTACGCTTAACGTTAGCTAAAATGATGTTAGAACATGCCAATTTCTTAATCATGGATGAACCAACCAATCACTTAGATATCATTGGAAAAGAGGCTTTAGAACAATCTCTAATGAAATATGATGGAACCATCTTATTTGTTTCGCATGATCGATATTTCATCTCACAAATTGCAACGGGTATCTTAGAATTAAAAGATGGAAAGGCAATTTATCATGCTTTAAATTACGATGAATTTATGCAAAAAGATAGTGTTGAAAAAGTAGAAGTCAAAGAAATAAAAACAAAAGAAAAGCCCAAACATATTAATTATGGACGTGAATGTTCTCGCTTAGAAAAGCAAATTGCGAAAAAAGAAGAGCAACTGGAAGAATATCGTGAATTGCGTTTCGAACCAGATTATTATCAAGACGCAAAAAAGATGAAAGAACTGGATGAAGAGATTGATGCAATACATAATGAAATCAATAATATGATGCAACTTTGGGAAGAATACAGTGAACAATTAACCTAATATATATAATATGGAATAGTGGTTTATTTTATGTAATAGACAAATGCAATACTGCAAATCAAGACAAGCAAAAGAGCATACAATAAGTTGTATGCTCTTTTTTATATCCTATTTTGAGTACTAAATAGGATATTGATTAATCGTGCCAATGATTTAGTCACTTTTTTTATAGAGTTCAATAAATAATGCATTTAAGCCATTTAGTAAAATGATTTGCCCAAAGGAGGCAATGTCACCCAACAACATAAAAGAGAATGAAAAACCAGCTAATAGTAGTTTGAGTAAGGTAAAAAAATGCATACCTAATACATAATTAGATTTTGATATTTGCTTGATGACAAGAAAAGTTAATAAAATAGAAGCGAGGGTAGCCCCCATATTGCATAAGACATGTAGGGTAGAAAAAAAGTCATTACTATGAATGGTGTAAGGTGATACAATACCAATGATATTCATTGTGCTGATAATAGTGGCATACAAGATAAAGTGTTTACGGAGTGCATAAACCTTTACAATCTTAATAAATAATACATAAGCATATAAAGATTGCAGTAAACCCCATAAGATAAAAAAAGGGCGGATACTTGGTTGATTCCCAACGAAGGTAAAATTATCATAGAGAAAGGAACCTCTACTAGCTAAATATAGGCTCATTATTAGTAATAGAAGAGCACTACTCATCATTAATTTAATCACTATTTGTTTCATAAAAATAGAATAACGAATAAAGAATGATAAGTCAATGATGAGAGTGGTGTTTAAGGTACAATCAAGTCTAGAAATACATTTATGCTAATATCAAATCAAGTTGTAAATAGGCAAATAGTTGGTGTTGCAAAAGAATGTAAAGTAAGGGTTATTGCCTAAGAGGTAGTTGCTTTTTTATAAGGAATAGGAAGTATTTTGTATAATCGTAATAAATACGCTATAATAATGAAGAAAAGTAGAGGATACAGAATGAATATAAAAAAAGCAATACTGCATGTTATGGATGCCCAACAAGAAACATATATAATGAGTGAGACAGAATTATTTGTAAACTTGCCTTTAAGTGAATATTTTATGAAGCACTTAAGTAAAATACAAGACAATCCAAACGGACAAAAAGGAAAATTACAAAAAGAGCATAATATGTATACTAAAATGCAACAGTATGAACAAAAAAATTTTATTCAACTGTCACAAACAATTGGAAAGCAAATCTTGCAAGCATACCAAGAAGCACTGCGATGGGAAGCAATGAATGTTTTTTTTGTAGAATATGAACAAGATAATCGACTATTTTTTGCTATGTTGAAATGTGGGAATAAGGAAGGATTTATTCGTGAGATTAGTGAAACGGGAAATGAAATCATACAAAATTTCACTTTATTACCAAATGGGTCACAAGCTATGGACGAGTTCTTTATTATTGATATAGAAAATAAAAGTGTATTCTTTAAAGAAGTAAAAAAATATTTTGATGGAAGAGAAACATTATTAATCAGTGAAGACGTATTAGGTTGTACAAGCTTACCTTCTACAAAACAATCTCTAAAAGATATTGATGAAATTGTCATGCAAGCGAGTCGAGAGTGTGAAAGCAATCCGCTCACACAAACATTAAAAATGAAACAATTTTTAAAATCATGTGTACAAAGTGATCAAAAAGTAGATGTGAAAGATTTAGTAGAAGTCGTGTATCCAAAAGAAGAAAAGTTTCAATCCACATTGCAAAATTTAATTGAAGAGCGAGCTTTACCTGAAACGATTCAGTTGCAAAAAAAAGCACCTATTGCCATGCGTAAACATAAGATTAAAACAGATAGTGGAATTGAAATTAGTGTACCTTTAGAATTGTTAGAAGCACAAGATGTAGTACAAATTAATAATAACAGTGATGGTAGTGTCAGCATTTCATTACAACACATAGGGAAATTAATCGATTAACAAAGGGGACAATATGAAACAAATAATAGATAAAAGAATAGATGCAATAATTGTATGGTTTATCTTACTGACACCACTTTTAGATGCGTCTACAGCTATATTAATGCAAGTTATGAATACTAATTTACCTATTACGAATCTGATTAAGGTAGTTTTTATGGCACTATTGTTTGCCTATGTAGTATGGATGCCTAAAACTAAGGCAAGAAAATATGTATTGTATTGGATTGCTGTTTTAATTGTGTATGGAATACTATTCGTTATTCATTTACAAGAACTAAATATGGGTGTACTTATACAAGAAGGAAAAGAAGTCGTGAAATACTTTTTTTATCCATTCACACTATTAAGTTTGTATGCTATTTATGAGCAAAGAAAATTACCGATGAAAATGGAAGTGTTTTCTTATGTGTTTATTTTATACATGGGATTAATTGTGTGTTCTACTGTATTAAATGTAGGAAGTAATGCCTATACACAAGGAAAAATAGGGGAAGTCGGTTTATTTCATTCTTTAAATGAAATTGGAGCAATCATTGTATTGCTTTACCCTTTTTTCTTATTACAGTTACACAAAATGAAAAAAGAGCTATTGAAATGGGTTATTATTATTGTGTGTGCAGCTATCTTTTTCGCATTAGGTAGTAAAGCCCCGCTTATATTATTTATAGTGATCAATGGAATTTATGTATGCAATGAAGTGCTGCAATTATGGAAAAGAAAAGCTTATAAGCAAGTAGGAATAGTAGCTGGTATTACAGTTGGAACACTAATTGGTGTTGCCAGTTATCTACCAAAAACTAATTTTTATGCAAATATTAAAGTGCATTTATCATTCTTGAAAATTAATTCGATTGCAGATTTACTTTCTTACCATGGGATTAATCGCTTTATTTTTAGTGATCGTTTAACCTTTTTAGGTAATGAATGGGCAATATATAGTCAAAGTAGTGCTATGGATTTATTATTTGGATTAGGTTCCTATGCAGCGAATAGTGAGATCTTAAGAAAAACAGTAGAAATGGATTACTTTGATATATTCTTCAAGTTTGGAATCATTGGTTTTATTTTATACTTTATTCCTGTCATATATCTTCTTATTCAAACTTTTAAAACTTGTCCATTTAAAACAATGTATGGGTATTATGGAATAATCACATTAGGATTTGGACTAGCGTTATTAAGTGGGCATGTATTATCTGCACCTTCTGTGAGTATGATAGTCATCAGTATTCAAATATTTATGATTCAGGAAGGGAAAAAACAATTATGAAAATAGCAATTTATGCCTTGCATCTAGGATTTGGTGGCGTTGAGAAATATGTATGTACGATTGCGAATATTTTGTGCCAAAAGTATGAGGTAGAAATTATTGCTACATATAAAATGGTTGCGATACCGGCTTTTCCTTTAGATAAAAAAGTAAAAGTAACCTATTTAATTGAACATATGCAACCTAATAAAGTCGCTTTAAAAAAAGCGATTAAATCTTTTAAAATAGGTAATAGTATCAAAGAAATTAAGTATGCTTATCAATTACTACAATTAAAAAACAATTTAAATATAAAAAGTATAAAAGAATGCACAAGTGATGTAATCATTTCCACAAGAGATTTTCATAACACATTGATTCAAAAGTATGCAGCTGCTAATATTATAAAAATAAGCAGTGAACATAACCATCATAATGAAAATAAAGAATATATAAAGCAAATTGTGCAATCCGTTTCTCAATTTGATTATTTCCTGCCTATTTCAAAACAGTTAACGCAGTTTTATGCACAACAATTACCCAATATTGATGTGCGTTATATTCCTTTTTGTATTGATGAATCAACATGTGTGCGAACAAAAAATCATAGTCACAAACGCTTGATTAGCGTGGGCCGTATTTCTGCAGAAAAAGGGATGATTGAACTAGTTGATATGTTTGAAAAGATGAGTTTACAGCAAGCGGATTTGCATTTAGATATTGTAGGTGATGGCCCGTTAATGGATGCCTTAAAACGTAAAGTGGAACCGATTAAACATAAGGTGACATTGCATGGTTTTTTACCTAAATCTGAAATTGATTGCTTATATGCACAATCTAGTTTATATGTAATGGCTTCCCACAGTGAATCTTTTGGATTAGTTTTGCTAGAAGCTATGAGTAATGAATTGGCTTGTATTGCCTTTGATCGTGCGCAAGGAGCAACAGAAATTATTCAAGATGGAGTGAATGGTTATTTGATTGCCAATAACGATGAGAATGCGTATATGGAGCAAATATTAGAATTATTGAATCATCCTGAACATTTAGAACAACTCAGTAAACAAGCATTCCAGTCTATTCGTGATTACAAATATGCGAATACAGAAGAAAAATGGTTGTCATTGATGAGTGAAGTGGAAAATAGAATAAATAAAGCAAACACTAACTAGTGAATAAATGCTGTAAATAGAGTAAAAAAATAAAAGTAGACAAATACTTTTATTTTTTTTATAATTAAAACAGTTATTGCTCCTAAACCAGTAATAATGAGCGCCAGGACACATAGTGTTGACGAGGTGAACAGTTATCGAAATATTCGGCGGGTACTGTTCCGGTTAGTGTGAATCGAAAGAAATAATACAGAGGCAAGATAATAGAGCTTAAAAATTATTTCATCACTCCTTTTTTATAATGAAAACAATTGTTTTTATTATACTTACATAAATGGGAGGACGATTTTTTATGTGCGGAATAGTAGGATTTATAGGGGCAAACCCGAATGCTAATGAAATATTAGTAAGTGGTTTACAAAGTTTAGAATATAGAGGATATGATTCAGCAGGAGTAGCTTTGCTACAAGATACAAAAATAGAAACAATTAAAACACAAGGGAAAGTAAAACGTTTAAAAGAGAAATTACAATTAAATAGAACGAAAAAAAGTACATTAGGGATTGCTCATACACGTTGGGCAACACATGGAATACCAAACGAAGCAAACTCACATCCTCATACACAAGGTATGGTTAGTTTAGTTCATAATGGAATAATTGAAAACTATCATGAACTAAAAGAAGAGTTAAAAGCAAAAGGAGTCGTATTTAAATCAGAAACAGATACAGAAGTAGCTTGTGCATTAATTAATGATTTATACACGATTACAAAAGATAAGCATGAAACGTTACAACAGGCGAATCAGATGATGCGTGGAAGCTTTGCATTAGCGATTTTATTTCATGATGATATTGAAACATTATATGCAATGCGTAGAAATTCACCATTAATTGTTGCTTTTGGAACGGATGAAAACTATGTAGCAAGTGATGTACCAGCTATCTTACAATATAGTGATCAATATGCTTTATTAGAACAAGATGAGTATGCTATCTTAAAAAAAGATAAAGTTAACATTTATACATTAGAAGGTATACAAAGAGAGTATGAAGTATTAACAGCTGAAATGGATTTAGTGGATATTCAAAAAGATGGATTTGAGCATTTTATGTTGAAAGAAATTCACGAAGAACCAAAAGTAGTCATGCATACAATTGAGCGTTATTTGAAAACAAATGTAAATGACTTAATGGAAACATTACCGGATTTATCAAAATATAACCATATACATATGATTGCATGTGGGAGTGCAATGTATGCTTCTATGATTGCTAAAAGCTTAATTGAAACAAAAGCAAGAATTCGTGTAGAGGTGGAAGTAGCAAGTGAATATCGTTATAAAAATCCAATCTTATCAAAAGATACTTTAGTTATCTTAGTTTCACAAAGTGGTGAAACAGCTGATACATTGGCTTGTTTGCAATTAGCAAAACAAAATGATATTGATACCTTGGCAGTTGTAAATGTAGTTGGAAGTAGTATTGCAAGAGAAGCTAAATATGTAGTCTATACATTAGCAGGCCCTGAAATAGCAGTAGCAACAACTAAAGCATACTGTACACAAGTAGCCCTACTTGCTTTAATTGCATTAAAGTTAAGTATGACTCATAAGTTAATCACTCAATTAGAAATAGACGAAATAGTAACCGATATTAAAAACTTAGAACAAGTGTTAGCACACTTAGTAAAAGATATTCAATATGTAGTTGCTGCAAAAATTATATCTAGATTCAATAATGTGTTTTTTATTGGTAGAGGAATTGATTATGCATTATGCATGGAAGCCTCTTTAAAATTAAAAGAAATTTCATACATTCATTCAGAAGCTTATCCTGCTGGTGAATTAAAACATGGAACCATATCTTTAGTAGAAAAGGGAACACCAATTATTTCCGTCTTAACTGAAGAAACATTAGTTGAGAAAGTGGTTAGTAATATAAAAGAAGTGAAAGCAAGAGGAGCTAATGTAATCGTCTTTGCTTTAGAAGGAATAAAAATAGATCAAGATTTATATGATTATAAAATTACGATTCCAAAAGTAAGTTTCTATTTACAAGCGATTACGACAATTATACCTTTACAGTTATTGTCGTATGAAGTAGCCAGTCTTAGAGGTTGTGAGATTGACCAACCACGTAACTTAGCAAAATCGGTTACAGTGGAGTAATGATATTTACAATTGGTTCAGTACTCACAAATTCTTCGACCAATTGTTTATATAGAGTAAGGAGCGAAAAGCTCCTTTTTTGAAAGTAAAGCCCTTTATTTAGCAAATAAAGTATATAATCGACAATAGTTGTCGATTATGCTATATTTAATACTACGAAATATGGAGACACAATTATGAAAAAAAACATATTATTAAATACCATTGGATCGACTACTTATGCATTAACTTCATTGTTCTTTTTAATGATTGTTACACGTATTAATGGAGTAGATGCAGCAGGAGTTTTTACTTTTGGTTTTTCCTTCGCATGTTTAATTGTTTGCGTAGGCAATTATGCTACAAGAACATTCCATGTAACAGAAAATAATGATGCAATTGTAGATGCACATTTTGTGCATCATAAAATAATTATGTGTGTTGTTATGCTAATGTTAGCATTGGGATACTGTATGGTAATGCACTATAGCATGAATGAATTAATAATTATTATGTTGCTAGTTTTTTATAAAGTACTAGAAACGTTTTCAGAAGTTATTTATGGAGTTTTTCAAAAAAATGATCAACTATATAAAGTAGGAACCTCTTATTTTTTAAAAGCGTCATTAGGAATTATTATATTTTTGACTACCAATTTAATCACAAGAAATTTGATACTAGCAATTATTGCATTAATCTTAATTACATTATTTGTTATTTTATTCTATGATTCAATTCAGTTTAAGAAATGTATTTATACCAAATCGGAATTTAGTTGGGAAACGATGATGAAAATCACCAAGAGTGGATTTAATCCATTTTTATTCACATTCCTATCTTTATATGTAATAAATGCTTCTAGATACACAATTGAATTCTTTCTGCCTAATGCAGAACAGACATATTATGGTATTTTAATTATGCCAGCAACTGTTGTGACAATGATCGGACAGTATGCTACACAACCTTTTGTAGTTCAAATTAATGAAGCGTTCAAAAAATGTGAATATTCACTAATTGTAAACGTTATGAAAAAGCTTGCATTTATTATAGTTATGTTTGGATTGGCATCAGTTATCGGAGCAAGTTTAATTGGAGTAGAAGTGTTAAGTCTATTATATAGTGTAGATGTTAGTGCATATCGATTAGACTTATTATTTATATTACTAGGTGCTACATGTTTAGCAATATCATCTCTTATTTCTATTGTTTTAATTACGCTAAGAGAAAATTGGATACAAACTAAAATCTATCTTGTAGTGGGGGTTATAACTTTTATCACATCCATTTTTATGGTGCAGAAATACAAAGTGTTTGGGGCGACTATCACTTATTTAATTAGCATGTTATTGATTTTAATCGGCTATATGATAGTATTTATGATTATTAAAAGAAATTGGAAAACAACTGATTAAAATATAAGCATTTCAAAAATATACCTAAGAATAATAGTTTATAAAATAGTATAAATAATAGAGCCGTTTTAAAGCAACTCTTTTATTTATACTATTTTTAGACATCATTTACAAAATAACTAGTATTTGAAGTATACAATTTGGTATAATAAATTGATGACAAAAGCGAGGTGGTATGAATGAAGAAAGTTATGTTTATATCTAGTACAGGTGGGCATCTATCTGAACTATTACAATTAAAACCATTATTTTCAAAATATGATTACCATATCGTTACAGAAAATACAAAAATGAATGAGAACTTAGTTAATTTGTACCTAGGTAGAGTTAGTTATTTGAGATATGGAAATAAGCACAATTTATTAAAATATTTATTTATATTTCCTTTTAATTGTATAAAGAGTTTATTGCTTTTTATGAAATATAAACCAGATACTATTATTTCAACAGGAGCTCATACAGCTGTTCCCATGTGTTATATCGCTAAATTATTTGGTAAGAAAATAATTTATATTGAAACATTTGCGAATATACACACAAAAACATTAACAGGTAGATTAGTATATCCCATTGCTGATCACTTTATAGTGCAATGGGAAAGTATGCTAGAGTTATATCCAAAAGCCACCTATGGTGGTTGGATCTTTTAGAGGTAAGATATGATATTTATTACATTAGGAACACAGGATAAGAAATTTCTTCGTTTGCTAGAAGAAGTAGAACGATTAATTCAAACTGGGGTAATTCAAGATGAAGTAATTGTGCAAGCAGGTTATACTCAATTCGAATCAAATAGTATGCAAGTATTTGATTACGTAAATGGTGAATTATTTAATACTTATATTGAAAATTGTGATGCGCTAATAACACATGGTGGAGTTGGGTCTATATTAAATGCGATTACCAGAGAAAAAAAAGTAATAGCAATTGCGCGTTTAGAAAAATATGGTGAACATGAAAATGATCACCAAGTTGAAATCGTAAGCAAGTTTGCTAAATTACAATATATATTAGGGTGTATTGAAATAGGGGAATTAGAACAAACTTATCAATCATTAAAAACATTTATACCAGCAAAGTATGCAGCAAACAATGCTCATTTTTGTGAATTGATTGATAAACTAATTGGATAGGAGTTATATGAAAACAGGATTTTTGATTGTAAATTACAATGACTTTGAAACAACAAACATACTATTGAATACTATTCAATTGTATCAAAACATAGATCAAATAGTTGTCGTTGATAATTGTAGTAGTGATAACAGTTACTCAGAGTTATTAAAAGTAGCTAATGAACATATAGTCATTCTACAAAATAGTGCTAATAAAGGATATGGTTCAGGGATTAATCTAGGTGCAAAGTATTTAATTGATACACTAGGCGATTGTAATATTATTGTGAGTAATGCAGATATTGTCATAGAAAACGAACAAGTGTTACAAATATTAATAGATAGTAAACCAAATGATTTTGGAATTATTGCACCATTGATTAAAGAACATGAAGGCTACAGTAAGGGGTGGAAAATTCCAACACCGATGCAAGATACACTATTAAACTTAGTGTATATACACAAGTTTTTAAGACCTAAGTTAATTGAATATAAAGCCAAACATTATACGAAAGATAGTGTTGTTGATGTAGAGGTCGTATCAGGTTGTTTCTTTATGATAGATTCAAAGGCATTGCAACAAGTCAACTACTTTGATGAAGAAGTATTTTTATATTATGAAGAAAATATAATTTCTAATAAATTAAAGTCAATTGGAAAAAAAATTTATATTAATACAAGTATTGAAGTGTTTCATAATCACTCTGTATCAATCGATAAGAGTATTAACCATTTAGGAAAGTATAAAGAATTAAAAAAAAGTCAGTTATATTTTCAAAAAAAATATAATAAGGCAAATATTTGTAGTATAGGATTACTTAAATTAAGTGAAAAGTTAAGTTATGTAATCATTAAACTATTAAAAAAATAGAAAGGATAGCACAAATGAAAATTTCATTAGTTATGGCAACATACAACGGAGAAAAATATTTGATTGAGCAAATGAATAGTTTACTCAATCAAACTAGAAAAATTGATCAAGTTGTCATTGTTGATGATTGTTCAAGCGATCAAACAAAATCAATTGTTTTAAACTATATTCAAGAGCACAGTTTAAAGCATTGGACATTTTATGAAAATGAAACCAATATAGGATTTAAAAAGAATTTCAAGAAAGGATTATCTTTAGTGGATGGCGATATCGTATTTCTATGTGATCAAGATGATGATTGGTACACTAATAAGATTGAAGTGATGAGTCAAATAATGAGCCAAGATTCAACTATTAAAGCATTGGCTTCTTCCTTCACTTTTATTAATGAGAAGAATGAAACATTTACTATTAATCAAATAAAAGGAAAGAGTAATCAAAATTTATTGCCTTTTGAATGTGCGGATAAAGAGATGTTTAAAGTTCCATTTAATTTCTTAATTAAAGAAAATTTTGCACAAGGCTGTTGTCTAGCTGTAACAAAAGAAATTGTATATGATTATCAAACTGGTGAAAATAACGACCTACCACATGACTGGTACTTATTATTACTTGCAACAAGCCAGGAGAGTTGTTTTTTCTATAATGAAGCATTAATTCACTATAGAATCCACCAAAATAATACAATAGGGTTAGGTAGCGTAATCACTAATGAGCGTGTGCAAAGCAGAAGCCATCGAGTAAATAACCGATTACAGGTGTTAATTGAAGAACAAAATATATTTAAGAGTATAAGTGATTATCAAAAAATCACAAGAGAAAACAAATATATATATGAACAACATGCAGAATGGATGCAATTAAGAATAGAATGTTTAAAGGATCTTAAATTATTTAAACTAATCACAAGCTATGTATTTAGATCAAAAAAAGGCGTTTATAACATAAGAGCATTTGCAGGAGATATACTAGCAATAATTAAAATAAGGAGAGCATTATGAACGAGACAAAAAATCATAATAATGAATTAGAGCTACTACTCGGTAAAATTAAATTGAATCTCCAACTTCAGAATTTTAATTTTGTTGGCGCAAACGGTTTAGCAGTGGATGCATCAGATAAATTGATATCAACTAACAACGATCCTCAAATTTACTTGAAACCCATAAACAAGATGCCTTTATATGAAGTAACATATTTATCAGTAGTAGATCAGCGAACAATTGAGATGTTTAGTTCATATAATGATGACTACACATATACAGCTGAATATAAGAAGTTAATTCCAAATGGTATGAAAAATCGTTTATATTTTTTGAAAAATGATTTAAAGATGTTACGCATTGACCCATCAGAAGTAGAAGGTAAAGAAATTAATTTTTTGTTGGATATTAAACCGCATGTAATTGAGCTGGATAATAAACCATCCATAGTGTTGGTGAGCCACGATTTAACAAAAACTGGAGCACCGCTGTTATTATTTAATATAGCTAAACAATTAAAAAAAAGCTACAATGTTTTATTTCTCTCGGGACAAGGGGGAAGGTTAGAAGAAGATTTAAATAAAGAAAATATTAAATATTTAATTTTAGGGGCTAATTTACATATAAAAAATGAGATAGAATCACTTCAGGTGGAAGAATTAGTGGAATATTTAAGCATAATCGGATATTCTAAAGTTTTGTTAAATACAGTTCTATCTGCTAGTCTTGCAAAATGTTTTTATAATAATGGTTTCTTTGTTTCATCGTTAATACATGAAATGAAAACATCAATAGTGCACTATAATTTTGGGATCTTTGCAAAAGAATTACAAGAATATGCACATAAAGTCATTTTTCCAGATATTTGTGTTAAAAAAGATTTTGAATCTTTATTTGGTGATTTAGGGGAAAAAGCAACGATACAACCCCAGGGTAGGTTTATAAATTCAAAAATAAATAAAGTAGAAAATAAAGTCTGCAAAACAATCTTAGGTCTAGGTACATACTCTTTGCGCAAAGGATCTGATTTATTTACTTATGCAGCATTAGAACTGCTTACGAAAGCCAACGAAGATTATGAATTTATTTGGGTTGGTGAAAAAACGGAAGTAGATTTATATACTTGGGTTAATCACAGTGTACAACAAAGTGAATTTTTTTCTAAAATCAAGTTTTATGAACACTTACCACTGGAACAATATGAAGAGCTATTAACTAATGCAGATGCACTATGGTTAACATCAAGAGAAGATCCCTACCCTTCAGTAATGATTGATGCAATTTATTATCAAATACCAGTATTTGCATTTTGCAATACAGGAGGATCAAACACGATGTTAGATCATGGTAGAGGTGTGTTAATAAAAAATTATAATTTAAAAGAATTAGCGGACCAAACATTGAGATTATTAACAGACGAAGAAGAGTTGATTAAAATGACAAATTTAGCAAAACAATATCTGGACAATCAGTGTACACTAGAACAATATATTGATTTAATACTTAATGAAGTAGAGGTAAAATAAAATGAAAAATATATTTTATGATTATGACAACAGAAAAAAAACTACACCAATATATAAAGTAGAAGCAAGTGAAAAATTAAATGAATACATGCATTCTAAAAAAATTGCAGTGCAAATTCATGCCTTTTTCTTGGATGTACTAGATGAATTAATTGAACAAATCAATTATATACCTTTTGCATTTGATGTCTTTATTAGCACAGATACGGTTGAAAAAAAGGATGAAATTATATCCAAGTATACAAAAAAAATAAGAGCAAATAAGGTAGTAGTCGAACAATTTGAAAATAGAGGAAGAGATGTATTACCATTCTTAATACAAATGAGTTCAACTATAGAACAATATGATTTTATATGTCATCTACATACAAAAAAATCGGAAACGATTGACTGGGGTGACGCGTGGCGTCACCATTTATGCAACAATTTATTTGGAAGTGAAGCCTATGTTAAGGAAATATTTAACAAATTTTATCAAAATGTATCTTTAGGGTTAGTTATTCAAGAGGTGTATCCAGTTTTGCAATTGGCTGCAGACTGGGGGCAAACAAAAAGTGATGTTGAAATGTTACTTAAGGATATGAATTTAGATGTTGAACTACCGGAACATCCAATTTTTTCAGCAGGAACGATGTTTTGGGCTAGAGTAGATGCTGTTTTGCCATTATTTAAATTAAGTTGGGAAAAGTACGATTTCCCTGATGAGGATGGACAAATCAATTTTACACTGGCACATGCTATTGAACGTATTTGGGTGTATTTAGTTAAAGGATCTGGTTATGATTATGATATTTATCATAATGAAATCGCAATTGCGAGCAATCAAAGAAAATCGCGGTTAGCAATTTTTGCATTAACTGATACGACATTTTTGAATTTAGACCACTATTTAATAGAAGATTTAAGAGAGGTAGTCGACGATTTAGTAGTTATAGGCAACACACAAGAGGTTGATATAGTTTCTCAAAGTAAAGAGCCGCTTGCAATGCTGCAAGAAGTATTACGACTAAATATAAATGACTTCGCAAAATACGATGAAATTGTGTTAGTTAGTAATGAGTTATTTGGAGCAAATAAAGAATTAAGTTCGATGATTTCATATTATGATAAGCATGAATATAATGTGAGCTGTATGTATGCAAGAAAAGATATACAGGGGAATGTTGAAAAGCTGATATTAAATTCTAACTTTTTAATTATTGATACTTATGATTCTACACTAGAATTAATTCGAAATTTACAGATATCTAACAATAGGTTAGAAGATGAAGCAAAGCTAAGTGAAATTTTAAGTTTAAATAATAAAACTTCGCATGTATATGTAATAGAAAGTATTTATATGGGTGAAATATTACATAATAACGAATCATTAGAAACATTACCATACGAATATACGATATTAAACGCACCATGTTTGTTGAAAAATACATTAGTTCAATTAACAAATGATTCCTTTGAAGCAACGATTTCTTATTTCAATCAGCTACCAAAGGGGAAACGCTTTGTTAAATATTTTCAATTTATTGAAAATGTAGAAAAGAATGAGCCTAAAAGAAGTATTGTACGTCGAGTAACATCATTGATATTGAGAAAATTATGCAGCATAAAAAGAAGGTTTATTAATTAATTTGAAAAGTAAAGCAGTTAAATATTTGTAATTGTTTTGATTAAGAAGATTAGGATATGCTATAATAAGTAGACATTTGGAGGATTTTATGAACAATAACGCTATAGTAGTAAAAAATATGTCGAAAGACTTTAAAAGAGTTTTTGATAAACCACAAACATTAAAAGAGAAGCTAGTTTTTTGGACAAAGGAAAAACCAGAACTTTTTCATGTTTTAAAAGATATAAATATAGAAATAAAAAAAGGGGATACAGTAGCATTAGTAGGAAGCAATGGTAGTGGAAAATCAACTTTACTAAAATTAATGACTAAAATTCTTTATCCTACAAAAGGATCTGTAATAACAAGTGGTAAATTAACCTCTTTATTAGAATTAGGTGCAGGATTTCATCCAGATTTTACAGGTAGAGAAAATATTTATTTTAACGCTTCAATATTTGGATTGTCTAGACAAGAAATTGATGATCGATTAAATGAAATTATTGAATTTTCCGAGTTAGGTAGTTTTATCGACAATCCCGTTCGTACTTATTCTTCGGGAATGTATATGCGACTAGCTTTTTCAGTTGCGATTAATGTGGATGCAGAAATACTACTAATTGATGAAATTTTAGCAGTAGGGGATCAACGCTTTCAAAACAAATGTTTTGCAAAATTAGAGGAACTTCGTGATAGTGATAAAACAATCGTTATCGTTTCTCATGGGCTAGATACAATTGAAAGATTATGTAATCGTGCTATTTGGATTTACAAAGGCGAAGTGAAAAAAGATGGAAAGCCAAGCGAGGTTATTTCCTCTTATTTAGAACAAACAATTATAGATCATGGAGAGGATATTGATGGTTCGAATAATACAAATAATGATGCAATTATTCAAGTTGATGAACCCAAAGCTGGTCAAAAATATACAGATAAAATTGAAAATATAACTGTTAGAGGATGGGAGTTGAGTAGTGTATCCGAAAACACAGTAAAGGTTTATATGGATGGTAAAGAAGTCGCTATAGCAAAAAGAAGAGTTAGGGAAGATGTTAATAAAGCATATGAGGACCAATATGGTGGAGTCTTTAAAAATAAAGAGTGCGGGTTTTATGAATTTATAGAAGTGCCTAAACAAGCTGGAATGCATGTAGTGGGAACAAAGGTATTTAATGCTCATAATGAGCTGATTTCTGAATTTTATGTTCCTATCAAAATAGAAAGTAAAGAAGGACGAAACGATGAAAAGTAATGTATTTAAGGATATTTATAATTATAGAGAATTGTTAAAATCTAATGTTAGAAAAGAAATACGAGGAAAATATAAGGGGTCGATATTAGGGATTTTGTGGTCTTTTATTAACCCTTTATTAACTGTATTAGTATATGTAATTGTTTTTCCATATTTAATGGGAAATGTAGTGGATAACTATTTGATATATCTTATTACCGGTATTATACCATGGACATTTTTTACCACAGTAATTGGTATGGGGATTACAACGGTACGAGCTAATGCAGGCATTATAAAAAAAGTATATTTTCCTAGAGAGATACTTCCTATATCTATTGCAATTAGTTCATTGATAAATTTTTTGATTTCATGTATTATTGTTGTTTTGTTTACAGTTTTTACAGGAGTTGGGGTTTCTTGGCATATTATATTTTTACCAATTATAGCATTAATTCAAACAATGTTTTCATTAGCTATTATTTTCCCGCTTTCTGCATTGAATATTTATCTAAAGGATATAGAATATGTTGTCACATTTGCATTGAATATGGTTTTTTATGCAACTCCGATAATTTGGTCATTTCAACAATTTGCTGGCGCACCTGCTATTTTAATTCAAATTTTGAAATTAAACCCTATGACTGTGTTGATAACGATGTATAGAGACATTTTCTTATATCACCAAATGCCAAGTTTATCAGGTATTCTGATTGCATTAACATTAAGTATTATTTTACTCGTTATTGGATATAAAATTTTCAATAAATTAGAAAAAGGATTTGCAGAGGAAATTTAATATGATAGATGTAACGATTGTTATCCCAGTAAAAAATGGTGGTAAATTATTAGAAGAATGTTTAGCAATGATTGCTAAGCAGCAAACAAACTTAAATTTCGAAGTAATTTGTGTAGATTCTGGATCAAAAGACAACAGTGTTGAAATTATTAAAGGGTTCGGATTCGAATTATATGAAATTGCTCCAAGTGATTTCGGACATGGAAAAACAAGAAATTTTGGAGCTTTTAAAGGATCTGGAAAATTTATTGTTTTCATTACACAAGATGCAATTCCTGCTAATGAATTTTGGTTAGATAATTTAGTGAAACCAATGGTGTCAGACTCAAATATTGTTGGGGCTTTTGGTAAGCATTTACCTCATCACGATTGCAATTTATTTGATATTCGCGATTTAAAGAATCACTTTTTGTGGTTTGAAAGAAAAAATAAAATTATTCAATTGGAAGATAAGAAAAGGTATGAAAATGATACATCATACCGTAATTATATTACATTCTTTTCGGATAATAATTCTTGTGTGCGAAGAAGTGTATTTGAAAAAAAACCATACGCAGATGTGCAGTTCGCAGAAGATCAAATATGGATGAAGGCAAGAATGGAAGAAGGGTATAAAAAAGTGTATGTAAAAGATGCAGCTGTACATCACTCACATAACTTTAACAAGAAAGATTATTTAGGAAGGTATTACGACGAATATAAAGGAATTTATGATTTTTCAGGCTATAGAATTGCAACTTCTGCACCTCAAGCTTTTGTTCGTTACTTGCGTAGTGTTCGTCAAGACATTAGTTATCTTCGCTCTATTCCTTTAACCCGTAAAGATAAATTTAAGTGGCTATATTATTCTATTTGGCGAAATAGATGTAAATATTTAGGTGGTTATTTAGGTGGTAAGTACCATTTATATCCCTCAGCGAAGCAAAACAGATTAGACAAGAAATATTCACAGCAATTTAAACAAAGAAATAACTAAGGAGGATCCATGGGAACACTGAAGAGAAAATGTAAAAGTGCATATCGTGTTTTTAAAGTAAATGGAGTAAAAGGTGTACTAAAAGAAGTTAAGAATAAAACTTCAAAGAACACTAATCGAAGTCAGCTTGAGCAAGGAATCTCTAAGCAAGATATCATTAGTACACTATCGTACATTACAAATAGAGAAATAATTAATTTTAATGAAGCTGATTATAATGAATATAAAGGTAAGCAAACAACGCTGAATTGGCTAATTCCGGATGTAGGAATTGGAGGTGGAGGACATATTAATATTTTCCGCTTTATCTCAATGTTGGAAGATGAGTCAATGCATAGTAGAGTATATTTGGACGAAACTCGATTCAAAAGTGATAGTGAGCTAATTCGCTTTATACATGAACACTATAGTGATGTAGTGGATAAAAAAATTGAATTTTTTGTCGATAAAAGCAGTATGAAATTTGCTCATGCTACGATAGCAACTGCTTGGCACACAGCTTATTTTATAAAAAATTTCAATAATACAATTTCAAAATTTTATTTCGTTCAAGATTATGAACCGTATTTCTTTCCTGTTGGTTCATTTTATGAATTAGCGAAGGAAACTTATACTTTTGGTTTTAGAGGGATTACAGCAGGTGATTGGTTAAGAGATGTATGTATTAATGATTTTAATATGAAAGCAGGAAGTTTTGGCTTTTCATATGATAAAGATCTATATACAAAAAAAACTAAAAAAGACAAAACAAAAAGAGTATTCTTTTATGCACGACATAATACAGCAAGAAGAGATTTTGAAATTGGATTACTTGCTTTAGATTTGCTTGCAAAAAAACACCCAGACTTAGAAGTCGTTTTTGCGGGAGGATCAATTGAGGAATTTGAAATTCCATTTAAACATAAAAGCTTAAAAATCCTACCTATTTCTGAATTGTCAAAAGTGTACTCCCAATGTGATATGTGTTTAGTATTATCAAATACAAATTTGTCTTTATTGCCGCTAGAAGTTATGGCTTCTAATTCAGTTGCCGTATGTTCAAATGGACCCAATAATACTTGGTTAGTTAATGATGAAAACTCAATTTTAGTAGATTTTAATCCAGTAAATATAGCAAATAAAATGTCATATTATTTTGACAATGAAGAGCAGTTGTCAAAAATAAGAGATAGAGGATATAGCTTTGCAATACAAACTTCATGGGAACAAGAAGGGGAGAAAGTGCGTAAGCTAATTCTAGAGGGAATTAAAGAAGATGATAAATAAGAAAATTATCGTGATTGGTGGGAACGGCTTTATTGGCTCTAACCTATTGGAGTATTTTAGTGATAAATATGCGGAAGTTTATTCATTTGATCTGCTTCCTCCTAGAAAAAGCAGTGATGTAATTAGATATATCGAAGGAGACTTCTTTGATAAGGAATGCTTAGAAGAGGCTATAAAAGATAAAGATATCATCATTCATTCGCTTAGTATTATGAATCCAGGAAATTCAAACACAAAATATATGCAAGGGTATTCAGAGGAATTGATACAGTCCATTCGCTTATTCGAATTAGTAGAAAAGTATAAATCTAAACTAATATACTTATCAAGTGGTGGGACTGTATATGGAACACAGGAGAAACAGCCTATCTCAGAAAATCAATTAGCAATCCCGATTAACCATTATGGATGTATTAAGTTATGTATTGAAAACGTATTACGTACTTTTAATGCTCAAAAAAATACACAGATGTATATTGCACGTGTTTCTAATCCTTATGGACCGGGGCAAGATTATAAAAAAGGTGTCGGCTTTATTGACGCTGTCATAAAAAAAACATTAGAGCAAGAACCAATTGAAATTTGGGGTGATGGCGAGGTAATTCGTGATTATGTTTATATTGAAGATGTTTGTAAAATGGTGCATGCGCTGTCAGGATATGAGGGAGATACCGTTACTTTTAATGTAAGTTCAGGAGTTGGATATAGCCAAAATGAATTGATTGAATTACTAAAGGCAGAAGGATATAACCCTGTTGTCAATTATAAAGATATGCGTAGTGTGGATGTAAAAAAAATAGTGCTAGCCAATGATAAAATGATGGCAATCACAAAAGTACCTCTTACTACAATAGTAGAAGGAATTAATAAGTATATTAATAGCTTAAATAAGTAAACTTTCATTTTAATCGATATAAAACGCCTGAATTTATTGGATAACCAAAGGATTGCAGGGCGTTTTTTTGTAAAATAGTAAAAGAAGAACGAATAGAAGTGTGAAATAGAAAAGGCAAAGATATGAAAATAATGAATTCGTAAACGAATAGTGCTGCCAATATCCAAAAAATCCAATTACAGGTATCGTAGAATGATACTACAGTTTAGAGACAAAGGATATGTATATAGTAAATCATAAAAAAGTAGTACACTATTATGGATAAGCTTAATTTGTTGTCTATATAACTAAAAAAAGAAAATACAGTTCTTATAAATTTATTACAGAAGAGTAATTGGAAATCGTATTGAAGGTTTATAGTAGAGCATTTTTTTGATGTAACTAAATTTAAAGCGAAAGAATAGAGGGTATATTTATCCTGATATTTAATGTAATCGTTGTGCATACTATTTCAAATACGGAATCTAAAGATTTTAAACTTGTCAAACTAAAGCTATATTTGGTAATAAATAAGAGTTTATTAAGACGTTTTAAGATTAAATGCTATAAAGTTATCAAGAACTGCAATTTTAATGTTGAAATTTCCTAGAAAGAAAAGACAATATACTAAACAAAGTATGTTTAGAAAAGAAATGCCAATAGATGTTGATTAATGATAAGTGTTTTTAATACTTAGATTAAAGTTATTTTATAGTAAATGGAGTGAACATAAAATGCAGATCAACTAATAATAGCAATAGAGGTATATAGAATATTAAAAAAGTTAAGAATTACTACAATTCAATTTATTGCATTCAATAAATTGAGTTAAGTTCAAAGAGCGGAAATGTTTGGTCTTAATTGAACTAAAATCACCTGTTTCATTTTGGGTAATATAATATTGATTATCCATTAATTTATTGAACTAAAGCATTAATTCATGTATAATTAATGTTATATGTGAAGAATGAGAGAACAAAATGAACAAATTTAAATTTGATAAAAATAATACTATAATAATTATCTTATCATTATTAGCGATAATGAATATTATTTATTTTAGCAGCTCGATATTTAGACTGAACTTTGAAAAAAACGTTGAAATAGAATCGACGATTTTTTCAGCGGAACAGTTAAATGCAATGCAACATCCGTTATCTGAAGAGGAAAAAGAAGTTTTAACAGATAGATATTTAATTGAAGATCAACCTACAGCAATACAAAACATGATTATTTATTTTGATGATGAATCAACTGAACATGCTAGTGGTAATGTGCAAAATGCGGTTGAACAGGTTAATTTCTTAATTGAATCAAATACTAAAAAAACAGTTATTAACTTAAAGAAAAATAGTGGAGAGGCAGTATTGCTGAATTTGACAATATACGATGAAAATAAGACTATTAATAAAATTGTTCTGAATGATAAGAATATCTATATGGATTCATTAGATACACAAATATTTAACCAAGTTATGCAAATGTTAATAGCGTTTATAATTTTAGGAGCAATATATATAATCTTTATTAAAAAAATGAGAATTCATAAAATATATGCAATTGTTGCTTTTTCTTTCGGGATGCTGTTTGTTTTTATTATGTCCCCAGCATCCATTCCTGATGAAGCACATCATCATAAATCATCTTATTGTGTTTCCAATATTTTAATGTTTAACTTTGACAATATAGAAGAAGCTAGAGAAGACCATATTCATTTAAAAGGGAGTACATTACACAAAAATGTTCCTCAGGCGTATAATGAAATTATTAATACACCGCTATTTGAAAATAGTGATTCACCTATTTCAAAAATGGATGAACCATATGGGTATAGTTATCCATTACAATATGTACCACAAGCTATTGGTATTAGTGTAGGCCGCACATTAAATCTTAGTGGATTATGGATTTATTATTTAGGAAGAATTACGGGATTAGCGTTCTTTGTTGGTTGTTTATATTTTGCTATAAAGAGAGTACCACGATTCAAAACTATGTTTTTCCTGATTGGAATGATGCCTATGTCATTGCATCAAGCTGCATCCTACTCTTATGATGGGTTTATTAATGGAGTTAGTTTGTTATTAATTGCTTATATGATTGCCTTGATTGTTGAAAAAGGTAAAATTAGTAAAAATGACTTAATTGTCATTGCAATGTTTTCAGCCTTACTTGCACCTGCCAAAATTGTTTATACCGGAATTCTATTGTTTTTAATTTTAGTTCCTACAGAACGGTTTGGGGGCATTAAACAAAAAATACTAGCACTAGCCGCTTTATTAGGAATTTGTTTTTTTTCTATTCTACTATTTAGTTTCCAACAGATTATTACTTTAATGGTTGGAAGTAGTGAAGCACATGTGAATGCAATAGGAGATGTTGAACGTTATTCTATTTCATATGCATTGAATAACCCAATCCATACTTTAAGAGTGTTCTTTAATACATTTAGTTTACATGGAGTAAAATATGCATATGATTCAATAGGTCGATTATTAAGCGGTCATACAATAATTATTCATAGCAGTGCAATTTTTGTTTATTTAGTAATGTTATTTACATGTGGGTTATCGAACTGTAAAGGAGAAAAAGCGTTTGATTGGAAATCGAAATTAGTCATGTTAATTATTTTTACATCGATTAGCTTTGCGATAGCTTTTGCACTGTTTATAGATTGGACACCACTAGGAAGTGACATCATATTAGGGTTACAAGGTAGATACTTTATTCCATTGATTCCATTCGCCTTATTATTAGTTAATAATAAATATATTTATTTTAAAGAAAAGCATAACGGTTATTTGATAATGATAGCTATAATTATTGTAGCCTATGTAATAAAATACGTATTAGATTTTACAATTGTAGGTTAATTAGGAGGGCATATGAACAAAATACTATTAATCATTCCTGCATATAATGAAGAGGAATGTATCTTAAATACTTATGAAACGATTATAAAGTATAACCAAGAACATAATACGAATTACGATGTCATCGTAATTAATGATGGTTCTAAAGATGCGACAGAAGCTATTTGTATTGCTAACCAAATTCCGCATATTACCTTAGTACATAATTTAGGAATTGGTGGCGCAGTACAAACAGGATATCGCTATGCAAAAGACAACGGTTATGACTATGCAATTCAATATGATGGAGATGGGCAACATGATGTAAGTTATGTAGAAACAATTATTCAACCAATGATTGATGGCGAAGCTGACTTTGTGATTGGATCTCGTTTTATTGATGATTCATCAAGTGATTTTAAATCTTCAGCTGCTAGAAGGATGGGTATAAAACTAATCTCTACTTTCATTAAATTAGTGACAGGAAAAAAAGTATATGATACCACATCTGGCTTCAGAGCAGTAAATAAAACAATTATTCGTGACTTTACATTAAGTTATCCAACTGAATATCCAGAACCGATTACAACGACTGAGTTATTAAAAAAGAAGTATATATTAAAAGAAGTACCAGTGCGTATGTTTGAAAGAGAAGGAGGGGTTTCTTCGATTCGAGCATGGAAAACAGTTTACTACATGGTAAATGTACTGTTAAACATTTTATTAATTGGAGGAAGGAGTTATAAAAATGGAAAATAATTTTCAATTAGGAGTTTTAATTGTATCGATTATGTTATATGTTGCAATTTTTACGACTTTAAAAAAAGGAAGAATTCCTTTAAAATTTGGTTTAGTTTGGTTAATTCCAACAACAGTTATTTTCTTAGTTTCTGTAATTCCCAACTTATTCGCCTGGATTAGTCATCTTGTAGGATTTGAAACAATATCAAATATTGTTATTGGTATTTTATTCGTGATTTTAATCTTTATTTGCATGGCATTAACAATTATTGTATCAGGACTAAAAACAAAACAAACACTGTTAATTCAAGAACTTTCTATTTTAAAAGAAAGAGTTACCGATATTGAAAATCAATAAGGGGGACTTTATGAAATCGATTCAAACAATAGCAATTTTTGCAGAATTTTTTCCTCCCCATCTAGGTGGAATTGAAAACTATGTAGACAACGTTTCTAGAATATTATTAGAACGTGGATATAAAGTTATTATTGTGACATCGCAATATGAAGCTGATTTAAAAGAAAAAGAAGTAAAGGGGAATATGACAATTTATCGTTATCCAGTACATAATTTATTTGTGTCACGTTATCCTATTCCTAAAAAAAATCAAGCATTTAAACAATTGTATAAGCAGTTAGAAAGTGAAGGGATTGATTTTGCAATTTTAAATACGCGGTTTTTTCTATCAACTTATGAAGGTGCAAAGTTTACGCGTAAGATGAATATTAAAAACTTCGTAATTGAACATGGATGTGAACATTTAACTATAAATAACGCTGTGTTAGACTTCTTTGGTGCACAATATGAGCATGTACTAACTCACTTTGTAGCAAAACGTGTTGATGCCTATTATGGAGTCTCTAAAGCTTGTAATGAATGGACATCACACTTTAATTTACAATCAAGTGGAATTTTACATGGTGCTGTAAATATTCATGAAGAAGCTACGTACCCTAAACAATTAAATGATGGAAAAATAATTTTTACATTTGCAGGACGTTTATTAAAGCAAAAAGGAGTATATGATTTAGTAGAATCGTTTAATGAATTGTGTAAAACATACAATCAAATTGAGTTGCATATTGCAGGTAAAGGTGATTTAACTACATATATAGAGGCGCAAAGTAAAAGTAATCCCAAGATTAAAGTACTGGGTTATTTAACACATGACGCATTAATGAAACAATTGGCTAAAACAGATGTATTTGTATATGCACCTATTTGGCCAGAGGGATTAGGTATCTCAGTTATTGAAGCAGGGCTAATGCGATGTGCAACAATTGTAAGTGAACAAAAAGGAATACTTGAAGTTGTACCAAGTACTGAGTTTGGGTTAATTGTGAATGCACAACATTCATTACAATCATTGATGAAGCAGTATATTGATGATCCAATATTACGTAAACAATTAGCAGAGTCATTGCATACTCGTGTAATTAATGAGTTTTCTTGGGAGAACACAGTGGATGAGATTGAATTAATTATTAAAAAAGGGTGTGATTACAGATGAAAAAAATTACGTTATTAAATGCACATTTAATTATTAAAGAAAAGAAAACAGGTGTACACATCGTGCATGAAGAAATTACGAAACGAATTTTAAAGCACGCAAATAGTACGGTATTTCAATCAATCTACCTAACAATAGGAAATAAAAAAATCTATAATGAACTAATTAATTCACAAGTATATAGCTGGATTCAACCAATTGTGAAGCGCTTATCATCAATTAAAACGGTATTATTATATATGTTACCAATTGAATTGTTTTGTGGAAAAAGTGACGCCTATTTATGTGATGGAATAGTACCATACTCATTTTATAAGAGCAAAAGAGTAGCAATTGTACACGATTGCATGACTCTTTTATTTCCTCAAAACTATACTTTTATACAAAAGACATATGCACAATTATATTTTAGAAGAATCAAATATGCAGATGAAATACTAGTGGTTTCAAATAATACAAAGCAAGATTTAATTAAATTATTAAATATTGAACAAGAAAAAATTAAAATTATTACATTAGGTTGTAAAATCATTGAAGATGATTTATACAACCTCAATGAACCAAGTACAATTAATTTTAATCAAGAGTATTTTTATTATATGGGTGATATGCGTATAAATAAAAATTTATACAATGCGATTTCTGCGTTTCAATTATATTTACTAGAAACTAATAAAGATACATACTTTTATATAGCGGGTAGCCAAGGCTTCGAATTTGAAAATTTGAAGCAATTAGTTAAGCATTTGAGCTTAGAGAAACGTGTTATTTTTTTAGGGTATATTAGTGATAGCGAAAAAAGAAAACTGATAGAAAATGGAAAAGCACTATTTTTTGTTTCGCAATATGAGGGATTTGGGATTCCTATTATTGAAGCTGCCATTTGTGGAACGCCTTTTATTACAAGTAATACATCGAGTATGAAAGATTTAGGGAAAGGTTCACAATTATTAGTGGATCCACAAAATGTCCAACAAATTGCACAAGCATTAATAAAATTAGAAGATCAATCTGTTTATGAACAAGAAGTACAATTAGGAGCACAGTTAAAAGCACAATATACTTGGGATAATTGTTATCAACAAGTATTTGATAGTTTAATTAGTAAGTAATGAGGTAATTATGAAATATTATTCTACTGGTGAATTTGCCAAACGTGCAAATGTAACACTAAGAACCATTCGTTATTATGATAAAGTGGGCTTGTTAAAGCCCTCTTTTGTTATGGAGAATGGCTATCGAAAATATAGTGATCAAGATTATATTAAATTACAAAAGATAATTTCATTGAAGCAACTTGGCTTTTCTTTAGAAGAAATTTATCCGTTGATACTAGACAATGATAAGCAATCGATGATTGATTCGATGCAGCTGCAAATCGAATTAGTGAATAAGAAACTTGTCTATTTACAACGTATGAAAGATAGTTTAAAGAGTACGAAACAATTAATTGAAAACGATAGTTTAGAATGGAATAAAGTAGTTGAATTAATTAACTTGTCTAATAAAGATGAATATATGATAGAAGATTATAAAAATGCGAAAAATTTACAAGCACGAATTCAATTGCATAATGAATGCTCTACTGCTAAGAAAAACTGGTTTACTTGGTTATTTAGCCAAATTCAATTTAATAAAGTAAATCGATTATTAGAAATTGGTTGTGGAAATGGAGAGTTATGGAAAAATTCCAATCAAAGCATTCGCAATCGCGATATTTATTTATCCGATATTTCCGAGGGAATGATTGAAGATGCTAAACAAGAGTTAGGTAATGATTTTAGCTATTTTTGCTTTAACTGCACTAACATTCCGTTTAAAGATGAAAGTTTTGATGCTGTTGTTATGAATCATACATTGTTTCAAGTGCATGATATACCACTAGCATTAGCAGAAATTAAAAGGGTGTTAAAACCAGGAGGTATATTTTATTGTTCCACTTATGGGAGAAAACATATGCAAGAAATTAATCAATTTGTTCATGAATTTGATGAAGAAATTGAATTATCACAACAATCTCTATATGAACAATTTGGATTAGAAAATGGAAGAGATATACTTGCACCGTATTTTATGGATATTCAATTATTGCTACATAAAGATAGCTTATGTATCCAAGATAGTGATTTACTATTTAACTATATTGTGAGTAGTTATGGTAATCAAAATGAGATTATTGGAAAACGATTGATTGAATTAAAAGACTTTATTAGTCAACGTATTATTCAAAATCAACAAATTATGGTAACAAAAGAAGCGGGATTATTTATCGCAAAAAAAAATAATTGACTTGACCCTTACGTTACGTAAGGGTTTATGCTATTGTAGAACATATAACAGGAGGATTCAAAATGAAAGGAATCGTTTTAGCAGGGGGAAGTGGAACTCGTTTATATCCACTAACAAAAGTAACTAGTAAACAATTACTACCAATTTATGATAAACCAATGATTTATTATCCACTAAGTGTATTAATGCAAGCAGGTATAAAAGAAATTTTAATTATTTCTACACCAGATGATACGCCTAGATTTCAAGAATTATTAGGAGATGGAAGTCAATTTGGAATTTCATTAACTTATAAGATACAACCAAGCCCAGATGGCTTGGCACAAGCGTTTATTATCGGTGAAGAATTCATTGGTGATGATAGTGTAGCAATGGTGTTAGGAGATAACATTTTCCATGGACACGGATTAGCCAAACGTTTACGAGCAGCAGCTGAAAAAGAAGTAGGAGCAACTGTGTTTGGATACTATGTAGAAGATCCAGAGCGTTTTGGAGTAGCCGGATTTGATGAAAATGGAAAAGTCACTTCATTAGAAGAAAAGCCAGCTAATCCGAAATCAAACTATGCAGTAACAGGTTTATATTTCTATGATAATAAAGTCGTAGAATACGCAAAAAATCTTGCACCAAGTCCACGTGGAGAATTAGAAATCACAGACTTAAATAGAATTTATTTAGAAAACGAAGAATTAGGTGTAACATTATTAGGTGATGGATTCACTTGGTTAGATACAGGGACACATGAGTCATTAGTTGATGCAACAAATTTTGTGTACACAATTGAAACGCACCAACATAGAAAAGTATCTTGCTTGGAAGAAATTGCATTTGATAATGGGTGGATTTCACTTGAGCAAATGTCAGAAATTTATGAAACATATAAGAAAAACCAATACGGAGCATACTTGAAAAAAGTTATGGAACGTAAATATGTAGATAAAGAGGTTAAATAATGAATATTATTAAAACAAAATTAGATGGTGTAGTCATCATTGAACCAGATGTATTTGGGGATCACAGAGGATACTTCTGTGAAACATACAGTAAAATAAAATATAATGACTTAGGAATTAATGTAGATTTTGTACAAGATAATATGTCATTCTCAGCACAAAAAGGGACATTAAGAGGCCTACATTGGCAAAATGCACCAATGGCACAATCCAAGTTAGTGAGTTGTACTCGTGGTAGTGTAATTGATGTAGCGGTTGATATTCGTGAAGGAAGTCCTACTTATGGTGATTGGGTAAGTGTAGAATTAAGTGAGGAAAATAAAAGACAATTTTTTATTCCACAAGGATTCGCTCATGGTTTTTTGACACTAACTGATAATGTTGAATTCAGATATAAAGTAGATAATTTCTATTCAAAAGAACACGATCGTGGAATTCGCTATGATGATCCTACAGCTAACATTGATTGGGGAACTTTATTAAACGGATTAGAGCCAGTATTATCTGATAAAGATAAATTTGGACCAGAATTAAAAGATGCGGATTGCAACTTTACATTTAAAGGAGAAAAATAATTATGAAAATTTTAGTAACAGGTGGAGCAGGGTTCATTGGTGGTAACTTTGTACACTACATGGTAGAGACATACCCAGAAGATATTATCGTTAACTTAGATGCATTGACGTATGCAGGTAACTTAGAAACTTGTCAACCAGTAGAGAACGCAGAAAATTATAAGTTTGTGAAAGGGGATATTGCTGATCGTGCATTCATTTTTGATTTATTCGAAAAAGAAAAATTTGATGTAGTCATTAACTTTGCAGCAGAATCACACGTGGATAGAAGTATTGAAGATCCAGGTATCTTCGTACAGACAAATGTGATGGGGACAACCACATTATTAGATGCTTGTGTAAAATATGGAATTACTCGTTATCATCAAGTATCAACAGATGAAGTATACGGAGATTTACCACTAGATCGTCCGGATTTATTCTTTACAGAAGAAACACCATTACATACATCAAGTCCATATAGTTCAAGTAAAGCAAGTGCTGACTTATTTGTATTAGCTTACAATAGAACATTTGGATTGCCAGTCACTATCTCTAGATGTTCAAACAACTATGGCCCATATCACTTCCCTGAGAAATTAATTCCATTAATGATTTCAAGAGCGTTAGCGGACGAAAGTTTACCAGTGTATGGTACCGGAGAAAATGTACGTGATTGGTTACATGTTTATGATCACTGTGTAGCTATTGACTTAATTGTACGTAAAGGTAAAGTGGGAGAAGTTTACAATGTGGGTGGACACAATGAGAGAACAAACTTAGAAGTTGTACAAACAATTTTACAAGCATTAGATAAACCAGAAAGTTTAATTACTTATGTTGCAGATCGTAAAGGACACGATATGCGTTATGCTATTGACCCACAAAAATTAGAAAATGAATTAGGATGGGTTCCAAAATATAACTTTGATACGGGTATTCAACAAACAATTAAATGGTATTTGGAAAATGAATCATGGTGGAAAAATATTTTAAGTGGGGATTACCAAAACTATTTTGACACAATGTACAAAGATAAAGGTAGAGCATAATTAGAGTCAAACGCAAATCAAATGATTTGCGTTTCTTCATAAAATAAAGGAGAAAATAATGAAAATATTAGTAACAGGGTATAAAGGACAATTAGGATATGATGTCGTAGCAGAAGCTACGAAAAGAAATATCGAAGCAATCGGGGTAGACATTGATGAAATGGATATTACCAATGCCCAAGAAGCACAAAAGGTTATTACTTCGGGGCAGTACGATGCAGTGATACACTGTGCGGCTTGGACAGCTGTTGATAAAGCAGAAGATGAAGTAGAACTGTGCACAAAAGTAAATGTGGAAGGAACTAAAAACATTGCTACTGTGTGCGAAAGTTTAGATATTCCCATGATGTACTTCTCAACTGATTATGTATTTGATGGGCAAGGAGAAACTCCTTGGAGTGAGTATGATCACAGACAGCCATTAAATGTATATGGGCAAACAAAATATGAAGGAGAGTTAGTAGTTGAGCAATTAAGTAAACACTTCATTGTACGTATTGCGTGGGTATTTGGTGTCAATGGAAACAACTTTATCAAGACAATGTTGCGCTTTGGAAAAGAACGTGGGGAAGTGAGTGTTGTTAATGATCAAATCGGGTCACCAACATATACCCATGATTTAGCTAAATTGGTAATAGATATGATGCAAACAAATAACTATGGGACATATCATGCAACGAATGAAGGGATTTGTTCTTGGTATGATTTTGCCTGTGAAATTTTTAAACAAGCAAACTTAGAAGTTGTCGTTACACCAGTGGATAGTAGCGCATTTCCAGTGAAGGCTACTCGACCTAAAAATTCTAGAATGAACAAAACAGAGTTGGACAAAAATGGGTTTAATCGTTTACCTACATGGCAAGATGCAGTAGCGAGATATCTAAAAGAAATAGCATAAGAATAAAAGGAGGATATTTATGAATTGTGCACTAATAATGGCAGGTGGTCGAGGTACAAGGTTTTGGCCAATGTCTACAAATGACAAACCAAAGCAATTTTTAAGTTTAATTGATAAAAAGACAATGTTACAATTAACCGTTGAAAGATGTTTACATAAAATGCCAATCGAGAATGTATTTATTTGTACCTCTCAACAATATAGTATTCTTGTTCAAGAACAAATTCCTAATTTACCAATTAAAAATATTATCGTGGAACCATTAGGTAGAAATACAGCACCATGTGTATTATTAAGTTGTTTATACATTAAACAAATATATGAACAAGCTAATATTATGGTATTACCATCGGATCACGAAATTAATAATCTTCCAAAATATTTTGAAATACTAAGTGAAGGAATGCACTACTTAAGTCAACATAAGGGAAAAGGGATTATAACTTTAGGAATTAAACCAACTTATCCTGAAACTGGATATGGGTATATCCAGTTTCAGGAAGAAGCACAGGCTGTAAAACCCGTTGTGCAATTTGTAGAAAAACCTAATATTGAAAAAGCAGAAGAATATATTCAAAAGGGTTGCTACTTATGGAATGCTGGAATGTTTTTGTTTCATGTAGATTATTTACTTTTATTATGTAAACAATATATGAAAGATACTTATACTTTGTTATCACAATTGCCATCATATGATGACTCATCCTATTTAGATGCATTATCACAGGTATATCAACAATGTGAAGCTATTTCATTTGATTATGCAATTGCAGAAAAATGTAACGATATGTACGTTATTGAAAGTGATATTGATTGGGATGATATCGGAAGTTGGAAAGCTTTAGACCGATATTTAATGAAGGATAAAAAGGGTAATATTTCAAAAGGAAATGCAATATTTATTGCAAGCAGTAATAACGTAGCGTATACATCTAAGAAAGTAATATTTAAAGATGTAGAGGATATGATTTGTATTGAAAGTGAACATGAAATTATTATTACAAAAGTTAAAAATATTGAAGAACTACATACTTATAAGGATTTGAATGATGGAAAATAGTAGAAGTATAGTACAAGAGTGGAGTCGATATTGTAAAGCATATCCTGAATTATATGATGAACTTATGAAAATGAACGAATCGCAACTACAAGAAGCTTTTCATCAAAATATTAGGTTTGGAACAGGAGGAATTCGCGGTATTATGGGAGTGGGGACGAATCGTCTAAATGTATTTACGGTACAAAAAGTAATAAAGGGATATGCCCAATATATCTTAAATCATAATGGGCAATCCAAAGGGATTTGTATTGCTTATGACAATCGCAAAAACTCACTTTTGTTTTCCCAAATTTGTGCAAATGTATTATCTAGTTATGGTATTCACGTACATGTCTATCCCGTTTTAACATCGACTCCTCAATTAAGTTTTGCTATTCGCGAACTAAAAGCTTTTGGGGGAATTGTAATTACGGCATCACATAATCCAAAAGAATATAATGGAATCAAAATGTACAATAGTGAAGGTTGCCAATGTGTACCAAAAGAAAGTGATGAAATTACTTCTTATGTGAACAATGTAGAGGATGCTTTTACAATACCTAGTGTAAATTCTCAGCTAATTCATATAATTGATGAATCCGTAATAACACACTATTATGAAAAGGTAGAAGAAATACAAGAACACCCCCATCTTAGCAAAGAAAATTTTAAAGTTGTATATACTCCTTTGCATGGAACAGGCTATATTCCTTGTACAACGATGTTAAGTCGTTTAGGGTATCAAGTATATGTTGTAGAGCAACAATGTTCACCAGACCCAGAATTTAGTCATACTACAAGTGTTAATCCAGAAGATCAAAAAGCATATATACAAGCAATTGCATTAGCCAAAAATAAAGATGCTGACATTATTATTGCAAGCGATCCAGATTGCGATCGATTAGGAGTGGTTGTAAAGCATGTGAATGAATACATGTTTTTAACAGGTAATCAAACTGGAGCAATTTTACTTCAATATCTACTGCGACAAAAAAAAATAAAGCAGACACTACCTAAAAATGGAATTGTATTCAATACGGTTGTAACCTCTAATTTAGGTGCTAAAATTTGTGAGAAATATGGCGTTGAAGTAGAATCCACTTTAACTGGATTTAAATTTATAGGAGATAAAATTCAAGCCTATCAAGGAGAGAAACAGTTTTTATTCGGATATGAAGAAAGTTATGGGTATTTAATTCAAGATTTTGTGAGAGATAAAGATGGTGTGCAATCGACAGTTTTAATTTGTGAAGTAGCTAATTACTATAAACAACAAAATAAGACCCTAATTGAAGTATTAAATGAGATATATGATGAATATGGACAAATTGATGATGCACAAGAAAGTGTTACTTTACTTGGATTAGAAGGTAAAAAAGAAATTGAACGCATGGTTAGTGAATATCGTAATGAATCTCTGACATATATATATGGAAAAAAAATAATTTGCAAAGAAGATTTCAGTTTATCAAAGCGGTATAATCAGCAAACAATAGAAGACATACATTTGCCAAAAACAAATTTAATTAAGCTATATCTAGAAGACGAAAGTTGGATTGCAGTTCGACCAAGTGGGAATGAACCTAAAATTAAAATATACAAAAATATGGTTTTACAAAAAAACAAATAGTCAGACAAAGGCATAAATAGACGTTTTATGCCTTTTTTTATGCTATAATATTTTCAAGTAGAAACTAAAATATTATGAAAAGAGTCACATCACAACAAACAATATCTTTTCTTTTACTAGCTGTGATAGCTCATTCATGTATGATAAGGAGGAATGTGTTATGTATGCAGTAATTGATATGGGTTCCAATACCATTCGCTTATCCATTTATAAAAAACAAGAGCAAACAATTTCATTAATCCTGCATAAAAAAACAATGGCAGGATTAATTGGCTATGTCGATAAGCAAGGAAATATGTCAATGCGTGGAATAGAAGTGGCCATTGAAACATTAAATAATTACAAATCCATATTACAACACATACAAGTCGAAAATGTATATGTTTTTGCGACAGCTTCTTTGCGTAATATTAAAAATACACAAGAAGCAATCTATCTAATTACCAAAGGGACAGGCTACCCTATTGATTTAGTGTCAGGCGTAGAGGAAGGGGTATATGACTTTATCGGGGTAACTTGTTTAATGGATGTACAAGAAGGATTGGTTGTAGATATTGGTGGAGGGAGTAGCGAATTAGTATCGTATCAAGATGGAAGAATACTACAATCTATATCTGTACCAATAGGTTCATTAAATTTATATAAACAATTTGTGGATGAAATTTTACCAACACCAACTGAGATAGAAAACATGAGGCAATATATTGCATCACTTATTCAAGAAGTATCCATTACTGGCAGTTTTGAAATCATTAGCGGAGTAGGGGGGAGCATTCGTGGTTGTCATCGTATCAATAACTATTTACAAGAAAAATTTAAGGAAACAATTAGTGAAAAGCAATTAAAGAAAATAATTAAAAAATGTTGTGGCGATCGTAAAAAAGCAACGTCTATGATGTTGAAGGTTTGCCCAGAACGATTACATACGATAATTCCAGGATTATTAATTTTGGAATGCATTGTGAAGCATTTTAATAGTAAAAAAATTATAGTGAGTAGTTATGGAGTACGGGAAGGATATTTGTATACAAAATTATTTTTGAATCAATAAAATTTAAATTAGGGGGTCTTTCATATGCATAAGAATAAGGAAATATCGTATACCCAAAATAGAGAATTATCTTGGTTGAAGTTTAATGAAAGAGTATTAGAAGAAGCTAGTGATCCACAAGTACCCTTACTAGAGCGTTTAAAATTTGTATCTATTTTCACAAGTAATCTAGATGAATTTTTTATGGTACGTGTAGGTAGTTTACACGATATTGTAAGTTATGGTAGTACGTATCGCGATTCTCGTTCAAATATGACAGCAAAACAGCAGTTGGTTAAAATATATGAGGTAGTTAAACCTTTATATACAAAAAAGACAATTGTATATGAACAGTTAAAAAAAGAATTAAAAAATTATGATGTCCACGCATTAAATTATAATGAATTAGCAAAAAGTGAATTAAAATATATTAAAGAGTATTATAAGACGAATATTAAACCAGTTATTTCACCTCAAATAGTAGATTCTTTACATCCTTTTCCACACATTGAAAGTAAAGAATTATGCATCTTTGCATTATTAAAGCACAAAACAAATACATTGTTAGGTATTTTACCAGTACCTAGACACCTACCTGAAGTTGTATTTTTACCTGGTAATGAGGTGCGTTTTATTCGTACAGAAAAAATTATATTAGAATATTTTGGGGAAATATTTCATAAGCATGAAGTGCTAGAAAAAAATTGTATTTGTATTACTCGTAATGCGGATTTAACTGCTAATTTAGAGCACTTTGACCCAGGGGTAGACTTTCGTGAATTAATGAAAGATGTACTTGTTAAACGTCGTAAATTAGCTGTAGTCCGCTTAGAATGTAATTTTGAGATGAGTGAAAAACTACAGAGCATTATTTGCCATAAATTTAAAATTGATGCTTCCCAAATATATATATCTAGTTGTGCATTAAAAATGGGTTATGTATTTAATTTACCAAGTAAGATAAGTGTGACACAAAGAAAGCAACTATTATATCCTGATTTTAAACCTGTCCCTACAACAAGTATTGATTTTAACCAAAGTATAATTAAACAAATTAAACAAAAAGATAAGTTGTTGTTTTATCCATTTGAAAGTATGGAAGGACTTGTACAATTAATTAAAGAAGCAGCTTATACCCCGAATGTTATTTCTATTAAGATTACCATTTATCGGTTAGCCAAAAAAGCTAAAATAGTTGATTATTTATGCACTGCAGCAGAAAATGGAAAAGAAGTCAGTGTGGTAATGGAATTAAGAGCTCGTTTCGATGAAAAAAATAATATTGATTATTCCGAAAAGTTAGAAGATGCTGGGTGTCATATTATATATGGATTTGATCATCATAAAATACATTCAAAAGTATGTTTAATTACCATGAAAGAAAAAGCAGGGGTGGGTTATATAACTCATGTTGGAACAGGAAACTTTAATGAAAAAACTTCAGAACTATATACCGATTTTTCATTATTAAGTGCTCATGAAGGAATCGGATTAGATGCAGTAGAGTTATTTAAAAACACAGCAATCGGGAATGTAGGGGGAGACTATAAGTATTTAATGGTAGCACCATTAAAATTAAAGTCACCAATTATTGATTTAATTGATGAGGAAATAAAAAAAGGAAAAGATGGAGTTATCATGATTAAGGCAAACTCCTTAACGGATAAGCAAATTATCGATAAATTTAAAGAAGCATCGATGGCAGGAGTACAAGTCAAGTTAATTATTCGGGGCATTTGTTGTATTTTACCAAATATAATCAATCAAACAGAACAAGTGCAAGTTATGAGCGTAGTAGGAAGGTTTTTAGAACATAGTCGTGTTTATGCATTTGGAAAAGGGAAAGAACAAAAAATGTATCTATCTTCCGCTGATTTTATGACAAGAAATACAGAAAATAGAATAGAAGTAGCAGCCCTAGTGTTGGATCAACAAATAAAAGATCAATTAAATGAAATATTGAGCATTATTTGGATGGACAATGTGAAAGGTAGAGTTTTACAGTCTGATGGTACTTATATTAAGAAGAATGATCAAGCTATTCATATTGATTCACAAGCTTGTTTCATAGAAATGTATCGGAATAAGGTTCCTCCAGTTGTAGAAACAAATGGCATTTGGAAAACTATTAAAAAATGGTTTAGAGCTAAGTGATTTAGCTCTTTTTTATTGTTTTATGAAGAACAGTGTGTTACACTTCCTTTAGTTAACCTTGGTTAACTAAAGGAAGTGAGTTATTTATGATAAATAAAAGATTATTAAAAATGGTACCAGATGCCATCCCTCATATAAGAAAGAATGTTTTATTGCAAATAATAGGATTGGTCGCTAATGTTGTAGTCATGTGCAGTATGAGTGCTTTGATGACCTTGTTCATTCAACAATCGATTCAAATGAGCCAAACGATATTCTATTTTGGGATAGCTTGCCTGGGCGTTATCATTAAAGTGAGTTGTGTATATTTAGCAAGCCAACAAAGTTATCTTGCTTCAAAAACAGTGAAGCCGATATTACGAAGTCAAATATATAATAAAGTAATGCAATTAGGAAGTCGTTATACGACACAAATCGAATCTTCTAAAGTATTACAAATAGCGGTGGAAGGAGTGGAGCAATTAGAAATTTATTTTGGTAGCTTTTTACCACAATTTTTTTATTCGATGATGGCACCTGTTTTATTATTTGTTTTTGTGGCTTTTATAGACTTAAAGATTGCACTTGTGTTATTTGTTTGCGTGCCATTCATTCCGATTTCAATTGTAATTGTACAAAAAATCGCAAAGAAATTATTAGCTAAATACTGGAATGAATATTTAGAGTTAGGTGATTCTTTTTTAGAAAATCTACAAGGGTTAAATATTTTAAAAATATATAGTGCAGATGACTATAAACACAAAGCAATGAATAAACAAGCAGAACGCTTTAGAGTTGTCACAATGAAAGTACTGTCGATGCAATTAAATTCTATTATCATTATGGATCTAATTGCCTATGGTGGTGCAGCATTAGGTATTATCATTGCCTTGTTATCTTTTCAAGCAGGGAGTATTACCATCTTGGAGATGTTTGTTGTTATGTTGGTGAGTGCGGATTTCTTTTTACCTTTACGTTTATTAGGCAGTTTTTTCCACGTGGCAATGAATGGTATTGCAGCAAGTAAAAATATGTTTGCATTATTAGATTTAGAGACGGAATGCAAGCAAACAAAAGAGATTGATGATTTCAGCATCACATTGCAAAACCTAAGTTTTTCCTATACGGATCAATTAGTATTAGAGGCCATCGATTTAGAAATTAAACCGCACACCTTTGTATCAATTGTTGGGAAAAGTGGTTGTGGTAAATCCACTATTGCTGGTATCTTAATGGGCATCCATACAGGGTATACAGGAAGCGCAACAATAGGAGCAAACCAAATCTATGATATGAAACAAGCAAGTATTTATGAAAAAATAACATGTGTATCTACGAATAGCTATATTTTTAAAGGTACAATTAAAGATAATTTATTGATGGGAAACGCACAAGCGAGTACGGAAGAAATGTGGTATGCATTACAACAAGTTAATTTATCTGAATTTGTGAAAAGTGAAGCAGGATTAGATACGATAATACAAGAAAAAGGAAGTAACTTATCAGGAGGGCAGTGCCAACGTTTAGCCATCGCTAGAGCGTTATTAAAAAACAGTGAGATGTATATTTTTGATGAAGCTACAAGTAATATTGATGTAGAAAGTGAAGTTAACATTCTCTCACTAATCAAGCAATTAGCACAAACTAAAACAATTATCTTTATTTCCCATAGATTAGCTAATGTTGTTGATTCAGATATGATTTATGTACTAAAAGATGGACATATTATCGAAAAAGGAAATCATGGATGTTTACTAAGTAATCAAAATTATTATAGTGAACTATATCACACACAGCAAAATCTAGAAAATATGGAGGGAAAAATATAATGAGAACAAGAAGTACGATACAAGTTATGTGGCAATTGATGAAACTTGTTAAACCTTTATTTTTAGTTATGATGATGGCTGTATTAATGGGCTGTTTAGGATATTTTTGTGCGTCTTTTATTACCGTATTAGGAGGTTATGCTATTGTTGATGTGATCCAAAACAATAGTGAGTATTTTACTACTTTTATCCTCATTATGGCCTGTATTGCTTTACTACGTGGCGTCTTACATTACATTGAGCAATACTGTAATCACTATATTGCATTTACCTTATTAGCATTCATCCGTGATCGTGTATTTTTAGCGTTACGTAAATTAGCACCTGCTAAATTAGAGGGGAAAGATAAAGGAAATTTAGTTTCTATTATCACATCTGACATTGAATTATTAGAGGTGTTTTATGCACATACGTTATCTCCGATTTGTATTGCTTTATTCACTTCAAGTGCCATTATTTTATTTGTGGCACAATTTAGTGTGTATTTAGCGTTTATTGTATTGCTTGCCCATGTCTGTGTAGGCATATTAATTCCGATTGTTATTTCTAAGAAAAGCAAACCATGTGGAGAACAACAAAGAAGTTATACAGGTCATTTAAATGCAAGCTATTTAGATGGGTTAAGAGGAATCAAAGAAGTTCTACAATTTGATTATGTAAACAAGCAAAAGCAAAAAGTAGATCGATTATCAAAACAAATGGAACAAGCGAATAAACAACTTAAAAAATATAGTGGGTTAACACACGCGATGACAAGCTTAGCGATATTAGGGTTTGGGATTGTGATGTTAGGGGTCTCTAGTTATTTATATAGCGAACAAATGATTAGTTTACAAGGTGCAATTGTTTCCCCATTAATGTTACTATCATCTTTTGGAGCAGTGAGTGCAATGGCTAATCTTGGAGCGGGGTTAGCCCAAACCATTGCGAGTGGAAATAGAGTGTTAGATTTATTAGAAGAAGAGCCCATGGTTCATGAAGTAAGTGATGGATGTGATATTAATTTTGAAAATGCACAATTAAATAATATTAGTTTTGCATACGGCGAAGAAGAAATATTAAAAGATTACTCACTAATGATAAAGAAAAATGAGATTATTGGAATTCATGGTAAATCAGGTTGTGGAAAATCAACTACATTAAAATTATTGATGCGTTTTTGGGATGTACAACGTGGGGAAGTCTTAATCTCTAATCAAAACATAAAATCAATGAATACAAAAAATATAAGAAATATCCAAAGTTATGTTACACAAGAAACGCATATCTTTCATGACACGATTGCAGAAAACATTAGAGTGGCTAAACTAGATGCTACATTAGAAGAGATACAGCGCGCTGCCAAACAAGCTTCTATCCATGAGTTTATTATGTCATTGCCACAAGGTTACAATACGATGATTGGGGAACTAGGGGACACTATTTCAGGTGGAGAAAAACAAAGGATTGGAATTGCAAGAGCCTTTTTACACGATGCAGAGTTAATCTTATTAGATGAACCAACAAGTAATCTAGATAGTTTAAATGAAGCAGTTATATTAAAGGCATTACAAAATAGTAAAAATAAAACAATGGTATTAGTTTCACATCGAACTTCTACAATGCGAATAGTCGATACCTTAATTGAAATGAAAACAAGTAGAGAAAGCTAATGCACGGTGTTGAAAAAGAAAAGAAAATAGTTGCGCTGATGATTGGTTTATACTGCAAGAAAAAACACCAATCAAAGCAATTCTGTAATGATTGTCAAAGTTTATTACAATATGCCAATGAAAGGATTGAAAAATGTCCATTTCAAACAACTAAGACTTTTTGTTCAAACTGCAGTGTCCATTGTTATAAAGAAGATAAGCGCAATGTTATTAAAGAAGTGATGCGATTTGCAGGACCTAGGATGATAGTGTATCATCCTATCCTTGCAATGAAACATTTACTCACTTCTAAAAAGGAGAGGGAAAAATAATGAAAATCAAAAAAGTAATCTATATCAGTGTGGGATGTATAGGATTAGTATTAGGTGCTATTGGGGCTATTATCCCTCTTTTACCTGCTTTTCCTTTCTTATTAATCGCGGCATTTGGATTTAGTAAAGGAAGTAGTCGTTTAGATGTTTGGTTTAAACAAACAAAATTGTACAAAAATAATTTGGAAGATTATGTGAATGGCAAAGGAATGACTTTGCAAACAAAATATAAAGTCATCACTTTGGTTACCTTTCTAATGTCGATTGGGTTTATCATGATGCATGCTGTCCCGGTTGGTCAAATGATTCTGTTTGGCGTTTGGATCTTCCATATTGTTTACTTTATGTACGTTGTGAAAACTAGAAAAACGTAAAAATTTCTTTATATAGTATATCCCTTTCCTGTAAACTAAGGTAAGAAGAGGGTTTTCCTGCATTGTAATTGACATAAAGCGATAAACAGTGTATAAAGTATATAGAGACGTTGAAAAGGACAATAGATTATAGGATTGATACAGAGAGTAAAGTGGCGCTGAAAACTTTATGAAAAGAATATAATACTTACTCCCTTTGAGTTGGACTTGAAAAAGATACCCGTTCACACGCGTTAAGTGTAAGAGGTGTACATAGTGTACATAAAATAAGGTGGTACCACGTCAGTCTTCACGTCCTTTGGATGAGGAGACTTTTTATATTTTGGAGGAACAAATAATGGTAGATTTTAAAAATGATGAGCAATTAAATACGTTAAATCATTCTTGTGCACATGTATTAGCACAAGCAGTAAAACAGTTATACCCACACGCAAAGTTTTGGGTGGGTCCTGTAGTCAGTGAAGGGTTTTACTATGACATTGACTTAGGTGATGAAGTCATAAAGGATGATGACATTCCTAAGATTGAAAAACAAATGAAAAAGATTTGCAAGGATGGGAAAAAAATCACTCGTAGAGAGTTAACAAAAGAAGAAGCACTAGAACTATTTAAAGGTGATGAATATAAATTGGATTTAATTAGTGGTTTAGAAGAAGGTAGTATTACTACATATGGGCAAGGGGATTTCATTGATTTATGTCGTGGACCACATGTAGAAACAGTAAAAGCATGTCGTAACTTTAAACTGTTGAAGCATTCGGGGGCGTATTGGAAAGGGGATAAAAACAATAAAGTACTCCAACGTATTTATGGTGTTTGTTTCCCAACACCAGAAGAGTTGGAACAACATTTATTCTTATTAGAAGAAGCAAAAAAACGTGATCATAAAAAATTAGGCAAAGAATTAGGTTTATTTATGATGAGCGATTATGCACCAGGTATGCCATTTATGTTACCAAAAGGAATGATGATCCGAAATACTTTAGAAAACTATTGGTATGCGGAACATACAAAAGAAGGATATGAATTCATTAAAACACCATTAATGATGTCAAAAGAATTATGGGAAGTAAGTGGACATTGGGGAAATTATAAAGATAATATGTACACATGTGAAGTGGATAATCGCGAATTTGCGATTAAACCAATGAACTGCCCTGGAGCCATGTTAGTATATAAACAAGGATTACATTCATATAAAGACTTACCTATTCGTATGGGAGAAATTGGACAAGTGCACCGTAATGAAGCGAGTGGGGCATTAAATGGATTATTTAGAGTCCGTACATTTAACCAAGATGATGCACATATCTTTATGCGCCCAGATCAAGTGGAAAGTGAAGTAGTACGGTTAATGAAATTTATTGACCGCGTGTATACAATGCTAGGATTAACATATAAAGTAGAATTAAGTACACGTCCTGAAGATAAATACATTGGAGATATTGAAACTTGGGAACAAAGTGAGGCTGCTTTAGCAGCAGCTTGTGTAGCAGCTGGAAAAGAATATAAATTAAACCCAGGTGATGGAGCATTCTATGGACCTAAATTAGATTTCCATATTTCAGATTCATTAGGAAGAGTATGGCAATGTGGAACTATCCAATTAGATATGAACTTACCAGAGCGTTTTGATTTAACATATGTCGATGCAGATAAAAATAAAGTCCGTCCAATTATGTTGCACCGTGTTATCTTTGGATCAGTAGAGCGTTTCATTGGAATTTTAATTGAACATTTTGGTGGAGCGTTCCCCACTTGGTTAGCACCAGTGCAAGTGAATATTATTCCAGTAAAAAATGAATACCATTTAGCATATTCTCAAGAATTATTTGATTTAATGCAAGCGAATGGGGTTCGTGTAGAGATGGATGCACGTGATGAAAAGCTAGGGTATCGTATGCGTGAATCACAAATTAAAAAAGCACCATTTACTTTTGTAATTGGTGATACAGAGCGTGATGAAAAAACGATTAGTTTTAGAAGACATGGTAGCCAAGCAACCACTACACTAAGTCAAGAAGATTTCATTGCCTTAATTAAAGAAGAAATCGATACAAAAAAACTATAGGAATGACGAAGTACCTAATTTATTAGGTACTTTATGCAATTTTACAATAGTATTTGTGACAAATGTAACACGCTAAGAAGGTTTAAGGTGTTATAATTTAACTGTTTGATTTTTATGAGATAAAAAGATCGTGAGGTTACATATGATATATAGAAATAGTAAGATAATAATTAGTGCATGTCTAGTTGTCGCACTTGGTTTAATTGGAATGAGCCAATCATTCGCTAATGAAGATGTGGTGAATGAAGGTAGCCAAACAAATTTTGAAGTCGGTGAAACATTGGAAGAAAATCATGTGTTTACCACTTTAGACATGGAAGGAAATGTGATTGAACTAGATGTAGAAGCTTTGGAAGAAAGTACAATCCAAGAACAAACACAAATCCAAGCTATGGGACCAATCGGGGGGACAAGTAGATCGATTATGACGGGTGTCGTAAACTTTAAAGTAAAAGCAAGTTCCATGTTAAATACATCGTATACAATTGATGGAACAGGCGCAACAGGATACACAAATGGATACTATGGTGCGGATGCCCTTTATTTAGGGCACAGTAGTGATGGAACAAAAGTAAAGTTTATGCTATCTGGTGTTGTAGGTTGGGTAGCCGCTGATGAAGTACAGGTCATGGCGTATGATAGTGGACTAAACGTTAGTTATTATCAAGAAGTGAATGGGCGTTTGTATCATTATATTTCACATAGCATTAGTAGTCCAAGCTCGTATTATGCGATTCAAGTAGGATATGAGCAAGCCTATTTACAATCAAATGTTAAATACTATAGTTATGATGGAAATTATTTCTATTCTAGTTATGAGGCATTATCAAATGACTTAAGAAATAATACAAATGTGAATGCTGTAAATAGAACAGAACCGTATTATAATTATTATCAATATCTTTCACATCGTAGTACCACATCATTTAGTGCTGCGCAATTAAACTCAAGAATTACAACAGGGGCTAATGGAAGAGTGAGTACGATGTTGCAGACAGGACAAACATTTATTGATAACCAAAATACATATGGTGTTAATGCTGCTCTAATGGTAGGAGTAGCAGCTAATGAAAGTAGTTGGGGAACAAGTTATTATGCAACTACTAAAAATAATTTATTTGGACATGCAGCTTATGATTCAAGTCCAGATTCGGCAAGTGGCTATGGAAGTGTCGCTGAAAGTATTAATTATCATGCCAATGTATTTATTTCAATTGGCTATTTAGACCCCAAAGATTACTCTGGTAGATATAAAGGATCTCACTTAGGGAATAAAGCAAGTGGAGTGAATGTTAAATACGCATCTGATCCTTATTGGGGAGAAAAAGCAGCTGCTGTTGTATGGAGTATTGCTAATGCCAATCCATCCATTAAAGATTATCAAAATGAGACAATTGCGATTAAACCAGGAATTTCATCAGCCAATATAAGAAAAGAACCAACAACGAATGCAACGGTTTTGTACCAAACCGGACCTTATGATGATTACCCATTTATTATTTTAGACACGGTATCGGGTGAATCCATTAACGGAAATTCGACATGGTATAAAATCCAAGCCGATCCTACTTTATCGGCGGATCGTTCACATATGACACAAGATGTTGGAGTGTATGATTTTAATAACGCTTATGCCTATATTCATTCAAGTTTAGTGATTGTTCCACATGAGCAAACAGAAACGCCTTCCACACCAGATCCTGTTCGTACAGGAGATGTGAATGCTGATGGAAATATTTCACCTGTTGATTATATGTATATAAAAATGCATATTCTAGGAAGTACGCCTCTAAGTGGTGAACCTTTAAAAAGAGCAGATGTAGATAATTCTGGTAAAATTACACCTGCAGATTATATGCATATTAAAAACTACATCTTAGGTAGAGAAAGTATTATTAAGTAGGTAAACTAAAAATGACAAAAAAAATTAAAATATTATTATGTGGATTTTTAATGTTTAGTGCTTTAACTTTACATTTATCGATTGTATCAGCTGCTTCATTTTATATAAGCGCTCCCGCATCGGTATCCCCTAATCAAGCATTTTCGATTGCGTTAAATGTGTCAGGTGGGGAAGGTAATTTCACTGTAAGTGTTTCAGGAGCAGGAACGTTAACGGGAAGTTCAAATATTTGGTCAGATGGAAGTACCACTATTCAAGCTGGTTCATCAGGTGTTATTTATGTAACAGTAACTAATGAGATGTTTTCTACACCAGATTTCAATGAAACGCCACTTGGAACGCAATCTGTTGCTATTCAAATTACCCAACCAGTACAGCCTGGTGGGGGAGGAACCACAGGAGGATCAACAGGAGGATCAACAGGTGGAAGCACAGAAACAGAACCTGAAAAAGAAGTAGAAGACTTAACTCTGAGTGAGTTAAGTATCTCTTCGGGAGTGTTAAGTCCTGTATTCACACCTGAAAATACAACATATTCTGTCGATTTAGAAGCAGAAACAAAAGAAATAGCAATAGAAGCGAGTGCAGCAAGCAGTGAAGTCTCTGTAACGGGGACAGGAACGCATGCACTTGTTGAAGGTAATAATACGTTAAATATTACGACAAGTGATGGTGTAGGAAATACCAAGACATACATAATAAATGTATATGTAGAACAATCACCCAAGGCAGTTGTAGATGTAGATGGGAAGGGTGAATTAGGGGTTTTAACTTTAGATAGAGCACCTCTATTAGAAAATTTTGAAAAAATAACAGTCACTGTAGCAGGACAAGAAGTAGAAGCGTATAATGGTACGCTTGCAGGCATCGTATTACTGTATATGAGCAATGCAGAGAATGTGAAGAACTTCTATATTTTTGATCCAGAAACAGAAGAGATTAAATCGATTTATAAACCAGTTGCTATTTTAGGGGTGAACTATGCAATAGTTGATATGCCTAAAAACTTACAAGAGTTAACAGGATTTAAATATACTAAAATAGAAATTGAAGGTAATGAATACGATGGATTAGTATATGAAGATAAAACATATAGTGATTATAGCTTAATATATTTAATGGATGAACAAGGAAATTCAAATTTATATCAATATGAATCTACGAAAAAGACATTACAACTGTATGCCAATACAGCGCCGATTAGCCAATCAGACTATGAAAACTTAACAAAAAAAGAAAAATATATACCTATTTTACTTAGCATAAGTATTGCAGCGACTATTTTATTTTTCATTGGGTTCATAGCGTACTTATTAGAACGTAAACAAATTAGAAAGTTAAGAAAACAAATAAAATTTGAAAAACTTGATGAGTAATAACAAATACAAGAAAACAGTGGGAACCACTGTTTTCTTTGTTTAAGTGGCAATTTAAACAAAGATGGGCTATAATGATAGACGTCTTAATAAACGAGGAACAATATGGATACAAAATATATAAATAAGCGAAAATATGATTGCAGCCAAAGTATGATACAAGCCAAAGATGCCCTTTTTAAAGCGATGAGTTGTGAAGCAATTATTCAAGAATTAATGAAATATGATATTGTGTTAGAGTATAAACAATTGCAACAACAATTGGAAGGATATCCTTTTGATGAAGTATTAGAAGCATGGCATACACATTATGATGTACAATTAGATGCATTAGCTGAAAAGATGTATACTTTTGATGATGATGCCATACATTATTTATTATTAAAAATAAAAGAAGAAAGTAAGGTGTAGACAATGAATGATTTTTTACCGATTAATAAAAAAGAAATGTTAGAAAGAGGTTGGCAACAACCAGATTTTATTTATGTTTCTGGAGATGCTTATGTCGATCATCCATCATTTGGAGCAGCGATTATTACTCGTGTACTAGAAAGCCATGGTTATAAAGTGGTTGTGTTAGCGCAACCCAACTGGAAAAATAAAACTGATTTCATGCAATTTGGAAAGCCTAGATTTGGGTTTTTAGTGTCAAGCGGAAATATTGATAGTATGGTAAATCACTATTCTGTATCTAAGAAGCGCCGTAAAAAAGATAGTTATACACCTGGTGCAGAAATGGGAAAACGTCCAGATCGGGCAACGATTGTATATTCACAAATGATACGGCAAGCGTACCCGGATGCAACCATCATTGTGGGGGGAATTGAAGCGAGTTTACGCCGCTTATCTCACTATGACTACTGGGATGATAAAGTTAGGAAATCATTAATAATAGATGCTAATGCTGATTTGCTTTTATATGGTATGGGAGAAAATAGTGTCATCGAGATGGCAGAAGCTTTGGCTAGCGGAATGGATGTTAAAGATATTACATATTTGGATGGAACGGTGTTTAAAACAAAAGATTTATCACTTGCTTATGAACCACTTATGTTACCTAGTTATGAAGAAGTTGTGGCGAATAAAAAAGCATATGCTAAAAGTTTCCATATGCAATATTTAAACACCGATCACTATAATGCGAAAACATTAGTAGAATCTTATGATGGTTGGTATGTTGTGCAAAATAAACCCAACCGCCCATTGACACAAAATGAATTTGATCGCGCATATGCGTTAAATTATACAAGAGAAGTACACCCTAGTTTTGAAGCGAAAGGGCATGTGCCAGCAATTGATGAAGTGAAGTTTTCTTTAATTAGTAATCGCGGATGTTATGGAGCGTGCAACTTTTGTGCGTTAACGTTCCACCAAGGAAGAATCATTCAAAGTAGAAGTCATGAAAGTATCGTAAGTGAAGCTAGGAAAATGATTTGGGACCCTGAATTTAAAGGCTATATACATGATGTTGGGGGACCCACTGCAAACTTTAGAAAAACTTCTTGTGCCAAACAAGAAACAAAGGGTGTTTGTCAAACAAAACAATGTTTATGGCCTAAACCATGCAATAACTTAAATGTAGAGCATAAAGATTATTTATCCTTATTAACTAAATTGCGGGCCTTACCAAATGTAAAAAAAGTATTTGTTCGTAGTGGAATTCGGTATGATTATTTAATGTATGATCGTGATGAATCATTCTTCCATGAATTAGTGAAACATCATATTAGTGGGCAGTTAAAAGTGGCACCAGAGCACATCAGTGATAAAGTACTAGATAAGATGGGAAAACCAGGACGTGGGTTATACCAAAAATTTGTTACCAAATATTATAAAATTAATGAAGAACATGGTAAAAATCAATACTTAGTACCGTATTTGATGTCTTCCCATCCAGGAAGTGATTTACAAGCAGCTATTGAACTAGCTGAATATTTACGTGATATTAAACACCAACCAGAACAGGTGCAAGATTTCTATCCAACACCTGGTACATTAAGTACGGCTATGTATTACACAGAAATGGATCCTCGTGATTATACAAAAGTATATGTACCAAAGACGGCAGAAGAAAAAGCGATGCAACGTGCATTAATGCAATATCGCAATCCTAAATATTATCCGATTGTACATGCCGCATTAGTGAAAGCAAATCGTAAGGATTTAATTGGACACGATGTTAAATGTTTAATCCGTCCAAAACACAATCCTCATTCAAACTATCGTCCGTATCAAAAATATAATGCAAAACCTAATAAATATACAAAAAAAGCGAAATAATAATTCGCTTTTTTTAACGTATTGTACCATCTCCTTCAATGATGTATTTATAACTAGTTAATGCCTTTAAACCCATAGGTCCTCGAGCGTGGATTTTTTGGGTAGAGATGCCTATTTCGGCACCAAACCCAAATTCATTTCCATCGGAGAAACGGGATGAAGCATTAATATATACACATGCACTATCGACTAATGTAGCAAATGTTTGGCACGTGTTAGCATCTTCACTAACGATGACATCACTATGTTTAGTGTGGAATGTATGAATGTGTGAAATCGCTTCTTGTACGCTAGTCACCCCTTTGACGCTAATTTCATAATCTAAGTATTCACATGCGTAATCTAAGTCATCTGCTAATAATAAACTAGGCTCTATTTTTACACAATTTTCACAAGCGTGGATGACGACATTGTGTGCACGCAAAGCTTCTACTAATAGGGGTAAGAAAGTGGGTAAAATGTTTTGGTGTATTAATACACTTTCACATGCATTACATACACTCACACGCTGTGTTTTTGCGTTCACAATAATTTGAAGAGCTTTTGTGAAATCAGCGTATTCATCTACATATACATGACAATTTCCGCTACCTGTTTCAATAATTGGGACACTTGCAAATTTAACGCAGTGTTTGATTAAGTTAGCACTTCCTCTAGGGATTAATAAGTCTAAGAATTCATTACACTGCATAAAAGCAATAGCTGTTTCTCTTGAAGTATCTTCTAGTAATTGAATAGTATGAATATCCATATCCACACTAGCTAATGCATCTTGCATGAGTTGAACAAGAACTTTATTTGTTTGTATTGTATCTTTACTACCTCTTAAGAAACAGGCGTTTCCACTTTTTAAACATAGACAGGCGGCATCAACACTTACATTAGGTCTGGCTTCGTAAATAATTCCTATGACTCCAATTGGCACACTGACTTTTTTAAAGTGCAATTTTTGATTACTCCATTCTTCTAATACTTGTTGGGAAGGATCTTCTAATTGAATGACTTGCATGATACCATCAATCATATCATCAATGCGCAGGTCATCTAAAGTCAAACGATCAATGAAAGATGTAGTTTTTTTATTAATGATAGCTTGCTTAATATCTTTTGCATTGGCATCCATAATGGCTTGGCGATGCGTATCTAATTGTTTAGTCATTTCCAGTAAAGCCATATTTTTTAAGGCAGTAGACGCACTCACTAATGCATAAGATGCTTGCTTAGAAAGTTTAGCTTTTTTATATAGTTCCATATTATGATTCTCCTTTAAATAATGTACAACGAGCAGTTCCTTCTACGATATCGTATAAAATACGCATATCTGCTCCGTTAGCAATAATCATATCACATCCAGCCTGAGTTGCTATTTTAGCGGCTTGAATTTTAGTACTCATTCCTCCTGTGCCAACACTGGATATACTATCGCCTGCCATTTGCTGGATAGTCGCATCAATTTTATCTACATAAGGAATAAAAGTGGCATCTTCATACAAATTAGGGTTTTTATCATATAATCCATCAATATCGGATAATAAGATTAATAAATCAGCTTTAATTAATTGTGCCGTATAGGCTCCCAATGTATCATTATCCCCATAAATAATTTCATCGGTTGCCACACTATCATTTTCATTAATAATCGGAATACTGCGATAAGATAGTAATGTATGAATTGTGTTTATTGCATTTTCACGTAAAACATCATCCATTATGACTCTTTTTGTTAATAACATTTGTGCGACTACCTTTGCATACTGTGAGAAAAATTTATCATAAATATACATTAATTCACATTGCCCAATTGCGGCAATCGCTTGTTTTTCAGGTAGACTTGTTACTCGATCTTGTAATTGCATTTTCCCTCTACCCGCAGCAATGGCACCACTACTCACTAATACAATAGAATGCCCTGCATTACTTAAATCACTCAATACTTGTGCAACGGATTCCATTTTTCTTAAATTTAATAATCCATTAGGATGAGTAATACTACTGCTACCAATCTTCACAACTATGGTTTTTTTCATGCTCTATCCTCCTACTATGTATTTTAATAATTATACATGATGCGTGTATAGATTACAAATTGCGCCATCAAGCATTAGAAATTGTTATATTGAATGGATATAGAAAGCGCATCTATGTATAGAAATGCAATCCATTTATTAATGATTATCTAAAATACTATTTGAACTAAAGCCGTATTTATTATGGAACAATCAATACGCAAGACATGCTACTTTATTCTAATGTGTCTTTCTATTTTTTTACTTGTTGCACAATACACCTTGTATTATAATAGGGACAGATTTAAAAGAGGTGGATTATGAATTTTAAAATGAAAGTATGGTTTGCATCGCTAGCTAGTATTTTATTTATTATATGCGTGCTTATTACGGTAGTGGATTTAACTGCTTTGCAGCCCCGATTTTATGAAAATGAATTTAAGTTATTAAATACTGCTGAAAAACTAAATATGAATGAAGAAGATGTACAACACTCAATAGAAGCTTTGTTAGATTATACGAAAGGCGAACGAGATAGTTTAGTTATCTACTTTCCAGTCAATGAGGAAATGAGAGAGATTTATACAAAGGATGAAATATTGCATATGGACGATGTGAAAACGTTGTATACAAATGCAATTTTAGTAAGAAATGCATGTTTAGTTTCATTATTAATTTTACTAATCCTATTATGGGTGGATGAAAAGAAAGAATTTTTAGAAGTATGCACCTATTCATTTATTAATGTATTTGTCGGTTTTCTATTTGCATTAATAGGATTAATCATTTATGCAAGTGCTGATTTTACTGCGTTTTGGAACCAATTTCATCATATTTTCTTTACAAATGATTTATGGTTATTAGATCCAAGAACAAGTTTAATGATTCAAATGTTAGAAGAAAAAGTGTTTTTTGATCTAGTTATTTTAATTATAATCATTTTTACAAGTATCATGCTAACCATCTTTGGGGGCAGCCTACTATACAAAAAAAGATTAAGTAAGATGATATCATTGGAGAAAAAGTAATTATTGCATTTTATCGTAAAAAAGAGTATATTTATTTAAAATAAGGGAGAAACAAATGGAAATCAAAATTACACAAGCAACACAACTAAAAGAAAAGCCAAATCAAAATAACCTAGGCTTTGGAAACTATTTTACAGATCATATGTTTACTATGGATTATGTAGAAGGAAAAGGGTGGCACAATGCGCAAATCGTACCATATGGACCGATTGCAATGGATCCGTCAAGTATGGTATTGCATTATGCACAAGAAACATTTGAAGGGTTAAAAGCATATCGTAAAGGCGATGATATCTTATTATTTAGACCGGAGATGAATGGACAGCGTTTAAGAAAATCTAACGAGCGTTTATGCATGGCGCAAATAAGTGAAGAATTATTTGTGGAGGCAGTCGAATCCATTGTTGCAAAGGAACAAGACTGGGTGCCTAGTGCGCCTGGCACATCACTATATATTCGTCCATTTTGCTTCGCTATGGAAACAGGTGTAGGAGTGCATCCAGCCAATGCCTATAAATTTATCATAATTTGCTCTCCAGTAGGTGCATACTATCCAGAAGGTGTCAATCCAGTTAAAATATTTGTGGAAGATGAATATGTACGTGCTGTAGTAGGGGGAACAGGTTTTGCGAAATGTGGGGGAAACTATGCAGCTAGTTTAGCAGCACAACAAAAAGCAAACGCATTAGGCTATTCCCAAGTATTATGGTTGGATGGTGTACACCGTAAATATGTTGAAGAAGTAGGAACGATGAATGCTATGTTTGTCATTGATAATGAAATCGTTACTGCACCTTTAGAAGGGAGTGTATTACCAGGTGTCACAAGAGACTCTTGTTTAACCATCTTAAAAGATTGGGGTTATACAATAAAAGAAATGCACTTAGATATTAATGATTTAATGGAATATGCTCAAAATGGACGCTTGCGTGAAGCGTTTGGTACAGGGACCGCAGCTGTTATTTCACCGATTGGAGAATTAAACTATAAAGGAAACATACAAGTCATTAATGGTTTTGAAATAGGTCATTTAACACAACGATTATATGATGAATTAACAGGTATTCAATGGGGATTAATAGAAGATACAAGAAATTGGTGTCAAATTGTTAAAAAATAGTATGTCTTCTATTATTTTAGCAAGTGCTTCACCACGTCGTAAACGATTGCTACAACAAGCGAATATTCCCTGTTTATGCGATGCTGTTGCTACAAGTGAATACTTTGATCCCCGCCTACCTTTACATGAGGCTTTACAACAAGTGGCCTTACAAAAGGCAAAGGCGGTGCAACACAAACATCTTGAGGCTATTATAGTTGGTGCAGATACCATTGTTGTGATGGATAATCAGGTACTACAAAAACCTAAAGATGCATCAGAAGCCAAGCGAATGTTGGAAAAATTATCTGGAAAAACCCACTTTGTGTATACAGCAGTGGCACTAATAAAAGGAGAACAAGTCCAAACATTTTATGAAAAAAGTGAAGTTACTTTTTATGAATTAGAAACATCATTAATAGATGAATACATTGCAAGTGGTAGTTGCTTCGATAAAGCGGGAGCATATGGGATACAAGATTTAGGATGCCTTTTTGTACAATCAATTGTAGGCGATTACAATAATATTGTAGGATTACCTGTTGCAAAATTATATAGAACACTAAAAACAATGATTTGGTAAGCAAATTATTGTTTTTTTTTAGTATGAAACCCTTTTCTTTAAAAAAAATTAAAGGTATAATGGTAACAGTACAATAAGGAGGAGTTTTTTGATGGAAAAAAAATTCATGTCAATGGATGGAAACACGGCTGCTGCACACTGTGCTTATGCACTATCTGAAGTAGCTGGAATCTATCCTATTACACCATCATCACCGATGGCAGAATCGGTAGATGCTTGGGCAACACAAGGACGTGAAAACGTATTTGGACAAAGAGTAAAAGTAAGTGAACTGCAATCTGAAGGTGGAGCAAGTGGAGCAGTACATGGGGCTTTACAAGGGGGAACGTTAGCGACAACGTTCACAGCGTCGCAAGGGTTATTATTAATGATCCCAAACATTTATAAAATGAGTGGAGAATTACTACCTGGAGTTATCCATGTAGCTGCACGTGCGTTAGCAAGTCGTGCTTTAAATATCTTTGGAGATCATGAAGATGTATATGCATGTCGTCAAACAGGGGCGTGTATGATTGCATCGCATTCTGTACAAGAAAGTATGGATTTATCAGGAGTTGCACATTTAGCTGCCATTAAAGGGAGTGTGCCATTTATTCACTTCTTTGATGGATTTAGAACATCACATGAAGTACAAAAAGTAGAAGTGATGGATTATGATTTCTTACGTTCATTATTAGATAAAGAAGCGTTAGAAAAATTTAGAGCGAATGCTTTAAATCCACACACTAACCCAGTGACTCGTGGGGGTGCTGAAAATGATGATATTTTCTTCCAAGGAAGAGAAGCACAAAACGAACACTATAATGCAATACCGGATATGGTTGCGGATTATATGGAAAAAGTGAGTGCACATACAGGTAGAGAGTATGCACCATTTACATACTATGGAGCAGAAGATGCACAACGTGTTATTATTGCGATGGGGTCGGTAACGGAAACGGCTAAAGAAGCAATTGATACATTGAATGCACAAGGTGAAAAAGTAGGGATGATTAAAGTTCATTTATACCGTCCTTTCTCAACTAAATACTTAACAAAAGTGTTACCAGCATCAGTTAAGAAAATTGCAGTATTAGATCGTACAAAAGAAATGGGAGCTAGAGAGCCATTATACTTAGATGTATTACATGCTTTAAAATCATATGATGTAAGTATTGTTGGTGGTCGTTATGGAATGGGAAGTAAAGATACTACGCCTGCTCAAATTAAAGCGGTTTATACTATGTTAGCACAAGACGTGTTAAAAGAAGAATTTACAATTGGTATTCATGATGATGTGACACATTTATCACTTGAGATCGATACCGATTTTGAAGTCGTAAAAGATTATACTTCATGTTTATTCTGGGGGCTTGGTTCAGATGGTACAGTGTCTGCAAATAAAAACTCAATTAAAATTATTGGAGATAACACGGATCAATATGTACAAGCTTACTTTGCTTATGATTCTAAAAAAGCAGGTGGGGTAACAAGAAGTAATTTACGTTTTGGGAAAAGTCCAATCCGTAGTACGTACTATGTAAATAGTGCAGAATTTATCTCTTGTTCACTAGATGCTTATATGTTTAAATATGATTTATTAAAATCACTAAAAAATGGTGGAACATTCTTATTGAATACAACATTTAGTGCAGAAGAAATCGTAAAACAAATGCCGAATCGTATGAAAGTACAATTAGCAAAACGCAATGCGAAGTTCTATATTATTGATGCGACTGCGATTGCAGATGAAATTGGAATGGGAAGAAGAACAAATACAATTTTACAAAGTGCATTCTTTGCTTTAAATGAGCAAATTATGGATTATACTACTGCTGTTGAATTAATGAAAAAAGCGGCTAAAAAATCATACGCTAAAAAAGGTGATGATATTGTAGAATTAAACTATAAGGCAATTGATGCAGGAAAAGCGGGATTAGTAGAAGTAACAGTGGATCCAACTTGGGTGGAATTACCATTTACGGCAACGCATGCTAAAACAGGGGATGAATACTTTGATAACCATGTTGCAGTCATTAACCGTTTAGAAGGTAATGATATGCCAGTTAGTGCATTCACTAAATATGATTTATTAGATGGATCATTAAGAAACAATGTTTCTTACCAAGAAAAACGTACGATTGCTACGCAAGTACCAACTTGGCATGCAGATTCATGTATTCAATGTGGATTCTGTTCTTATGTTTGTCCTCATGGGACAATTCGTCCGTTCATGTTAAATGAAGAGGAAGTAAACCAGGCACCAATGGAATTTCATACATTAAAAGCGATGGGTAAAGGATGTGAAGACTTTGCTTACCGCATCCAAGTATCACCAGATAACTGTGTAGGATGTGGATTATGTGTAGTGGAATGTCCTGGTAAGGCAGGGAATAAAGCATTAGAAATGGTAGATATCAAAACAGAATTAGATCAAGTACCATTAGCAGATTATTTATATAAACAAACAAAACCTAAATTAGGATTCCATAGTGTTAACTTAGTAAAAGAGTCTCAATTCATGACGCCATACTTTGAAGTAAGTGGGGCTTGTCCAGGATGTGGGGAAACACCTTACTATAAATTAGTTTCACAACTATATGGAAAAGATATGCTGGTTGCAAATGCAACAGGATGTTCTATGATTTACTCAAGTAGTACCCCATCGACTCCATTCGTTAACGATGAAAATGGAGAAGGAGTAGCTTGGGCTAACTCACTATTTGAAGATAATGCTGAATATGGATACGGTATGGCATTAGCACAAACATTTAAAGAAGGAACAATTTTAGATATCATGGAAAAAAACATGAATGATTGTGAACCGGCTTTATTAGCAGTGTGTGAAAAATATATTAGTGTTGTTGGAAACCGTGAAGAACAAAGAGCATTAAAAGAAGAATTAATTTCATTAGTGAAAGATAGTAGCAATGAAGCCATCAAAGAATTATTAAAATATGAAAGAGACTTAGTGTCGAAATCAGTATGGATTGTTGGTGGAGATGGATGGGCATATGACATCGGTTACGGTGGATTAGACCATGTATTAGCTAATGAATTAAATGTTAATGTACTAGTATTAGATACAGAGGTATACTCAAACACAGGTGGACAATCAAGTAAAGCAAGTCAAGCAGCGAGTATTGCAAAATTTGCAGCTGGTGGTAAAGCAACAGCGAAAAAGGATTTAGGACAAATAGCAATGGCTTATGGACACGTATATGTAGCAAGTATTGCGATGGGTGCTAATAAAGTGCAAACGATTAAAGCGTTAAAAGAAGCAGAAAGTTATGATGGACCGTCATTAATTATTGCTTACTCGCCATGTGTGGAGCATGGAATTAAAGGAGGATTAAGTAACCATCAAAGAACACAAGCGAAAGCTGTGGAATGTGGATACTTAAACTTATACCGTTTTGATCCAAGAAATGAAAAACCATTAACAATTGACTGTAAAGCACCAGATTTCGATAAATTCCAAGACTTTATCTTATCTGAAACACGTTACTCTCAATTACCGGTATTAAAAGGTGAAACTGCATTTGAATTATTCGAAAAAACAAAAGCAGACGCTGTAAAACGTTGGGAAAAATTACAAAAACAATTTGCCGACCAATAAAAAAACAAAAGCATCGAGTTAAATTTTTAACTTGATGCTTTTATTTATGGTACACTATATACAGAGGTGAGAATATGAATTCAGTAACAATTGCGTTTATGATGACTGCTATTGCAGGATTGAGCACACTGCTAGGTAGTGTATTCGTTTTCTTTATGAAAAAAGATAACGCAAAAGCGTTGAGTGTTAGTTTAGGGTTTTCCGCAGGAGTGATGCTGTTCATATCTATGAATGCAATATTGGTGAGTGCTCAAAATGATCTAAGCGCTGTACACGGTGATAGAATAGGTGGGTGGCTTGCAATAAGTGCGTTTTTTATTGGAATGCTTTGTATTGCTTTAATAGATCGTTTAATTCCATCTAATTTGAACCCACATGAAGCAACACACTCAAACCAAAATAAATTGTACCGGATGGGGTTATTAAGTGCTGCGGCAATTGGTTTGCATAACTTACCAGAAGGAATGGTATCTTTTATATCCGCATTACAAGATCCGGTTGCATCCATCCCTGTTATCGTGGCGATTGCTATCCATAATGTACCAGAAGGAATGGTTGTTAGTTTACCTATTTATCAAGCAACAGGTTCTAAAAGAAAAGCATTCTATTATTCTTTTTTATCAGGTATTGCAGAACCAATTGGTGCGTTGCTAGCGTATAGTGTATTGCAACCATTTCTGTCAGAAACTTTATTTGCAGTGATTTTTGCTGGTGTTGCAGGAATTATGGTGTATATATCACTTGACGTATTATTACCGAGTGCTAGAGAGTATGGAGAACATCATTTATCCTTATATGGATTAATTGCAGGGATGTTTGTAATGGCAGCTAGTTTATTGTTATTTGTGTAAAAAAGAACAGCACATTATTGCTGTTCTTTTAACTTATGATCAACATGGATTTTTACCGTGTGTAATAAATCCACTACATGATCATCATCTAAGCTGTAATAAATATGTTTGCCAACCTTTCTACTCTTCACAAATCCAGTATCTTTTAATAACTTTAATTGATGGCTAATAGCGGATTGTGTCATGTGTAGTTGCTGTGCAATAGCATTCACATTTAATTCTTCTTGTGCAATGCTATAAATTATCTTGACTCTTGTTTCGTCTGAGACAACTTTAAAAAAATCGGCAATATGAGAATAATGGATAGTGTCAATCATGTAGATACCTCGCTTTATACAAGTATCATATAAAATTAGGGTATAGAAGTCAAATCTGAAAAAGTTATGACAAATGATAGGTTTGCTTTTTTGTTTTTTTAGATAAAATATAGAAGAATAAGCGATGTGCACTGGAGGTAAAAAAATATGGACATTTTAGATGTTTCTATAATACTGTTTGTGATGATGGAATCAGCAAACGTATGTATTTTATATTTTGCTCCAGATTCTAAATTGGGAAATGGAGTAGCTGTTTTTAATGGTTTTAGTGCGGCAAAACAGGATGAAAATACGAATCTTTTTGTTAGCTATATGATTAACTGGGTAGCAGGTGCTAAATTAATCTTTATTGCATTACTTCTTGTTATTTTGTTGACTGGGAATGAAGCAACAAAATTTGGCTCAGTTGTTGTGATGATTTTTTCAATATTTACTTACTTTTTCAGATTACATCCTATTATTTCTAAACTTGATGAAAATGATGAAATCACGCCAAAAGGATATTCTAGAACTTTATATAACATGATTCTTGGTTTTATCATGATGTTTGGTTGTGCACTGGTTGTATACATCTATTCCCAATTTATTTAAAAGAAAACATTTCGCTGTTTTTTTTTTAGATTATTGTATAATAGTAGTTAGATAAATTAGGAGGGTATTATGAATCAGACATTATTAAAAAAATATGCAAGGCTTGCTGTAGTGATGGGGGCGAATGTTCAAAAGGGACAAACTTTAATTATCAATACGTCAGTTGAAGCAAAGGAGATGACCCGATATGCCGTGGAAGCGGCTTATGAAGCAGGTGCCAAAGAAGTTGTTGTTAACTATAAAGATGACTTAATTTCCAGAATGCATTATGAATATCAAACAGAAGAAACACTTTGTGATGTGCCAGACTGGATGGTCGAACAAAAGGTTTCTAAATTACGAGAGGGAGCGGCCACTTTACACATTATTAGTGACACACCTGGTGTATTAGGTGGTATTGATGCACAAAAAATTAGTGCTGTGTATCGTGTTTTAAATGAACGTTATAAAGAAGCTAGTGAAATTACGATGGCAAATAAAGTGCAATGGGCAATTGTGGCTGTGCCTAATGTACGTTGGGCGAAACAAGTGTTTCCTCAATTAGAAGAACAAGAAGCGTTAGAATCATTATGGAAAAAAATATTAAGTGCGGTTCATGTAAATGAAGAACAAGATGCAATATCGTTATGGAAACAACACAATAAAAATTTAGCTGAGCGTGAAGTGGTATTAAATAAACATAACTTTAAAGCGATGCACTTTAAAAATGAATTGGGTACGGACATTACAATTGAATTGGTGAAAAATCATATTTGGGCTGGAGGAAATGAGCATACCGTTGATGGTGTCGAATTCAATCCAAACATGCCAACAGAAGAAATTTTTACGATGCCATATAAATATGGTGTGAATGGTACAGTAGTCACAAGTAAACCATTAGATTACAATGGAACATTAATCAATGAATTTTCATTAACTTTCAAAGATGGTAAAGTGATTGACTATAATGCAAGTAACGATTATGAAACACTGCAATCATTAATCGAGTTTGATGAAGGAAGTTCCTATATTGGTGAGGTAGCGTTAGTGCCTTATAGTTCGCCTATTTCATTAAGTGATACACTATTCTACAATACCTTATTTGATGAAAACGCATCTTGTCATTTAGCGTTAGGAAGAGCTTATCCAATGAATGTTAAAGGAGGGATTGCAATGAGTCCTGAACAATTAAGTGAAGCAGGTGCAAACTATTCCTTAACACATGTTGATTTTATGTTTGGTAGTCCATGCATGAAAATTGAAGGAATTTGTGAAGATGGAACACGTATAAGCGTGTTTGAAAAAGGAGATTTTGTATTTTAAAAAGGCAATAGCCTTTTTTTTAAACGATATTGTCAATGAAAAACACTGTCTTTTATGCGAAAACAATGTAAAAAGTTTCATAAATGGAAGAAATTGTAAGAAATACGAATTTATGTGAAAAAAATGTGTAATTAATATTGCATAAATGTGATTCATGTACTATAATAATTACATTATCAATAATAAATTGATGAAAGAGAGAGGAGATTGAATATGAAAAAATTATTCAAATTTGCACTATGTTCTTTAATGGCGTTAACTTTAGTTGCTTGTGGTAGCGGTGATTCTAAAGTAAATAAAGATACATTAGTGGTAGGAACACCTGAGCTTTCAGGAGATTTCTTAGATGGATTTGGGAACAGTAGTTATGACTTAATGGTTAAAAACATGTTATATGGTTACACTACTTACTACTACAACGCTGCTGGGGAATATTTATTAGATAATACGGCTATTAAAGACGTAGTTATCAATGATGAAGCAGATGGTTCTAAAACGTATACATTCACTGTTAACGAAGGATTAAAATGGAGTGATGGTGAAACGTTAGATGCGAACGATTACGTATTTGCATTATTATGGGGAGCGAGCAAACAATGGGTTGACGCTGGTGCTTCATCTTTAGATGGTGAAGGATTAAAAGGAAAAAAAGAATATGTTGCAGGAGAAACAGATGTATTTGCTGGAGTTAAATTAATTGATGACTACACATTCTCAGCTACAATTGCTGCAGAAGAGTTACCATTCTTCTATGAAGCTTCATTAGTTGCAATTACACCTAAACCACAACACGTATTCTCAGCTGATTCTACAATTGAAACAACAGATGCTGGAGCGAAATTAGTAGCTGCTGATTTATCTGGAGATATGGCTAAAATTGCGGATGGAGATAACGCTTACCGTTATGCACCAACTGCAGTGTCAGGACCTTACAAATTTGTATCTTTCAAAAATCAAATTGTAACACTAGAAATTAATGAAGAATTCGCTGGAGATCCAGATGGAGACAAACCTACAATTCCAACTGTAATTGTTAAATATGTTGACCAATCAACAGATATGGACACTTTAATTAAAGGGGACGTAGACATCTTAAATGGTGTAGTTGAAGGGGATAAAATTGAAAAAGCGAAAGCTGAAGTAGAAGAAGGAAACTTAAAAGAATCTAACTATGCAAGAAATGGTTATGGATATGTTGCAATGGCTACTGAATACGGTACGACAAGCATCAAAGAAGTACGTCATGCAATTGCTTACATCTTAGATAATGATGAAATCATCAACTCAGTATTAGGTGGATACGGTTCAAGTGTTTACGGAGACTACGGAGTTGCTCAATGGATGTACAAAGACAATGCTGAAGCTATTGATGGATTAACAACTTATGCATTCTCAGTCACAAAAGCAAACGAATCACTAGATAAAACAGATTACAAATTTGAAGCGGATGGAGTAACACCTTGGGACTCTGCAAAAGCTGTTGAAGCGGATGACTACTACCGTTATAATTCAAATGGTGAAGTATTAGAAATCAAACACTTCGGAACAGATGATAATACAGTAACAGATGCTATTGAAAACCAATTCAATGCAAATGGACCAAGAGCTGGGATGAAGATTACAGTAACTCGTGGAGACTTCGATTCATTATTAAGTAACTACTACTACCGTTACGAACAAACAGATGAAGAAAAATATAACACATTCAACTTAGCTGTTGGATTCACAGCTGTATACGATCCTTACAGAACGTACCACACTGATTTCTTGAACACTTGGGAAAATGCGACGCAAACAAACAGTCCAATCTTAGATGAATTATCTGTTTCATTACGTCAAACGGCACCTGAAAATGTAGATGAGTATTCTGCAAAATGGTTAGAATTCCAAACTGCTTGGAACGAATATTTACCATTAGTACCAATCTACTCTAACTCATACTTTGACTTCTATAATGCTGGATTAGAAGGTATAGAAACGACTCCGTTAAAAGATTGGTCAACTATGGTTAGTAAGATCAAATGGGCTGAATAAAAATTATATTATATCGTAATTATATTATTTAGTTTGTGATGATAGGATAGTTAAAACTATCCTATCATTTTATTGTTAATAAGGTATAGGAGGACATATAAAATGATAAAATACTGTATTAAACGTATCATTTCTTTAATTCCTGTTTTATTCGTAATTTCAGTTTTACTATTCGGTATTTCTAAGGCAATGCCTGGAGACCCAGTAAAACACATGGTACAAGGTGTAAAAGCTGAAAACTATCAACAACAATACGATGCATGGGAAAAAAGATTAGGATTAGATAAAAGCTTACCTGAGCAATACGTTGCTTGGATTTCAAATTTAGCACAAGGGAACTTAGGTTTCTCTAGTAGCTTTAACAAACCGGTTGTAGATGTAATTAAACAACCATTTTTAAACACGGTTGCATTAAATTTCTTCGTGTTATTATTCTCTCTTTCAATCGCTATATATGCTGGGATACGATGTGCTGTTAAGAAAAACACGTGGGTCGATCAATTCTGGCAAGTATTCTCTCTTACAGGAAGAAGTATTCCTGCATTCTTCGTATCAATGTGTTTAATATATGTTTTTGCGATTAAATTAGAATGGCTACCAATTGGAGGGATGCCTTTAGAATTAAATGGATTTGATTTATTTGAATGGTTAAGATATTTAGTCTTACCAGTGACAACATTAACGATTATTTCATTAGCTGGAACAGTGCAATATGTTCGTAATGCAATGCTAGAGTCATTAAGTCAAGATTATATTAGAACTGCAAGAAGTAAAGGATTAAGTGAAAAGGTTGTTATTTATTCGCATGCTTTCCGTAATGCTTTAATTCCTGTAGTAACAATTGTTATTGCAAGTATTGGTACATTATTTACTGGATCTATGATTACAGAAAGTGTATTTGCTTGGGAAGGTTTAGGAGTGGTATTATTAAAAGCATTAAATAAGCGTGATTTAATGCTGATTATTGTAATGAACTTCTTCTATGCATTTGTATATATTTTAACAAACTTTATCGCGGATTTAGCCTATGCTGTAGTAGATCCACGTATTAAGTTAGATTAGGAGGTTAAGTGATGAAAAAACAAAATAAAAATAAAACATCATTTTTAGCTTCATTTAAAAATATGTTTAAAGGTAGAAAAGTAAACGAAGTTGTTAATAATTTAGAAGAAGAAGTAATTTTAACACCTACGCAAGTTATTATGCGTAACTTCTTTTCTAATAAGTTTGCGATTATTGGGATTGTATTATTCTTAGGAATTACATCATTCTCGTTTTTAGGAAGTCAAATTTATCAAGTAAAGCCTACGTATACAGAACCTGTATTACGTAATATTAGACCAGGGATAGGATATTTAGATGTACCTGGAGAGTTAAAAGAAAATGGAGTTGCAGATATTCAATCTGGAGTGGCATTCAGTGTAGGATTAGACAATGATGGGAACATTTATGCTTGGGGTAGTGATGTACAAGGTTCAATGGATATTCCAGAGGAAATGTTTGATCGCAAATATGAGCAAATTGCAGTAGGTGATCGTCATGTTATTGCATTAGGTAAAGATGGAATGGTTTATGGATGGGGGTATAACTCATTTGGACAAGCTGAATTACCATCGGATATTTTAATGTCATTAAAAGGGCAACCCATTTCAAAAGTTTATGCAGGGGAAGCATATTCTGCAATTATTACAAAAGATAATCGATTATTTGTTTGGGGATCAGTAATGAACTCTGGTTTAGATGTAATCCCTAAAGATATTCAAGGAAGTATTGTAGATGTAACATGTTCTACTTACAATATGGTTGTTTTATTAGAAGATGGAACAGTACGTGTGTTAGGAGTAAGTGGTAATGAAATTTCTGATGTGCCTACTGAATTAACAGATGGATCAATTACAGTGGAAGCAATCGCTATGTCTTATCGTAATGGGTTAGCATTAGATTCAAATGGAGAAGTGCACGTGTGGGGTGCAGAATCTTATGGGTTATTAAACATACCAGAGATTGATGCGGAAGTAACAATGATTTCAGGTGCTAAAAATGCATTATATGCAGTGGATGAAAATAGTGTAATCCATGCATGGGGAGACGACACTCTTCATGAATTAGATGTACCTACTATGGAAAATATAGAAAATATTTACACAGGATTCTTTACTATGTTTGTTGAAAGTGAAACAGGCGAAGTAAAATCTTGGGGTAACAATGGATATTTATTTGGTACGGATGAGCAAGGTAGAGATATGTTTACTCGTTTAATGTATGGTGGAACTGTTACATTAAGTGTTGGGGTAATCGCCGCTGTTATTTCAACAATCATCGGATTATTAGTCGGAATGATTGCTGGATTCGTAGGGGGTAGAGTGGATAACTTCTTGATGCGTATTGGGGAAATCGTCATGTCGATTCCATTTATGCCAATCGTTATTACATTAAGTAGTATTGTAGCTACAACAATGAGCTCTTCTCAAAGAATGACATTAATTATGGTTATTCTTGGATTATTAAGTTGGCCAGGATTAGCTCGTTTAGTACGTGGACAAATTTTAGTAGAGCGTGAAAAGGATTTCGTTTTAGCGGCTCGTGCACTTGGTGTAAAAGAGACTAGAATTGTTATTTCTCACGTATTACCAAACGTAATTAGTATTTGTATTGTTAATATGACTTTAAGTTATGCAGGATTCATGTTAACGGAATCAGGATTATCTTTCCTAGGTTTCGGGGTAGCGAACCCACAAGCATCTTGGGGAAATATGCTAAACAGTGTAGTAAGTAGTGAAATTATTGAAAATTACTGGTGGAGATGGGTTTTACCAGCGATGTGTGTAGTCATCGCCGCTATTAGTATTAACTTAATTGGGACAGCATTATCTGATGCAATTGATCCTAAGGCAAATGAAAAGTAGGTGGATGCGATGAATAATATATTAGAAATCAAAAATTTACACACATATTTTGATACAAAAAAAGGTTTAATTAAAGCCGTTAATGGTGTTTCTTTATCAATTGGTGAAGGGAGAACATTAGGTGTAGTAGGTGAATCAGGAAGTGGGAAATCTCAAACAGCGATGAGTATTTTACGTCTGTTTGAACATAACCAACGCATCTATGACGGGGAAATTGTATTTAAAGGAAACGATATTTCTAAAGTTTCTTTACCTGAATTACAAAAAATCCGTGGGAATTCAATTTCAATGATTTTCCAAGAGCCGATGACATCTTTAAATCCAGTATTTACTATTAATAAGCAAATTAGTGAAGTGTTAATGCTTCACCAAGGTTTAAATAAAAAAGAAGCTAAAGAAAAAGCAATCGAAGTATTAGGGCATGTGAAAATTCACAATCCTGAAAAAATCTGTAATTCTTATCCTTTCCAGTTATCTGGAGGGATGAGACAACGTGTTATGATTGCTATGGCACTTGCTTGTCGTCCTCAGCTATTAATTGCAGATGAACCAACAACTGCCTTAGATGTTACAATCCAAGCACAAATTTTAAAACTAATGAATGAATTAAAACATGAATTAGGAACAAGTATCATGTTTATTACACATGATTTAGGTGTTATTAACCAAATGGCTGATGATGTTGCTGTTATGTATTGTGGACAAGTAGTAGAGCAAGCACCAGTTGATTCTATTTTTGATCCTAAAACATACTTACACCCATATACAGAAGGATTGTTAACTTCAATTCCTAGATTGGATTCTGAACGTACAGAACGTTTAGAAGCCATTCCAGGTTCTGTGCCGCATCCTTTAGCGTTACCAAGTGGATGTCGTTTTGCACCGCGTTGTAAATACGCGACTGAAAAATGTCATGAAACGAATCCAGAGTTAGAAGAAGTGGCTCCTAACCATAAAATTCGTTGTCACTATCCTGTGAAGAGAGGTGAAAAATAATGAGTCAGCAAAAAGAATTATTAAGAATTAATAATCTAAAGAAACATTTCCCAATGAAAAAATCAAGCATGTTTGCTAAAGAAAGATTATATGTTAAAGCAAACGATGGAATTAACCTTTCAATTAATGAAGGAGAAACTTTTGGTTTAGTGGGAGAGAGTGGATGTGGAAAATCAACATTAGGTAGAGTTTTATTACAACTTTATCCACAAACACAAGGGAATACAATTTATTATGGAAAAAGTATATACGAAGTAAAACCCGCTTATGTTGCTAAATTCATTTCTGGATTAAGTAATGAAGTTGCAAAGTACAATAAATTTGTAGAAAAGGCTGCAACTGTTAAAGCTGATGAAAATCATAGTGCACATGATGAAGAAAGCAAACAATTTAACCGTGTTGCTAGAATTGCAGGGGGATTAATGTTCGCTTCTAATTTAAGTGCAGTTAGCAAAGTCCTACGTACACAATATGATTTAGGTGTTAAAATAGCAACGGCTTACCATGCGAGTGCAGAACAAATCACACCTGAAATTACAGCGATGCAAGCAGAAATGGATGCTGTTGCGGCAACTATTACTAGCATGAAGGAAGAAGTGAAAGCCAACCCTTTATTTGATCAAGCAGAAGCTGAATATGATACAGGAATCGACTTAAGTTTATTAAGTAAAGAAGAATTACGTTTATTACGTCAAGATATACAAATTATCTTCCAAGATCCATATTCTTCATTAAATCCTAAATTAACAGTTGGACAAATTATTTCAGAAGCCTTAACAGCACATGGAATTTATAAAAAAGGTAGCCAAGAGTTAGAAGATTATATTTTAGGAATCATGGAAAAGTGTGGATTAGATAAATATTTCTTACACCGTTACCCTCACCAATTTTCAGGGGGACAAAGACAACGTATTGGTATTGCTAGAGCGTTAGCTTTAAATCCAAAATTTATCGTTTGTGATGAAGCTGTATCAGCACTAGACGTTTCTATCCAATCACAAATTATTAACCTATTACAAGACTTGAAAGAAAAAGAAAAATTAACATACTTATTCATTACACATGATTTAAGTGTTGTTAAGTATATTTCAGATCGTATTGGGGTTATGTACTTAGGAAACATGGTTGAATTGGCTCCTTCTGAAGCAATCTTCAAAAATCCAAGCCATCCATATACACAAGCATTAATGAATGCAATTCCTACAACAGATATTAACAACCGTGAATTACAAATTCTAGAAGGGGATATTCCAAGTCCAATTAACCCTCCTAAAGGGTGTAAATTCCATACTCGTTGTGAATTCGCAAAAGACGTATGTAAAGGTGTAAACCCGAAATGGCGTGAGATTGAAGAAGGGCACTTTGTTGCTTGTCATAAATCTGACCCAACATACAGTGACCAATTCTAGTATGAGTTTTATTAAAAAAAGAATGAAAAAAATGAGTAAGAAAGAAGCGAAAGATAAATATAAGGATGTTGAATTTGAAAAAAATGATACATTAGCTATGTTTATTGCTGCTTTCATTACTTTTGTACCTATTGTTGTATTAATTGTAGGAGCATTATACTTAATTTTTTATCTATTTTTATTTCATTAAGATACCTTCGGGTATCTTTTTTTTCGTACTATGGTATAAAAAAGCGGGATTTTAAAGTAGCAAAATAAGATTGAATACTAAAAAATATTGAAGTAGTGGAGTGTGCATAAAAAGAATATTAGGGGTAATGAAGATATATTGTTTGTATGGATTTCCTCAATATACTAGATGGGAAGAAAAAGAGTATGTATTAAATAGGAACTTTTAACTTTCATGTACATATGTAAATAGGAGGGTAAACTATGAATATTTACATGATTAATGAAGAACAAAAACATATCTTAATGATCCAAGCTATGCACATGTATACAGAGTCAATATCATCCATTGAAGATGACACGGTGAACCAATATGGATTTGATGTGCATCATTGTTTATCGATGAAGCAAAGAGTAGAATTAATATTAGAAGAATTAAGAGTGGAATATGCGTATATTATTACTCGAGAATATATAAAAAAAGAGGGGGGAGCTTACTATCTAAATTATTTCGATGAAAACGATTACTTAAATCACAAAAAGCATGCAATTGATTCATTTCTTCATTGCCTATATGGTAGTGCTTTGCTATAATAATAGAGTATTGACTTATTTTAAAAGATAATATTAGTCGCTTAGGAGGAAATGAGAAATGTTAAAAGGTATCGCGGCTTCAGCAGGAATTGCTGTAGCAAAAGTTTACAAATTAGAAGTTCCAGCAATGGACATCGTAAAAAAAGAATGTGCTGATTCAGCAGCAGAGATTGCACGCTTTAATGCTGCTTTAGAAACAACTAAGGCGGATATTGAAGGAATTAAAGAAAGAGCAACTGCAGCTGGAAAACTTTCTGAAGAAGAAATCGCAGTATTTGATGCACATTTAATGATGGCAGGGGATCCAGATTTTGCTGCTCAAATTGTTGCTATGATCGAAAACGATAAAGTAAACGCTGAGTTTGCAGCTGAAACAGTTGCAAGTGCAACGGTTGCTATGTTTGAATCAATGGATAACGATTACTTTAGAGAAAGAGCAGCGGATGTGAAAGATGTTACTTTCCGTTTAAAAGCGAATATTATGGGTATTGTAATTCCTGATTTAGGAGCGATTAAAGAAGATTCAATTATTGTTGCACATGACTTAACGCCAAGTGATACAGCGCAATTAAATGAATTTGCAAAAGGATTTGTTACTTCAATTGGAGGTAGAACAAGTCACTCAGCTATTATGGCTAGAAGTTTAGAAATTCCTGCAGTAGTAGGTTGTTCAGACATTTTAGAAGAAGCTAACCATTCTGACTTAATTGCGATGGATGCAATTAGCGGGGAAGTAGTAATAAACCCATCTACTGATGTAGTAGCGGAGTTTGAAGCTAAAAAAGTTGCTTTCTTAGAAGAAAAAGAAGCATTAAAAGTATTGAAAGATGCACCATCTGTATCAACTGATGGGCACCATGTTGAATTAGCTGGAAACATCGGAACACCAAATGATGTTGCGGGTGTAGTCAATAATGGTGGAGAAGGTGTTGGGTTATACCGTACAGAATTCTTATACATGGATTCTCAAGAATTCCCAACGGAAGAAGAACAATTCATTGCTTATAAAGCAGTATTAGAAGGAATGAATGGTAAAAAAGTAGTAGTACGTACTTTGGATATCGGTGGTGATAAAACATTACCATACTTCACTTTCCCAGAAGAAATGAACCCATTCTTAGGATATAGAGCAATTCGTCTATGTTTAGACCGTACTGATATTTTCCGCACACAATTACGCGCATTATGTCGTGCTTCAGTATTTGGTAAGTTATGTATTATGTTCCCAATGATTGCAACAATAAAAGAATTCTGTGATGCAAAAGCAATCTTTGAAGAGGAAAAAGCAAAATTAATTGCTGAAGGAATGGAAGTAGCTAACAACATCGAAGTAGGGATGATGGTTGAAATTCCAGCAGCAGCAGTATTAGCTGATCAATTCGCTAAACACGCTGACTTCTTCTCAATTGGAACAAATGACTTGATCCAATACTCAATGGCAGCTGATCGTATGAGCGAGAATGTATCTTACTTATACCAACCATACAATCCATCTATTTTACGTTTAATTAAAATGACAATTGATGGTGCACACAAAGAAGGTAAATGGGCTGGAATGTGTGGAGAAATGGCAGGGGAGCCAGATGCAGCAGCAATTCTTTTAGGTTTAGGATTAGATGAGTTCTCAATGAGTGCAACGTCTATCTTAGCAGCTAGAAAAGTAATTAACTCTTTAAGTAAAAAAGAAATGGAAGCAGTTGCTGAAAAATGTTTATCATTTGATACAGCTGAAGAAGTACAATCTTACATTAAAGAAGTATTAGCTAAATAATAAATTCGATCCACTATTGTGGGTCTTTTTAATTTGTTCACTAAATCACAATGTTTCAATTGTGAGAAATAAATGATATGATTACTAATAGATAAATGTAGAAATAATGGAGGAAGAAAGGAATGAAATATGCAGTAGGTATCGATATCGGGGGAACAAATACTCGTGTTGCATTAATTGATGAATCTTACAAAATTGTTAGAAGAGAACAATTTACAACAAATGTGGAAGACCCATATGTCACTTTAAATAAAATTGATAATGTGATTCAAAGTTTTGAAAATTGTGAAATCGTAGGAATAGGGTTGTCTTGTCCTGGGCCTTTAGACTTAATTAAAGGAACAATTTTAAACACACCTAATCTAAGAGGAGCGTGGAGTTATTTTCATATTGAAGCAGAGTTGTCTCACATTACAGGGTATACAGTCCATTTACAAAATGATGCGAATTTAGCAGCATTAGCAGAAGCGGTAATCGGAGAAGGTGCTGGGAAAAAAGTGGTGCAATTTTTAACTGTTTCAACAGGGTTAGGCTCTGGTTTAGTAATAGATGAAGAAATCTATATTGGTGCACATGGGTATGCCCATGAAGTAGCCAATATGATTTTATGGAAAAATGGCCCCAGTCATGGAAGTATTAAAGCGGGTGGTATTGAAGCAATCTGTAGTGGTACAGCAATTACTGCTAGAGCCATGTTAGCAGGTTTAGAGGTAGAACATGCGGGGCATGTAAATGACTTAGCCTTACAAGGAAATGAAGTTGCCATACAAATTATGGAGGATGCCAAAGAGTACTTAGCCAATGGAATTGCTATTATAATTGCTTTAGTGGATCCAAGTATTATTATTTTAGGAGGAAGTGTCTCTTTAAAAATCGAAGGATTTGTAGAGGAAGTACAAAACAGAGTGAAAACAAAAGTTTTTGATAATTTAAAAGATTTAGTAGACATTAGATTATCTACGTTAGATGAGGATAGTGGATTAATTGGTGCAGCTTGTTTGGTGTTTAGAAAATCGTAAAACTGACAATTATCAGTATACATCTACTTTGTTTTATTCTATAATTAGTGTCTAGTAAAAAAATGAAGGGATGAATATATGGATTTTCAAGTAATCGTCAATCAAATGATTCAAATATTTTTATTGATTAGTTTGGGATATATCCTATTTAAAATCAATATTTTAAATATTGATTTTAATAAACAATTATCGAATTTATTAATTAGTGTAACAATGCCATGTTTAATCATGTCATCGATTCTAACTTTAGAGGAAGTACAATCTTTATCAGAAATAGCATTTGTATTTTTAATTGCAATAATCACTTATTTAGTGCTGCCGGTAATAGGGCTTGTTTTAAACTGCATTCTTGCCATTCCCAAACAAGATCGTAATTTGTATTTATTTATGCATATTTTTTCTAATGTTGCATTTATGGGATTTGCTGTTATTTCTTCAATTTTTGGTGCACAAGGTTTATTTTATACTGTTATATTTAATATTGTGTTCAACTTATTTGTATTTTCATTTGGGCAATCTTTATTCAGTAAACCAACCAATGCAATAAAGCAGTTTTGTTCACCGGTTATTGTGGTATCGATTATAAGTATTATTTGTTATGTGTGTCAAGTTACATTGCCATTTGCGATTGTAGATAGTGCAGCGAGTATAGGAAGTATGACAACATCCATCGCGATGCTTGTGTTAGGAGCATCATTAGCACAAATTCCAATTAGAGAAGTATTTAATAACATTAAAATATATATATATTCATTCATTCGACAGGTGCTTTTACCAATTGCCTGTTATCCAATATTAAGTTTCTGTATTACAGATCCTTTATTAAGAGGAGTCGTATTCGTTATTATTGCCATGCCAATTGCTAATATTGGGGTAATTTTTGCAACACAGTATGATGGAAATGTGCAAGAAATGAGCAAATGTGTGTTTATGAGTACATTGTTTTCGATTGTAAGCATTCCATTTTTGGTACAATTATTTTTAATGTAAATATTCATGAAAAAAGTAGTAAAAGTTTTCAGGCATCATTTGTTCATTTAGAAGCGAACTTTTGTATAATGTAAACTATGAAAGAGGAGAAAACCATGATAAGAGTAATAAAAAAAGATAATACATCTGAAGCGTTTAATATAAAAAAAGTAGTAGTTGCCATTAATAAGTCAGCATACCGCACTTTATATTCATTTAAAAATGATGAAATTGAACAAATTTGCGCGATTGTTGAAAATAAAGTGCAAACATACGATGCTGGAACAGTAACGATTGCTGAAATGCATAATATAGTAGAGGATGCATTAGAAAATGTAAACCCTAAAGTCGCAAAGAGTTACCGTGACTATCGTAATTATAAAACAGATTTTGTGAATATGTTGGATGAAGTGTATAAGAAAAGCCAAAGTATTATGTATATTGGTGATAAAGAAAATTCGAATACAGATAGCGCATTAGTATCCACGAAGCGTAGTTTAATATTCAATGAATTAAATAAAGAGTTGTATAAAAAATTCTTTCTAACAACAAGTGAATTACAAGCCTGTAAAGATGGATACATTTATATCCATGATATGAGTGCGCGTAGAGATACGATGAATTGCTGTTTATTCGATGTACAAAATGTTTTAAAAGATGGTTTTGAGATGGGAAACCTTTGGTATAATGAACCTAAAACATTAGATGTTGCATTTGATGTCATTGGTGATATCGTCTTAAGTGCTGCTTCTCAACAGTATGGTGGATTTACTGTACCCAATGCAGATGAAATCTTAGCACCCTATGCAGAAAAATCATATAAAATCTTTTTAGAGAAATATTTGTCACTAGGATTAGATGAAATAAAAGCTGCACAAGTTGCTTATGCAGATGTAGAGAAAGAAATGAATCAAGGGTTTCAAGGTTGGGAATATAAGTTTAACTCTGTATCGAGTAGTCGTGGGGATTATCCGTTTATTACCGTATCAATTGGTTCTGGTACAAGTCGGTTCGCACAACTAGCAAGCATTTGTATGCTAAATGTACGTCGTAAAGGACAAGGAAAAGCAGGTAAGAAAAAGCCTGTGTTATTCCCGAAAATTGTATTTTGCTACATTGAACACTTACATGGCGAAGGAATGCCATTAGAAGCTGTATTTGAAGCAGGAATTGAATGTTCAAGTAAATCTATGTATCCGGATTGGCTAAGTTTAACAGGTGAAGGATACGTATCAGATATTTATAAACAATATGGAGAAATCATTTCGCCAATGGGATGTCGGGCTTTTTTATCTCCTTACTATACACGTGGAGGATTAAAGCCAGCCGATGAACAAGATAAGCCGTTCTTTGTAGGGCGATTCAACATTGGAGCTATTTCTTTGCATTTACCAATGATTTTAGCGAAAGCGAATCATGAAGGGAAGGATTTCTATGAAGTATTAGATTACTATTTAGAAATGATTCGCAACTTACATTTAAGAACGTTTGATTATTTAGGAGAAATGAAAGCTAGTGTGAACCCATTAGCATATTGTGAAGGTGGATTTGCTGGGGGCAACCTAGGTTTACATGAGAAAATTAAACCGTTATTAAAATCAGCAACAGCCTCTTTTGGAATTACTGCTTTAAATGAACTCCAACATTTATATAATAAAAAATCACTAGTAGAAGATGGGCAATTTGCAATTGATGTATTACAATACATCAATTCAAAAATCACTGCATTTAAAGAAGAGGATGGCCGCTTATACGCAATTTATGGTACACCCGCAGAGAATTTATGCGGATTGCAAATTAAGCAATTCAGAAATAAATATGGCGTCATTGAAAATGTGAGTGATCGCGATTATGTAAGCAATTCCTTCCATTGTCATGTGCGAGAAGATATTACTCCGATTCAAAAGCAAGACTTAGAAGGTCGTTTTTGGAACTTAAGTAATGGAGGGAAAATACAATATGTAAGATATCCAATCACATACAATAAAGAAGCGATTCGTGTTTTAATTAAAAGAGCGATGATCAAAGGGTTTTATGAAGGAGTTAACTTATCGTTATCTTATTGTGATGATTGTGGTCATGAACAAATAGACATGGATGTATGCCCTCAATGTAACAGTGATAATTTAACTAAAATAGATCGAATGAATGGGTATTTATCCTATTCAAGAGTAAAAGGGGATACTCGTTTAAATGATGCCAAAATGGCAGAAATTAAAGAAAGGGTTAGTATGTAATGAATTACCATAATATCACGAAAGATGATATGTTAAATGGGGAAGGAATTCGTTGTGTATTATGGTTAGCTGGCTGTACGCATGCATGCCATAACTGTCATAATCCATCTACTTGGGATATTCATGGTGGGATTCCTTTTGATCAAATTGCATATCAAGAAGTTTGTCATGAATTAGAAAAAAATTATGTAAGCGGGATTACACTAAGTGGAGGAGATCCATTACATCCCATGAATATGAGTGAAATTGGACAATTAATGGAAAACATACATGTTCAATTTCCAGATAAAACAATTTGGTTATATACTGGGTTTCTATTTGAAGATATTGTTAATTTACCTTTTATGCCTTTTATTGATGTGTTAGTCGATGGTAAGTACGAAGAATCACTTCGCAATATCCATTTGAAATGGAAAGGGAGTAGTAATCAAAGAGTCATTGATGTGAAAAAATCGATTTCCCAAAATGAAGTTGTTTTGTGGAGTGAATAGAAGTGAAACGATTGCTATACGCAATCGTTTTTTTCATAAAATAGGTGTTATAATTCACAATGATTATGTTACAATAAATGAGGAAGAGGTGTACTATGAAAATTGCTAAATTTGAAAAAGTAAGTTTTAAACAATTTTACGAAGGATATAATAATTGTTTCACTCCCATTAGTGAAACAGCGTGTAAAGATATTTATGATGCCATTACATTACCGAAAAGAGCGACAAAAGGGAGTGCAGGCTATGATTTTTTCGCTCCTGTAGCGATTACGATACAACCATTGTCAAGTGTAAAAATACCAACAGGAATTCGTTGTCAAATGGAAAATAACTGGGTATTGCAGTTATTTCCAAGAAGTAGTTTAGGTTTTAAATACCGATTACAATTAAATAATACAGTGGGTATTATCGATGCAGATTATTATTACTCGGATAATGAAGGACATATTTTTGCGAAAATTACAAATGATACGAATGAAGCAAAAGTTGTTACTCTACAAGCACAAGATGGGTTTATGCAAGGGATATTTTTAGCGTACGGCATTACAATTGATGATGATGTACAAGAAGTGCGTAATGGTGGATTTGGAAGTACCAATCAATAGGAGATTAAAATGAAAAAAATAGAGATGGAAACGCTGCAATTTAATCCTTTTGAAAAAATAGGAAAAGAATGGTTTTTAATTGGAGCACAAAATTCAAAAAAAGAGTTTAATGCGATGACAGCTAGTTGGGGTGGATTGGGAGTTTTATGGAACAAGAATGTAGCAACTATCTATATTCGCCCACAGCGACATACTAAGTTATTTGTAGATGATGCAAAATATGTAACACTGCAATTTTTTGATGCTAAGTATAAGAAAGAATTAGGACTATATGGTACAAAGTCAGGGAAAGATATAAATAAAGAGAAAGCTTGTGGTTTCCATGTAGTGGAATGTGAGCAAAGTGCTTATATTGAAGAAGCAGATTTGGTTTTTGTATGTAAAAAAATATATGAAGATACGATTAAACCTGAATGTATGGTATATGATGAAATGAATACGACGTATTATCCGGAAGTGGATCATCATACGATGTATATAGTAGAAATAGTGGGTGTATACCAAAAATAATTTTGAGAAGGGGTGAGTACAGTGAAGTTAATGATTATTAATGTGAAAGATGAAGATAAGGAAAAATTGATGATGCAGCTAAGTGAAAATAATTTTATAGCAACTCATATTGCCTCGACTGGGGAATTTCTTCAGTTTGGAAAGTCAATTTTCTTATTAGGCGTTGAAGATGAACGAGTTGAAGAAGTGGATGCAATCATCAAAGATTGTACTCATAAAGGATGCGTAAAAGAAAAACACAAAAACAAAGCAGAATGGTATTTGTTAAATACTTCTATGAAACAAGGATAAGAGCAACATAAGTTGTTCTTTTTTTTAGGAAAAAAATAAGAGCTAGCGAATAAATGAGTAAGCGATAATCAATCGTTAGAAAGCGAGGTAGATTTATGAATTTGATTAATAAAGAGAATATCCCGTATTTAATAGCAGCGATTGCAGGAGTGATTTTACTTACTTTTGTTGTAGGATTTAGTGCTAGCAATAATGAGAAGGTACAAGAAACAAATAACAAAGTATGGGAACAAATTGAAACGCAAATACCAGGATAAGCAGTATGAAATTAATGAATGGTGTATTATTGCTTACTTTTTGTATTACTTTTTATTTTGGTTTATACACTTCTTTATTATTGTTTACTAGTTTACCCATCTACTATGAAAGCCGACATATTCAAGTTGTAGAAACCATTAGAGAGAGTGATTTTGATGACGATCAAATACAAATGATACAAGATGAACACACTACAATTAAGCAACATAATGCTTTATTTTATGAAGTGAAAAGTGTACATACATTACATATTCCTTTGTTGGAATATACAATTGATAAAATTAATGTATCGTATGTATACCAAGGAGAATAATATGAAACACACTATTTATGGTGGTTTATTATTTATCATTACTTTATTTATAATATTGATAATAGGTATGGTAAATACAGTCACAATCAAAAAACAAGAATTGCATCGTATTGCAAGTCTCTCAGCCTCTAATTTAACTACTTTATTAATGTATGAAGATACATTTAGTGAACAAGATGTAATGACATTATTAGAAAGAGATGTGAAAGGGATGTCTTCAAATGGTGAATGTAGAGCTCTCTTGTTAGTTTGTGATGAGCAACAAAAGATTATTCAAGTAAAATATGAATTAGAATGGAAGCAGTTTAATGGGAAAGTTAAGCAAGAATCGATTATACGTACGTTGTTATTAGAAGAGGGGGGAGATCAAATTGAAACAAAAAATTGATTTTGGAAAATTACAACCATATATAGATGATGTTGATATTAGTGATATTAAATGCAATTCATCTACGGTTTGGATTAAACATATTAAGAAAGGAACCAAACGTTTGCCTTTTTATTTAGACGGTGAGCAAATTGAATTTATCGCTAGGCAAATTGCGAACCAAGTAGATGCTGTGTTCAATGAGGTAGATCCTATGATTGAAGCAGATTATACAGATTTAAGAATTCAAATCTTACATAAGAGTGTAAGTCCAAGTGGCATGAATATGACGATTCGTAAAACGCCATATGCTATGCGTATAGATGCCGCTAAGGTAGAAAAGAATAAGTATTGTGGCAATATAGTTATGGATTTAATGAAGGCTTGCGTAAAGATTAAAATGGGTATTGTTAATTGTGGAGAAACAGGCTGTGGTAAAACAGAATTACTAAAACTACAAAACTCATTTATACCAGAATATTTAGGTATCATCACAATTGAAGATACCAGTGAATTACATTTAGCTACCTTATTTCCTAAGCGTAATATTATTGAATTAAAAACAAATGATGCATTTTTTTCTTTTGATATTGCCAACAAAAGTGCAATGCGCATGGATCCAGATTGGGTTGAGTTAAGCGAAGCAAGAGGAAGTGAAATAGAAAAATTAATGTTTTGTCGTAGTGTGGGACACGGTATTTTAACGACAATTCATATGATGAATTCAACATCTTTAGTATCTAGAGTCATTAATATGTTTGATCCCTTACATAGGCCGAGTGATAGTGTATTAGAAAATATGATATATGAATACTTTGATTTAGTCATTCATATACGATGTGACTATGATAGTAAACAAACACATCGTTATATTGATGAAATTAGTGTCTATGAAAGAGTACGCCAAGAAAATCGTTTAACAACCATTTACGAAGCGAAACAAGGGTTACAAAATATAACCTATTATGAATTACCTAAACAATTTGCAAGTCAACTACCTAGTGCATTTGTTGAAAGGTGGCAAACTCTATGTACAAAATAACATTGCAACAAGTGAAAGAGATGGCACATGTCTTTATTGGATACCTTTTATTTTTCTTAGTGTTTACATCTTTATATATGTTAAAACCGTTATATATGAGTGTTGTATGTATTGTATTGGTGCTTAGTTTTCCAATCCACATCTATTGCGAAAAAAAGTATAGAATAGAAAAGCAACGCTTTGAAGAACTGACTTTATATTTGCATTATATGATGATTCATTACAAGATATCAGGCAAAATAAAAAAATCACTACAAGATACATTAAGTGTATTTGCATCGCATACCCGTATATATCGATGTATGAATAACGCCATTAATGCAATTGATACAGGATATGATTTTGAGTATGCTTTTTCCTTGATAGAAGAATACTATTATAATTCTTATAGTACGCAAATTCATAGATATATGATTATGGGAGAGATGAGCGTAGGGGATGCTGTATTTCGTAGTTTATCACAGGTAAATGTGAAAGCTTGGCAACAAAATGTGGAACAACTACAAAAAGAGAAGTTGAAAATTAAACGTTATAATTTCCGCTATGCTTGCATAGCTTTGGTGGTTGCCTATTTACCAATCCCTTTTCTACAAGATTTTTTAAGCGAAATCAAACACGATAGGATGTACCAATTCATAACTTGTTTATTCTTTATCTTATTTGTTATTGTATTTGCTTGTATTCCTTTTATCTTAACGGGTAAATGGGTCAATGAAAAGGAGTGAGAATATGAATGCTATTTTACTACAATTAGCAGAGCCAATTGTAAAACGATATGAAACTAATTTACAAGGTGGATTGCTAATGTTTATGAAGCAAAGAATTCAATTGACTATGATTAGCATGCTCGTTGTTTTTGTGATTGGGTATATTTGGCAAGGGATTCATGCAATTTTTTTTAGTGTAGCAATCGGTTGTTTATGTTATCAATTGCCATTGTACACATTTGAAAAGTATATAAAAAAGCAACAACGTTTAATCAATGAAGCCTTTCTAATCTGGATTTTACAATTAGAAGCACTAGTATTAACAAGCAATATATCAAATGCTATTAAAAAAAGTGTTGCCTTCTGTCCTGCTATTTTAAAAGAAGAAATACAAGAATTAGCGAGTCAAGTAGAAGTCAATCCTATGCATAAACCATATTATCAAAAATTTCTTCAACAATATGAAACAAGTGATATACGAGAAGTTATGCTATCTTTGTATCAATTTAATTTTGTGAAAAAAGAACAGTTAGTATATGATTTTGAAAAGATACATAAAAGAATTGATGATTTAAAACTGGGGCAACAACAGTTAAATTATCGAATACAAGCTGATAACTGGGGTTTATTATTAATGAGTTGTCCCATTTTAGGAATGGTATGGAGTATGTTTTTCTGTGTACAATTAAATGAAATCATTTTCAATATGATTTAGGAGGATCAAATATGAGAAAAATCCCGATTTGGTTATTAATTAGTGCGTATATATTAAGTGTTATGAATTTTGCATACGTGTATGGTAGGGAGCAAGAGGAGATTATTGGGCAATCTAATGTTGCTCATTACGATAACGGTAAATTTTATGAGTATATGACAAAAGAATTAGTGTATGAGCATATCGATGATCCGTATGTTGAATATATAATACGTTATCGTATTCATCATGAAGGAGGGGGCTATACATATCAAAGTGGAGCAGTAGAACTATATGTAGACAATATCTATCAAACGACTTTTCAAGAGCAATTATATGTTCGATTAAATAATGTAGATATGATATGTGGAGAAATGAAAGTGCGACTTACTAAAGGAGAAGAACACATTTTAGAATTGCGAGATGTTCACATTGATCACATCACTTCCATTAATGTAAAGGGAGAAGTATTCCATGGATTCAATCATTATGAGGTGCAGTTTTATGATGGTTTCGACAATTTATTAGAGAGTCAATATGTATTACATAATAAAGGAGCAATTGCACCCGGTGTACCGATTAAAGAAGGTTATGTGTTCATAGGGTGGAATTGTGCTTTTGATCGCATCGTAAAGCCAATCCAAGTACAAGCGATGTGGGAATTAGAAACAACAATTCAAATACAAGATCGTTATTTTATTAAAGGAGAGAAAGTGAATGTGCAGCAAATGACTAGTCAAGTATTTAGTGTCAATGAAAAAAATGAGAGAGGAAAGGAGGGTTTACAGTATAGCGGGTTACAACAAGTAGATACCAATCGGGTAGGGACATATCCAATCAATGTGACGTATACACATGTTAACCAGCCTGTTAAGCAAGCTGTTTATACGATTCATGTCATTGACGTGATTGAAGATTACTTTGTACGTGAGATATCCGCTCAACAAGTCAATACTTTATCTGTTTATAGTAAATGGAATGAACAAAAAGAAGTGTTAAGTGCAATTATTAATAAACAAAACATATTAAATTACAGTACACTACAAAAGGAGTAATATATGGAATTAATCATAACTGAAATAATGGATTATGCATTTGTTAGTGTTAGTTTAGTGGCTTCACTTAAGTGTATATATAGCCTCTTTATTGGGTTCTAATATGGAATTAACTAGTAAAGAAATCCTTGCGTATATAGTAGCAGCAATCTGTGCCACCTCAATGAGTGTGATTATTTTAGCGTTTCCAATTTCCCTTTTTTTAGAAAGTATTATTGAAACATGGTGCTAATATGGAGGTTGTCAATAAGCAAATTATTCCCTATTTAATGGGACTACTCGTTGTATTTAGTTGTTGCCTAAGCGTACTTGAATTCATGCAATCCTATCAAGCGCAAATGAAATTACATCTTACTTCATCGAGTAAAGTAAAACTAAATCAAAATCAAATTAATACAATCATTGGCGTGCATGAAAAGCCATATATTCAACCTAATATCATACGAATGCGAAAAGGGGATTATTCTCAATTTGATTATACAAGCATCATTCATGCATATACTTATAATCATATACCATTAACTAGAGATCAATTTACACTACTGAATACATTAAATAATCAAGCAATAAATGTATTGCAGGTGAAAATAACAGATATAGAAGGGCATAGTGATATTGTTTCACTTATTGTGCTTTTGGAAGGACAGGATAGTGATGAAGTCATTTTAAATTATGCACAAGGGGTACGACAATGAAACATGTTTATACTTTATTATTAACTAGTTTTTGTATGTTATTAATGGTGTACGCTAGTATTACTCTGTATATAGCACATGAACAAATTATTAGTGCGAATGAACACTTTGCTAACTTTATCGAATTATATCAAGCGAGTTATTATCGAGAAGAAGTTCTACGCGAAATGAAGAGCAAACAATATTCATTTCATGTAGAGCAGCAAGGTGATAAAAAAATAATAACAATGGATTACACAATTCATGCGCTATCTGTTCAAATGGATAAACAAATATATGGCGAATTACTGAGCAAACCATAAATTATCAACCTAATCCAAACCAATAATTTGCGATTAGGTTTTTATTTAGAAAGACAAATAGTAGATACAGTCAAAAGAAGAAGTTAAAGGAATAAAAAAATAAATTTTTACTTATTTTAACTTGCCATATAGAAGGCTATGTGCTATTATATTAAGGCAAGTTAAATGGAGTAGTACTCAAGAGGCTGAAGAGGTGCCCCTGCTAAGGGTATAGGTCGGGTAACTGGCGCGAGAGTTCAAATCTCTCCTACTCCGCCATTTTTAAAAAATAACAAAAAAAACTTGCAATAAAGAATTGATTATGTTATTATGATATATGTCAGCGGCGCTGATAAAAAAACAGAATGGTCCAGTGGTGTAGTGGTTAACATGCCTCCCTGTCACGGAGGAGATCGTGGGTTCGAGTCCCATCTGGACCGCCATTAAATAAATAAAACCTTTGTTATAAAAGGTTTTTTTACGTATTGACATATTTTACAGATGGTTGTATCATATATGAGTAATCATTCATATATTATAAAGGAGATTAGATGAAAACATATAAATTTACAATTGAGCATCTTCACTGTGCTAGTTGCGCAGCGAAGATGGAGATCAGTATTAATAAATTAGCAGAAGTAGACAAGGCGAGTGTCATTTTTCCAACTCGATCTTTATTGATTGAAGGAAACTTAAATGAAACAAGTATCCAATCTATTCAAACAATCTGCGAAAAAATAGAACCAGGAGTAATGGTACAATCAACTACTATTCAAACGTATACATATACGATTCAAAATTTGGATTGCGCTAATTGTGCATCGAAAATGCAACGTAAATTAAGCGTTTTACCATATATTGAAGAAGCAACTGTAGTGTTTGAAACCAAACGTTTAATTTTAAAATCGACAGTGATTCCCAATATCGAAGAATTAAATTCTATTTGCTGTAGTATTGAAAATGGAGTAGAAGTAGTTTACCACACAAGTAAAAAACATGAACCAGTGAAAGAAAAAAAAGAGTTAATCGAATTAATTGTAGGTAGTGTTTTATTTGTACTAAGTATTGTATTAGTCAATGCATTTGATGTAAGTCATCATCACTTTAGTATTTTAATATGTTCATTAATAGCCTATCTTATATTAGGTGGGAAAGTATTGTTAAAAGCATTATCTAATATGAGTAAAGGGCAAATATTTGATGAGCACTTCTTGATGGCAATCGCTACACTAGGTGCCTTATTGATTCAAGAATATTCAGAAGCGGTTGGAGTGATGTTATTTTTTAGAGTAGGTAGTTACTTTGAAGCTATAGCAGTAGAACGTAGTCGTAAACAAATTATTGATGCAATTGATTTGCGTGAAGAAATCACACATTTATATAAAGATGAAAAAATACAAGATGTAGCAACGGAAACAATTCAAGTAAGTGATGTGATTATCGTTAAAGTAGGAGAACGTGTTCCAGTTGATGCAATAGTAATGGAAGGAACTAGTTATGTAGACACTTCCGCAATTAATGGGGAAGTTGTACCAGTGAAAGTGGGGCAAGGGGATATGATTTATTCTGGTTATTTAAATACGAATGCAACCTTGACTTTACAAGTAGAAAAAATGATGCAGGATTCAATGGTTTCTAGAATTTTAGATGCAGTAGAAAATGCAGCTGCTAATAAACCAAAAATGGATCACTTTATTACACGTTTTGCGAGAATCTATACACCGCTTGTAGTAGGTTTAGCATTGTTTACAGCACTGGGTATGCCTTTGTTGACAAAAGAACCATTTTATCCATGGATTTATACGGCACTTAGTTTTCTAGTTATGTCTTGTCCTTGTGCACTAGTATTGAGTGTACCATTAGCTTATTACTGCGGTATTGGTGCGGCTAGCAAACGTAGAATTATATGCAAAGGTGGATCTGTTTTAGAATCATTAGCGAAAATTAAATTAGTTGTTATGGATAAAACAGGAACTATTAGTAAAGGTGAATTTGCCGTGCAAGAAGTAGAAACATATGCTGAATATACGGTGAATGAAGTACTATCTTTCTTAAAACCATTAGAAGCACAATCCAATCATCCTATTGCACAAAGCATTACACAATATATTAGCGAACAACAAGTAGACGCATTAGATCTTAGCCAAATCGAGGAGTGTTCCGGTAGAGGAATGAAGGCATTGTATCGTGATGACCTGGTATTGTGTGGAAATGAACGGTTAATGAAAGAATATAATATTGTCGTACCTGAGTCCTCTATAAATACGGTTGCTAGTGTGGTATATGTGGCTTATAAACAACAGTGTATAGGAAAGGTTAGTATTTCTGATACCATTAAAGAAGAGTCAAAACAAGCCATTGCTAATTTACATAAGCAAGGATTAACAACTGCTATTTTAAGTGGTGATCGCCATACAAGTGTACAGTATGTGGCACAAGAAACAGGAATAGATATTGTTCGCTCAAATTTATTGCCTGAACAAAAGTACGATGAATTACAAGCTTTAAGCCAAATGTATGGTGATTGCATGTTTGTAGGAGATGGGATCAATGATGCTATTGTATTAGCGGGAGCGAATGTAGGAGCGGCTATGGCAAGTGGTAGTGACTTAGCTTTAGAAGCCAGTGATGTTGTATTTATGAATTCTAATGTAGATGCAATTAATGATAGTATCCATATTGCGAAAAAAACAGTACAAATAGCAAAACAAAACGTAATAGGAGCGATACTAATAAAAGCCATTGTTATGGTATTAGGAATTACAGGAATTTATGCAAATATGTGGTTAGCGGTGTTTGCGGATACAGGAGTAGCTTTTATTTGTATATTAAATTCTATTCGAATTTTATACCAAAAATAAAAGGAACCATTTGGTTCCTTTTTTCATTATACAAACATAAAGTAAATTACTGGGATAAGTAAAGCAGGTAATAAATTCAATGTTTTAAACTCTTTTATTTTTAATATACTCAAGCCAGTTGCCATGATTAATATTCCTCCTACAATGGATAATTCACTCATAAATGCAGAATTCATAAAATCTTGTAAGTATATGGCAAACATATAAATACTGCCCTGCCAAACTAATAGGATGGGAGCCACCCAAGCAATTTTGATTCCATAAGTTGAAGCAAGTACACTACTGCTAACTAAATCAAGAGTGGCATTTGTTAATAAATATGTATGATCTTGGTATAAAGCACTTTGGATGGGTCCTAAAATAGAAAGACTACCAATACAAAACAATAGGAAAGCAGTAGTGAGTCCCTCGCTTAATTGGTTTTTCCCTTTGGTATGAATTCGTTTATTGACTTTTGCATCAATATCAATTGCATAACCAATTATACTACCTAGTGCAAGAGATACAATAAATAAAACTGGTGCACTACTATTAGGCATATGTGTACTGATTGCATGGATTCCTAAGGCTAGCGCAGCTAAACCCATAGCATCAAATAATCTATTTTGTAAGGTAGGAGGTAGAAATTTTCTGATCACACCTCCAAAAGCACTTCCTATTAATATACAAACTACATTCACGAATGTTCCAAGCATAATAGTCCCCCTGATTTTTTTATATTATACATGAAAAAGAAGTAAGTGTGTACTTACTTCTTTTAATATATTTATTTTGTTGCTTCTAAGAATGCGTCAATCACTTCACCTAAACTAGCTAATGATTTTAACCAGAATGCTTTATCTGTTAAATCAATACCGATTGAGGCAGCACAATCTTCGACACTCATAATCGTTGTGTTATATAATAATTGCTTGTATTTTGGGATAAATGCTTCTTTGTCTTCCAAATATAATGCATATAATCCACGTGCAAATAGTCCTCCAAATGCATAAGGGAAGTTGTAGTAACTTAACGCTTCTGAATAATAATGACCTTTACATGTCCACATAAATGGATGTAAGAAGGCAGGGTCTAGCCCATCTCCATATGACTCTTTTTGTGCACGTAACATAATATCTTGTAATTGGTCAGCAAATAAAAATTCATCTTTACGACGCGTAAATACTTCTTGTTCGAATAAGAATCGAGAATAAATGTCTAATATAATTTGTGTAGCATCTTGTAATTGTGATTCCATTAATGCGATTTTTGTTTCATCTGTTGCTTCACTAATCGCAGCATTCATAATAATGTTTTCATTAAATGTACTGGCTGTTTCAGCAACCGGCATAGAATAATTTGTATTCAGTGGCATATGATCTTGAATTTGTTGTCCATGGTAAGCATGCCCTAATTCATGTGCTAATGTTACGATATCAGTAAAGTAGCCATCATAGTTTAATAAAATTCTTGATTGTTTTTGTTCTGGCAGGTTACAACAGAATGCTCCACCTACTTTCCCTTTTTTAGGGAAGAAGTCGCACCATGCTTCATCAAATGAATGTTCTACCATATCTGCTAAATCACTTGAGAAACTAGAGAAGTGTTTTAATAAGTATGCTTTTGCTTCTTCTACGCTAAATTTAGTATCATTTTCAGCAATGATAGCGAATAAGTCATACCAAGGCAATCCATTTTCATGCCCTAATAAAGTTGCTTTTCTTTTTAAGTAACTTCTAAATTTAGGCATATATTCTTTCATTGCCTCTAACATAGCGTCTAATGTTTCTTTTTTCATATCTGCTTTATGTAATGCTTGTGCTAAAGCATCATCGAAACCGCGCATATCACATAGCATATTAACTTGCCCTTTAATATTATTTAATGAGAAAGCAATGGGATCTTTAATTTTTTCATACCCTTTTAATTCAGCTTCATAAGCTGCTTTACGTACATTCACATCTGGATCATAGGCTAAGTTACGAACTTCTGATAATGTTACTTTTTTCTCATCTAAATCAATTTCCAAAGAACTCGTTAATAAATCAAACTGTTGTGACCAAGCTTGCCCTGCACTTAAGTTCATTTTAGCGATAATTTCTTCTACTTCATCACTTAGTTGATATTCCCCATCAGCCTTAATTCCTTTTAGGTAATAAGCATGCGAACTTAATAATGGATGCTTAGCCATTACACTTTCTAAATTTTCTACTCGAGCAATATATTGCTCAATTTGCGTATTTACTTTTGTTAAGTTGCTTACTTTTACATCTAATGCATTAATGTAGTTAATGGCTTCTTTATCTGCTGTATTCGTTGCTTGCTTTAACCCTAGAAATGATCCTATGCGATATAATGTTTGGCGCATTTCACTACTTGCTTCAATAATTGCACATAAGTTTGTTTCTGTATCGTTTTGAGTAAACGCCTCTACTACTGTTTGCAACGTCGTTGCTAATGTATCAATACTTGCTAAATCAGTTGTAAAATTGGGGTCATCATACCCTTTGTATAAAATATCTAAATTCCAATTTGTGTTCATTTTTTTACCTCGCTTTGTACATAATTATAGCATAAAATAATGTGTGATTTACATAAGGTGTAAAATATATTTCTGTAGAAGTTGTAACTAAAAAACACCATACACAGTATGGTGTTTTTTTACTTGCTCAAGTATGCTAATAATAATTGGAAAGTATTGCTGACAGCTGCTATATGAGAACGTTCCATTCCATGACTAGCTTGTACACCTGGACCAATTAATGCGCCTTTAATGTTATTTCCTGCACGTAATGCAGCACTTACATCACTTCCATAATAGGGGTAAATATCAAGAGCATAAGATATATTATTTTCTTTTGCACATTGAATAAATTTTGAAGTCATATCATAATCATAAGGACCACTTGAATCTTTTGCACAAATGCTAACATCGTATTCACTGCAAGCTAAATCTTTTCCAATACAACCCATGTCTACAGCAATTAATTCAGTAATATGTGAAGGAATATGAGAGGAACCATGTCCAACTTCTTCATATGTTGAAATAATAATATTTAAATTATGAGCGGGGATGATATTTTTATCTTTATAGTGTTTTAATAGTCCAAATAAAATAGCAACACTAAGCTTATCATCTAAGAAACGAGATTTAATAAAGCCACTATCGGTAATGACTGTTTTTGTATCAATTGCAATAAAGTCACCATTGTTAATTCCTAATTGAATAGTGTCTTCTTTTGTTTTGACTTGTTCATCAATGCGCACATACATATTTTCGCATTTACGTTGCGTACTAGGGGCATCTTCATGTACATGAGCAGCAGCATCCTTACATAAAATAGTTCCAGTATATATTTTTTGATCACGTGTAATAATACGGCAATATTCCGCATCCAAAGTAGGTATGATAGGTCCTCCTACATTAGTGAAAGCTAAGGTACCATCACTATTAATACTACGAACCATTAATCCTAATGTATCCACGTGGGCACATAAACCAATTGTTTTATCACTTTTACCAGTTACTTCAATTATGATGTTCCCCTTCTCATTCTGCGTATACGAATAACCTAATTGTTTGATTTGCTCTATGATATAGGGAATCACTTGTTTGCTATATCCGGTGGGGCTATCAATTTCTAAAATTTGTTTTGCGAATGTAAATATATAATCTTTCATTTCTTCTCCTTTATTTGATGTATACTACATCTTTGCCATCATTTTCAGTGACATTAACACGAATTACTTCTTTTAATGAACTCGGGATGTTTTTTCCTACATAATCAGCTCGAATAGGTAATTCCCGATGACCTCTGTCTATTAATACAGCTAACTGAATTTCTTTAGCTCTTCCATAATACATGATAGCATCCATTGCTGCGCGTACTGTTCTGCCTTTAAAAAGGACATCATCTACTAAAATAATTTTTTTATCTTGTACATCTAATTGAGTATATGGTAACTTTGTGCTAGCTTTATGGTCATCACGCCAATACGATACATTTAAAGTAATATAGGGTACTTGTTTTCCCTCAAACTGCATTATATTTTCTTGCAATCGCTTTGCTAAACTTGCTCCCCTTGTCTCTATACCCACAATAACAATATTTTCAACACCCTTATTTCTTTCTAATATTTCATGAGTAATACGAATTAAAGAACGTCTTATTCCAGCTTCATCAATAATTTCTTTCATAATATTCTCCTCTATTTATTTAATAATTATAGTATAAATAGAAAAAAAGTAAAAAGCAATTTACTTTCAAGCAAAATACATGAAAAAGATATGCTATGTGTTATAATAAATACGAATTAAAGGAGTGAGTGTAATGAAAGCAAGAATTCATTCATTTGAAAGTTTTGGAACAGTAGATGGACCAGGTGTACGTTTTGTAATCTTTATGCAAGGGTGTCCCTTACGTTGTCAATATTGCCACAACCCTGATACGTGGAGTTTTAAAGAAGGAAAACAATATTCTGTAGAAGAAGTAGTGAAAGAAGTATTAAAGTATAAGAACTATATTAAAACAGGGGGTATTACTTTTACCGGTGGAGAACCATTAGCACAAATTGACTTCGTTATTGAAGTGTGCAAACAATTAAAGCAACTAGGCATTCATACATGTGTGGATACTTCAGGAATCTACTTTGATGAAAAAGATAAAAGATATGATGAATTATTAAAAGTAGTAGATTTATTCTTATTAGATTTAAAACATATTAACAATGAAGTTCATGAGCAATTAACTGGATTACCCAATGTGAAAGTGTTAAAATTTGCGCAGTACTTGAGTGATCTAAACAAACCTGTTTGGATCAGGCAGGTTCTATTAGATGGTTATACAAATGATGAAACGTATTTAAAAGAAACTAAAGTATTTTTAGATTCATTAAATAATGTGGAAAAAATTGAAGTATTGCCATATCATACAATGGGATTATTAAAATATAAACAAATGAAATTAGACTACCCGTTAGTAGGGGTAGAGAAACCTACTATTCAAGATATAGAAAGAGCAAACAAACTCTTAGGAGCAAAAAAATGAAATTAACAAATGAGAATTTTAAAGATGTGTTAGGCAAAGAAAGAATTGCATTGATTTTAATTGGTGGAGAAGGGTGCGCAAACTGTGTTTCTATGTACCCATTAGTCAAAAATATAGAAGAAACTAGAGAAGAAGTTAGTGTATTTTATGTAGAGGTAGATGAAAGTAATTGTGCAATTAATGAGCATTTTGAGGTTGAAGTAGTACCATCAATCTTAATGACAAACTATGGAAATTTAGTGAGTAAGATCAAAGGATATCAACCGCCAGAAATTTTTGATTTATACGTAGATGCTAAGATTGCAGAATGCAAATAAATGAAAACGTTATCATTAAAAAAAGTGCTGATATCGCTTTTATTCAAAAAATAATAGTGTTATAATCACATTGGCAGTCAATAAAAAATACATTTTTATAGAAAAGAGAGGTAAATTATGTACAAAGGATGGCAAGGCTTTAATAGCGGAAAATGGAGTAAAGAAATCGATGTTAGAGATTTCATACAAGAAAATTATGCTCCTTATGAAGGAGATGACTCATTCTTAGCACCGGCAACAGATGCAACTAAAAAATTATGGGATCAAGTTTCTGAATTAAATAGATTAGAAAGAGAAGCTGGTGGAGTTTTAGATGCAGATACTAAAGTAGTTTCATCATTAACTTCACATGCAGCAGGATATTTAGATAAAGAATTAGAAACAATTGTAGGTTTCCAAACGGATAAACCTTTTAAACGTTCATTACAACCATTTGGTGGAATTCGTATGAGTGAAACAGCATTAGAATCATATGGATTTAAAATTGATGAGAGTGTAAAAGAAATTTTTACAAAATATAGAAAAACACACAATGCTGGAGTATTCGATGGTTATACACCAGAAATGAGAAAAGCAAGATCTACAGCAATTTTAACAGGATTACCTGATGCATACGGACGTGGACGTATTGTTGGAGATTACCGTCGTGTGGCATTATATGGAATTGACCGTTTAATTGCTGATAAGAAAGACGTATTAGATAAATTATTATTAGGATCAATGAGTGAAGATAGAATTCGTGATCGTGAAGAAGTTTCTGAACAAATCAGAGCTTTAAATGGATTAAAACAAATGGCAGCAATCTATGGTTGTGATATTTCAGAACCTGCAACTACAGCAAAAGAAGCAGTACAAGCAGTTTATTTTGGTTACTTAGCAGCAGTTAAAGATCAAAATGGAGCAGCGATGTCTTTAGGACGTGTATCTACATTCTTAGATGTTTACTTCGAAAGAGATTTAGCAGCAGGTGTTATTACAGAAGAAGAAGCACAAGAATACATTGATCACTTCGTAATGAAATTACGTTTAATTAAATTTATGAGAACACCTGAATACAACGACTTATTCTCAGGAGATCCAACATGGGTAACAGAATCAATCGGTGGTATGGGATTAGATGGAAGAACATTAGTTACTAAATCAAGTTTCCGTGTATTACATACATTAACTAACTTAGGGCCAGCACCTGAGCCAAACTTAACAGTATTATGGTCAACTCGTTTACCACATAACTTTAAACGTTTCTGTGCGAAAGTTTCTATTGAAACAAGTTCGATTCAATATGAAAACGATGATGTTATGAGAGTTGAAATGGGTGATGACTATTGTATCGCTTGTTGTGTATCTTGTATGAAAGTCGGAAAAGATATGCAATTCTTTGGAGCTAGAGCAAACTTAGCTAAATGTTTATTATACGCAATCAACGGTGGAGTAGATGAAAAGAAAAAAATCCAAGTTTCACCAAGAATGGAACCAATTACTTCTGAATACTTAAACTATGATGAAGTAATGGCAAAATATGAACAAATGACTGAATGGTTAGCTGGATTATACGTTAATACATTAAATGTAATTCACTATATGCACGATAAATATTCTTATGAAGCAATCGAGATGGCTTTACATGACCACGAAGTAAGAAGATTCTTCGCAACAGGGATTGCTGGATTATCAGTAGCTGCTGACTCATTATCAGCAATTAAATACGCAAAAGTAAAAGCTATCCGTGATGAAGACGGTATTGCAATTGACTACGTAGTTGAAGGTGATTTCCCTAAATTTGGAAACAACGATGATAGAGTAGATGAAATTGCTGCTGACTTAGTAAGAGGTTTCATGAATAAAATTAAAGAACACAAAACTTATAGAAACGGTGTTCCTTCAATGAGTATCTTAACAATTACTTCAAATGTAGTATATGGTAAGAAAACAGGAACAACACCAGATGGAAGAAAAGCTGGAGAACCATTTGCACCAGGAGCAAACCCAATGCATGGTAGAGATACTAACGGAGCAGTTGCTTCATTAGAATCAGTAGCCAAATTACCATATGAATATTCAAGAGATGGAATCTCTAATACTTTCTCGATTGTACCAGATGCATTAGGGAAAGAATCTAAATAATTAGGAGGATTAGTAAGATGAGCGATAGAATCGATAACTTAGTAACGATGATTGATGGGTATACAACTAGTGGTGGTCACCACTTAAATGTTAATGTATTTGATAGAGATACTTTATTAGATGCACAAGCACACCCAGAAAAGTATCCACAATTAACAATTCGTGTTTCTGGTTATGCTGTTAACTTCAACAAATTAACAAAAGAACAACAAGATGATGTAATTCACAGAACAATGCACGAAGGAATGTAATCGAATAAGCCTCACTATGTGAGGTTTATTTTTATGACATGGAGGGGAAAAATATGAACATAAAAAAAGATATATTAGTTGATATAACAAAAGAATTTATTAATACACCAAGTCCAGTTGCTTACTATGAGCAAATCATGCCTTTATTAGAAAAGAAAGCAAAAGAGTATGGTTATGATGTTTGGTATGATCGCAAACGCACGGGATACATTACAATGGAAGGGGAAAATACTTCTAAAACCGTTATGGTTGGTGCACATTTAGATACATTAGGATTAATCATTAGAAGTATTAATGCAGATGGGACTTTAGCAGTGCGTCAACTAGGGGGTGTCTCTTATACAAGTATTGAAGGAGAAACAGTATGTATTCATACGAGAGAGGGAAAAACATATACAGGTTTAATGATCTGCAAGTCACATTCAGTCCATGTATTTGATGATGCACGTACTTTAGAACGTGATGAGAACAGTATGGTAGTGAAATTAGATGCCTTTGTTTCTTGTGAACAGGATGTAATTGATATGGGTATTGATCATGGAGATATCATCTCAATTGATCCACGCTTTGAATACACAGATACAGGTTTTATCAAAGCACGTTTTATTGATGATAAAGCTGCGGTTGGTTGTGTGTTTGCTATGTTAGATTATTTTAAAGTGAATAATTTAAAGCCCAAATACACTACGTATTTAGCGTTCCCTATGTATGAAGAAATTGGACATGGTGGATCGTATGTGCCAAGTGAAGTAGAAGAATATGTAGCCTTAGATATTGGATTAATCGGGCCAGACTATCATGGTGCAGAAGATAAGGTTAGTATTTGTGCAAAAGATGCATTCTCACCATATGATAGAGGATTAACACATCGTATTATTAATCAAGCTAAAAAGATTGACGCTAACTACTGTGTTGATGTATTTTATCGCTATGGAACAGATGCAAATGCTGCAATTAGAGCAGGAAATAATGTATATGCTGCTGCTTTTGGAATGGGATGTTTGAGTTCTCATGGAAGAGAGCGTTGTCATGTTAATTCACTAGTAGAAACAACGAAGTTGTTAGTTGCTTACTTATTAGATATGTAAAAAAAGCCTTGTTTGAAAACAAGGTTTTTTTT
>CAYJGK010000003.1:0-82493 GCA_964370065.1 uncultured Erysipelotrichaceae bacterium
GTTTCTGGATTGATTATAAAGAGGAACAAAAATTAAAAGACTTATGTTTTAGCACAGGCAAGAGTGAGTCTGAAATATTTAGAAATGCAATCGAAGGCAAAGAAGTAAAACAGAAACCTGATGATGAATTCTATGCAACAATTACAGACTTAAGACAATTGTCGAATAGTCTCAGTCGTGCTATTTTATTGTGGCGAGAAGATGATGAAGTTGATCTATTGAATTTAAGAAATAAGATGTTAGAAATTGATGAGTTAATACTTAAGTTGAAAAAAAGTATCTGACTTAATAAAACATTACATTTATACTAGAAATACTAATCTATTGTTAATATAATATGTGTATCACAATAATTGAAAGTTTGAGGTGGTAATTATTAATATAAGCAAAAAGAAAAAAATATATATTGCTTTGATTATTCTCCTATCTATCAGTGCAGTATACATCTTTAGTTGGGAGATAAAAGATGTTCCTCCTAAGGCAGATGAGTACTATAGAATGGTAAATTACAATTTGAAATATGCTGACGAATCAGATATAACATTTACTGATAGAAAAGAATTAATGGTAACACAGTTGTTAAGTTACAATGCAGATATTATAACGTTGCAAGAAGCTAACTATGGTTGGATGAATTCAGATAATGGATTACCAAGTTTACTTGATGGATACAACTATGTTGGTGTAGGAAGAGAAGATGGGATCGCCCAAGGTGAGTTTGCACCAATATTCTATTTATCAGAAAAATTTAATGTGATTACAGAGAATACTATATGGCTATCTGAAACACCAAGTTCAGTATCAATTGGCTGGGATGCATCCACTTATCGAATAATGACAAGTGCAACACTGCAAGATAAAGAGACTGGAGAGATATTCACGATATATAATACTCATTTAGATCATAAAGGAAGTACGGCAAGAACTAAATCTATTAATTTAATTTTAGAAGAAGTAGGTGAAAATAATAACCCACATTTTTTAGCAGGAGATATGAATTTTCCAAGTTTTTTCCCAGAGTATTTTACTGTAACATCAAAAATGGATGATGTTAAAAATTTAGCAGATAGTAGCATGAAACATGGTACTGTTAACTATAATAACTCTAATAAATTTTTTCAATTTCTTCGAATTGATTATATTTTTGCAAGTGAAAATGATTTTAAAGTTATTAATTATAGAGTTGACCCTAGCTATCAGTTTTTGAATCAACCAATAAGTGATCACTTTCCAATAATTATTGATTTTAGTATTTCTAAATAAGATGTTCAATATTAAAGAAATAAATATTTGTAATTAACACTAGAGTAAAATCTGGTGTTTTTTTATACACAAAAGGAGTTATGAATGGCACAATAGGAATATGGAAGATATCCAGTAGACTAGTTCATGTAATTAGTTATACAACAGATGAAGAGAAAACTTCGACAGAAGAATTTATAGATTTGCATCAGGCATTAGATTATGTTGAAGCTGATTTTAAAACAGAAGAACAACTATATGTATCGGCAATTAACTGTGGTGTATCAACTGCATTTGAAGAAATGAAGATAACTAAGGAGCAATGGAGTAAAAAAGATGGGATACAAGGATTTCATTGCTTCCAATCATTCTATGGAAGAGAAGTTGATGCTAGTACTGCACATGAGATTGGAATTAAACTTGCAAATGAAATATGGGGTGAGCGATTTGAAGTGATTGTATCAACACACTTAAATACTGAAAACATTCATAATCATTTTGTAATTAATTCTGTTTCATTCAAAGATGGTAAAAAATATCAAGATAAACGAGAAACATATGCATTGCTTAGACATACAAACGATGTGATTTGTGAAGAGTACGGGTTATCTGTACTAAAGGAAAAAGTATGTAGGAAATCTGGTATTGATTATAGTGCTTATCTTCAAAAGAACGTTCAACACAATAACTATTACTCAGACACAAAAGCAGATATTGATATGGCAATTAAACAAGCAAATACGTACAAAGATTTTGAAAATATATTACGAGCCATGAAATATCAACTGACGTATCGAGGTGGTAAATTAAGTGTTCGTAAAGCTCCATACAAAAAGAACATTCGAATACATCGGATGTTTGGAGAAGAATATGTATTTGAACGAATTGAAGAACGCATACAAAATGAATTTGTTGAAGTGAAACCGTATCTTGAAGTAACTTCATCATACAAGTACTATACTAAGCACCATGATTATAAAAGACAAAAGGCAAAAGGGTTATATGGCTTGTATTTGCACTATTGCTATTTACTGAAGGTCTTTCCAACAAAATATCCTAAACGTGTTCTAGATGCATCAATACGAGCTGATTTGAAGAATGTATTAGAGATATCTAAGCAAGCAATTTATCTAAATGAACACTAAATAAAAACAGATGTGGAGTTGAGTGTAAAAACAGATGAATTAAAAGTCAAATTAAATGAGTTGCAAGGGATACGTGAAAATTTATGGAGAAAAAAGATTAGAAATAGGAGCGATACCAAGGGAATTATGTCGATGGAAAGGTGTAAATATAATAGAAGCATAGGAACCGACAGTTTTGGTGTAGCGTATATTATGTAGATACATAGGAAAGAATACAAAAAAGATAAAGGAATATATCGCAAATCAACTACAAGAAGATAGAATGAGCGAGCAATTAACACAGGATATAGAAGAGCCTTTTAAGGGTAGCAAGTAAAGAAAACGCAAGTGGCAGATTATATGTGCGTAGTAAGCGCAGCTAGTAACATGAGCCTTATAGACGAAAATGTAAAACCACCAGCTAAGCTGGTGGATATTTATTAAATATTTACTTTATTTCTTTTTTTATTTATTATAATTAGTCCTAAAGATATAGTCATTGTTAATACATATATTGTGATATTATCATTTGTCTTTGGATTAGATACATTTGAATTATTAATATCTGTTATAACAGGTTCTTTATAAGGTTCTACTACAAAAGATGATGCTACTAAATAATTTGTTGCTAATTCTATTTCAAAATTATAAGTTCCATTTGGTAATGTTTTAAGAAATTCATTTTTTATTTCTACACCAAAGGTTGTTCCTATTGTAAAATTAAACATTTCCGTAGTTTCCTCATATGTATAATATTTTCCATTTATATATGATCCATTTACAAAAAGATATGTCATCTTGTGATCAAATACATATTTTAATGTTTGATTACTTCCAGGATTGTATATTGCAGTTGAAGTTGGTTCAATAACTGAAGCAACATATCTTTCTGTTGTCGTTTCAATATAAATATCTTTAGTAATATTTGTTAGTTTTATTGAATGTTTCTCCGTATCAGTTACCACTTGTTCAACACCATTTACTTTAATAGATGTAAAGTAATAACCATTTTCAGCATATATGTCAAAATTTGAACTTTCTCCGTGTAAACGTTCATAATCATCAAATGGATTTGTCCAAACATTTGGGTTTGTTGGTACATGCACTGTGTGAATTTCTAACCCATTTATAGAATATCTAGTTGTTGATACATAATTATCATAACCAATATAATTACCACCAGTATATGTTATTGAATAATTATTTTCTCCTGCTCTTATTAATTCATTTAGATTTGTCCATTCCCAGTCATTTGTAAGATGAACAACTGATAAAGTTCTCCCTATTCCTTGTGTTCTTACATGACTTGGCAGATGTGGTGTTCTACCTGTTGGTAGTAATAATTTGTTGACGGTAACTGGAATTTCCAGTGTATCTGTTGTTCCATCACTCCAAGTATAATTAGTTTTATCAACTAAGGAAATTTTAGTAGTATAATCTCCTGCATTTATAGCCCAAGTATTTCCAGACATACTCATAAGTGAGTTATCATAATTATCAAAATTAAAATATTGTTGTACTCCTTGACCATAGCTATCTTCTGTAAATGTATAAGTACCAGTAAGTGTTGGTTTAGTTAATTTTTTGGGTACTATTATTCCTGTAATTGGAAATTCAATATTTTCAACACCTAACACTCCATTATCAACAGTAAATCTTACATTAGAAGTAATTGGAGTAGTGGAAGCACTTATTCCTATTACATTTTTTACCTCGATAGTTACTTCTCCATTTGCAGGTATTTTTGTAGGTAGGGCTCCAACTAAGTTGTATTTATCTGGATCTGCAATTGTAATATTTGTAATTGTTGCTTCAGATGATGTTTTATTAGTTATGGTAAATGACTTAGTATATGTTTGTTCATAAGTCATATCCCCCATATTTAATTCTGTTATTACTAAGTCATTTTCATCTTCATAAGATACAATATTAGATGCTTGTACTTTATTAGATGCTTGTACTTCAATATTACCAATTAAAGTAGCAATTATAAATGCAGTTAGTAACAAACTAGCTTTTAGAATTTTTTTCATATAATTCTCCTTTTTATTTTATTATACACTAATATTTATGAAGTACAATAGAGGTTTTGTCAGTCATGATTTGTAAGCTAGAATAAATCATGTCCCGGTTTGCATAAGGGATGCAGTTGAACATACTAGATACTTCGTTCCAGTCATCTTGCTATAGTTTAAAGGCATCTGGATATATCTCACTCTATTTCTCTTTACATTTTTCTATTACAACTTGTGCGATTTCAACACTTATCGTACTATATACAAATTTTAAACTTCACAAAAATTTTACGGTCTTTATAGCCTAAGTATTTACATGAATTACGCATTAAGTGGGCTATACAGCGTGGCTGAACAGCTATTGGGTAAATAGATGTAAATCGCTCTTTTAAGTCCTGTTAATCCATTTGTGCACATGATTAAAATATCTTGAACCCCTCTTGAAAAGGTAGACGCTTTGTTACGAGTAAAATAGGTTGGATTTTAAAAAAACAAAAACAGCAAGCGAATAAGTATGATTGCTTATATGAGGGTAAAGATGATGCATACATTTACATTTGTGTTAAAAAGCATGCATTAGTCAAAAAAGATAGTTTTAAAAATGAAGTGGAGCCAGATGATAAGCTATACTTTATTGCTGTCGACTTAATAGAGTTATTTTATACTAATACTTCATCAATAACCTGCTGCTTTAATATTGGTGAGTAATAAACGTTCTTGTCTTTCCTTAAGATATCCACACTGGAGTATTCGATTAAACGTACTAAATATTTAATATTACGTTGATTAATACCATATTTAAGCGTCAGGTCAAATAATGTTATTCCACTCTTCCTTAAATTATATATTTCTATTTTTTGTTCTCTTGTTAATTTTGCCAAATAAAAACGAACCTCCTATAAATTGGGTGTCCAACTTTCGAGGTTCGTTTCATATAGGGGGTATTTTGATGTCTAGGAAAAAATATGATGAAGATTTAAAAAAAGATAATTCAGGAATATAAAGCAGGAGAAAATTCGTGTTATGGATTAGGACAAAAGTATGGGGTAGATGCAAAATGTGTGCGTAGTTGGTGCAAGTTATATAAACAATTCGGAGACGACTATTTTAAGACTAGTCATTCTAATCTTAGAATTTAAACAGCAAGTTGTAAATTCTTATTTGAAAGGCGAAAAGACATATCAATCTGTGGCTCAGGAGCACGGAATATTTGCACCAACTACTGTCAGACAGTGGGTAATGATGTAATTATTCGCAATGTACTAAATGACTGAAAGGTATGGGAGGGGCTATTTATGAATATTGGTATAGTAACCTGCCTTTTGATGGGCGGATTTAACTCCTAGCCTAAGGCTGAGCGTGAAAAGTATAACCAGGCCAAGATAAGTAAAGACATGAGAAATAACTAATTGATATGGTCGATTATATTTTGATAGGAGCAATATTTAGCTATTTTGTATCTCCATATTTTGCAATAGTTGCATTTGTAATTTGCTAATATTACTTATCAAAGAAATGCATTTTAGCGTGGATAAGGCTTTTGGAACTTGGAATGGGAACAGGAGTGGATTTAATCACATTATCAGAAGCTTACAATGTTGTTGGAAGTGATAGTTCTCAGATTTTTATAGATGACTTTAAGAAGAAAAGTGATATAGAAGTTATGGTTTTGGATGCAGTAGATATAAATATTAACCGCAGTTTTGATTGTATTTATTCAAACAAGGTTTTATCTTACTCAGAGTTTGAAGCAAAAGATTCATTATTTATTGTTCTCAAAAAAAACTAGGAGCAAAGGAGAATAACATAATTGAAAATATTAATTTGCTATTTAATTATAATGATTTTTTATATGATAGGAAAGAAATCCAAAGGTTCTAACTTAATTATGCCAAAAAAAGTAAATGGATAACTAAATTAAATTAGATTAATAGACATTAATATACTGACATAGATTGTATTCGTTTTATATTTGTTGTATAATTCGGACGAGGTGGAAAGATGTAAAGAAATTTATTTGCACCAATTTATTTTGCTATTACTAATACACCAGAAATGGTGGATGATATTTGACTCTTAGATATAATAGGGTTAATTTCGGTTATTAGTATAGTATTGCAGGGATTGTAATGGCTCTTATAAGAAGATTAACCGAATAATATTAAGAGACAGAATTAATCACGCGAAGGTAAAACTCCAATTCTGAGTGATTGGTCATAAGTACGTGAAGATGGGGTTTTAAAAAAGTAGAGAAAGAGGAGGAGTTTTAAATGAAAAAAATCATAGCTTTAGCAATAGCAACAATGCTAATGGTAACAATGGTGCCGCAGGAAACTTTTGCAGTATCAGGGACGGACACATGGGACGGAAAAATAGATCTTAGCTGGTACGAAAAGAACCCTGCTGCTACTGAGTTTACGATCACTACAGCAGAGGAACTGGCAGGACTTGCAGACATAGTAAACGGAACTGCAACGGGCATATCCGCAGACACATTTGATGGTAAAACAATAACCCTATCAAATAACCTAGACCTTGCGGGCAAGGAGTGGACTCCTATAGGGGTTCATGCAGGTAGTGGAACTTTTATGCCTTTTCTAGGGACTTTTGATGGGGGAAATCATTCTATAAGCAATATGAAAATTGATAGAGACACACCTAATGCAGGGGCATCAGGAGCTGATGATTATTTGGGTCTATTTGGTGTTGCCTCGGATACAGTTAATAACAAAGCTGCAATTCTAAAAAACTTGTCAGTTTTGAATGTATCTGTAAAGGGAGATAATACGCTAGGAGGATTAGTTGGTGGAATAAGTGGTGGAGAAATAAATAACTGTCATGTTTCTGGGAAGCTAATAGGAGAGAACGTATTAGGTGGACTAGTTGGCTTAGCAGACGAAAGTACAATTAAAAAATCTTCATCCTCAGTGGAAGTTAGTGGAACAGAGAGTGTTGATGCCTCGGACGTGGGGGGGCTAGTAGGGAATGGTACAGTCGCTCAAATAACAGAGTGCTATGCTACAGGAACTGTTACAGGTACAACTGATGTAGGAGGGCTAGTAGGATATGGAGTAAAGACCAGAATAACAGAGTGCTATGCCACAGGAGATGTTACAGGTACAATTAATGTAGGAGGGCTAGTAGGAAATGGGATTGCTGCTGGACCAATAAGTTGCTATGCTACGGGGGATGTTACAGGTACCGATATTGTAGGAGGCTTAGTTGGATTAAATGGCACTGTAGAGGCAGATACAGGGGTATCAACAAACAGCTATGCCACAGGAATTGTTAGCGCATCCGCAGCTGATGCCAATGTAGGAGGCTTACTTGGACATGGGGGCGCGGGTTACGTAGCAAAATCCAGCTTTGGAAATAACGAGAATTTCACGAATAAAAATGGGGTTAATGGAAGCTTTTATATTCTGGAAGACAAGCCAGGAGCAACACTAGAGCAAATGCAGACAGAGGCCTTTAAAAATAAGTTGAATAATGGGGATAGTACAGTCCTTGAACCTTTTGCAAGAGACCCTGAGTTTAACAATGGAGTACCATACTTAGCGACTATTCCACAAATAATGTCAGGAGATGGGCAAACAATTAAACAAGGAGAACCTTTAACTATTAAAGCCACAATGCCTTATGTAGAAGGTATTGTGAACACTAAGGTAGATGGAGTTGATGTACCGGCAGGTATGGTTACATATGCTTCTGGAAGCACAATAGTAACCCTGTCAGAAGAATACACAGCTAACCTAGGAGTAGGAACATACTCTATAGAAATAGCAAATCTTGATTATGGAATGGTTAGAGGCACATTTACTGTAGCAGCAGTTGATCCAGTGCCAACACCAGAGCCAGTTCCAGCGCCGGAAACAGGAGATAATACAAATGCTTATGGACTGATAGCTGCAGCAATAATATCAATCTTAGGAGCATACGTAGTTGCTAGGAGAAGAAACAGAGTATAATAGGGTATAATTTAGAATAAAAACTTAAAACGATTGGGCATGCATAACCGTGTGTCCAATTTTTTTAAGACTGTTTCAAAGATTGTGGAAACCTCCTGATTGGTATAGAATGCTACCAGCCGGGAGGATTTTTGTTATGAGTAAAAATGATATTATAAAACATATTATTGAAGAATATGGAGTAACATCGCCAACAGACATTACCAATGCATTAAAAGACCTACTTGGAGAAACCCTACAAGAAATGATGGACTCAGAATTCAATCAACATAGGGGTATAAAAAAACATAATCAAGTGACTGATAAAAATAGCTATCGTAATGGTCTAACTAAAAGAACGCAAAGTTGATCAAAAGATTATTAATTTATATGCAAGAGGGATGTCTACTCGAGATATAAGCGAATCCATTAAAGATATTTATGGAATTGATGTATTTGAATCCGCTTATAGAACGTACAAATAATTTATATTAAGAGGAGGAGTATTATCGTGGAATTGAGGAATATTGAATTAAATGAAGTTGATATAGCAATGAGTATTATTGATGATGCCAAAAAACATTTAAAGGAACAAGGAATAGATCAATGGCAATCCGGTTATCCGGACTATGCATGTATAAAAAATGATGCATTAAACCAAACAGGGTACTTTATCGTTGATTGTGACGATATTTTGGGATATTTGTGCATTGATTTTAAGGGTGAGCCAGCATACGAGAATTTAAACGGCACTTGGGCAAGCAATAATAAGTATGTTGTTATTCATCGGGTGGCGTTTGTTAAAGATGCAAGAGGGAAAAACTTGTCTAGTATACTTTTTAAATTAGTTGAGGACATAAGTAGACAAAAAGGGATTTATTATTTTAGAATTGATACAGATGCAGATAATTTAAAAATGCAACATGTTCTGAAGAAAAATGGTTTCGTACTTCGAGGAACAATATGGTTTGATAACAGTGAAAAAATAGCGTTTGATAAAGCATTCTAACTATGTTTTTTTGTAAGTTGTGAGCAACGCTGGTATAGCACTACTTTAGTTAATGTTATACGCAAAACAAAAGCACTTACGAAGTTACAATTTTTGAGTTGTATGAATAGAATAATAGACTGAAAAAAATTGTCCTATGTAATTCTTGGATTGGATTTATTTATCTGCACTTGTTTAAGTTTATAAATATTCAATCTAATTGGCATTGATAACTTTGAAAATATTATTGGAAATGCATTTCCAATTATTTGGTGCAGGGCAATAATGATACTAATGCTAAAGTTGCTTAAAAATAAGTCAACTGAATAAAGTAAGCATAATAAGAAGAATTTGGTTTAATAAAAGTCGATTCAACTTCATCAATAATTTTATTAACTTAGGTATTTAAAACTACAGGTAACTAAAGTAGAATATAACTAGGGAGCTTGTGAATCTGCGTTAGTCGATACCTAGGATATAGCTTATTATAAAAAAACTAATGTTATAGAGTATGTAGTTAATCGTAACTGATAATATAATATTATCGTTAAAGTAACAGGTGAAAACTTCACAGATATTAGTTATACTGATTGAAGACATGCATCGCAATCAAAATGAAGTATACTTGCATTGTACAGTACTTCTTAATAATTGGTATCTTGCTTATTCACTATATGGAGTATAATAATGAGAAATAATGAAGAATTTGTTTTTTTGATTTTGTCAATTGTTGATGAAATTCCTTATGGGAAAGTCGCCAGCTATGGGCAAATTGCAAAATTAGCTGGATATTCTAAACATGCTAGAATGGTAGGTAAGGTGCTTTCAAAATCAGTATTCTATGGGGATTATCCTTGTCATAGAGTGGTAAATAGCAATGGTAGATTGGCACCAGGTTGGGATGATCAAAAAGAGCTTTTATTACAGGAGAATGTAATAGTGATTAATAATCACGTGAATATGAAAATTTATGGATGGTAATGGTTGATGATTTAAAAAGGTATAGCTACTTGAATAGCTATACCTTTTAGTATTTTATATATTAGTCATCTTGATCATCATCGTCATCATCGTCATCGTCATCATCGTCATCATCGTCATCATCATCATCATTTTCATCATCATTTTCATCATCGTCATTTTCGACATCGTAATCAGAGTAAATTAATTCTCCTGTTTTAGCATCAATGTCAATTTCATATTCGCCGTGTGTTGTATCAATTTCGATTTCGTATACTATTTCTCCATTTTCTAAATCAAAGTCTATTTCTTTTTTTACAATTGTTGATTCATCTATATCAGCAAGTTTAATTGCCGCTTCCATTGCGACTTGTTCTCCAATATAATCTTCTGTATTAATTGTTCCATTTTGATTGACTGTTGCACTTATATCACGGGTTCCATTCACAATTAATACTGATAACTCTTGAATGGATAATCCTTTTAATTCTTCAAATGTTAATGTTTGATCTGCTTTTAAAATTTCATTAATTAATTCTACTTTACCTTCACTGATATTGTGTAGCTTTGCAAGCTCTTCTACTTGTGCATTGGCATCAATTACTTGATATAATACGGCACTATTTGATGCCTCTGTTAATGCTGCATTGATTTCATCTGCGATTGCTTGCTGTGGCTCATTTAATGTTGTTTGTCCTTCTACTGTAAATAAGATGGAATTTTTTGCCTCTTGAATGTATCCATGCTTTTTCATTGATTCAATAATTTGAGTAGATGCATCTTTAGCATCCATATTTACTAATTCTAATCCTTCTAATACGATACTTGCATCAGCATTGTTTGCGTTCACACTAAGAATTTTACCTTCAGTATTAATATCCATTGTAATACTTGGGTTTACATCTAATGCTACTGTCATTAAGTATTGTGCATTAGCACTTCCAGTTCGTAATCCGATGAATGCTACTGCAGCCACACACATAACTAATAGTGTTACAATTATTTTTGTTTTCATTAATTTATTTGTTTTCATTTTATTGCCCTTTTCTTTCTCTTTATCATAGACCAATAATAAATGTGCACGTTTATTATTTGTAGGATTCTTTTGGTTTCCTTGCCTATTCACTATACTAATGCACGACGATTGCATTTTATTGCAAAAAAATAAAAAAATTCTCAACTAGGGTCAATCCTAATTGAGAACTAATTTTATTAATCGTCATTATCATCATCGTCATCGTCATCATCGTCATCATCGTCTTGTGAATCCTCGTTCATATTGTTATCATCATCTATGTCATCAGATAACTCATAGTCGTCATTTGCTTCATAACGTGAGTGTACTAATTCTCCAGTTATTGCATCAATATCAACTGTGTAATCACCTTTTGATATTTCCAATTCGATTTCATAGACCATCTTACCATTTTCATAATCAAAATCTATCTCTTTTTCAATAATTGTAGATTCACTAATACCAATATATCTAATTGCTGCATGTAATGCTGCGCTTTCACCAATGTATTTAGAAGTGTTTACGGTATTTGATATTTCCACATTCTCATTAAAAGTTCGATTTCCATTGACTGTTAAAACCGCTAATTCTTGAATACTCAGTGGTGCAAGCATATCGAATGTAAGAGTAGGGTCTGCAGTAATTAAGTCATTTATAAGTTGTGTCTTACCGATACTTATATCATATTCACTTGCCAGTTTTTGAAGTGTATCATCTGCTTTTACCACTTGGAATAGAACTGCACTATTGGAATTGTCAACAAGTGTTTGATTGATTTGCTCTACTAGCTCTTGTTGCTTATCATTTAGTGTTGTAATACCTTCTACACTAAATAAAATAGAACTATCTTCAACGATATAACCATGTTCCTTCATCGAAGAAATAATTGTATTTGTCACTTCTGGAGCATCCATATTTATCAAATCCAATCCTTCCAATACTTCTTGTGCTTCACTATTTTTTGCAGATATACTTGTAACTGTACCTATGTCATTTATATCCATTGTAATACTTGGGTTTACATCAAGTCCTACAGTCATTAAAAATTGCGGTTGATGACGACCCGAGTTAAATCCTATCATTGCAATAAGAGCAATACAAGCCATTGCCATGGCTGGCATTAATTTAGGCCATGCAAACTTCTTTTTCTTTTCAACTCCCATGCTTCTTTCTTCATCGATTTTGTGACATTCTTGAAGTATATAATTAAAATCTATTTCAGGGGTGTTGTCTGTTAATGATTCCTTTATTCTCTTTTTAATTAATTTGCTCATATACTGTATCCTCCTTTACCTTATCTTGTAATTTTTTTATGGCTCGATTGTATTTTGAAAGAACTGTGGATAATTTCATATCGAGCATACTTGCTATTTCTTTGTGAAGGAAGCCTTCTAAGGCGTGTAAAACAACAATTTGGCGACTTTGTTCATCAAGTGAAGAAAGTGCTTGCTGAAGAAAAATTTTATTTTTTACTTTTACATGATCTTCTACTTTATATTGGTTTTCTAAATCTTCACGCTCATCTAAAATGATTTCACGCTGTTGTTTACGTATTTTCATGTACGTTATATTTCTAGTGATTGTAAAAATCCAAGCCATTGCTTTTGCATTCGACTTGTATAAATGTGCATTCTTGTAAATTTGTATAAACACATCTTGTACTATATCTTGTGCATCTTGTGAGTTTTTTATAATGGAGTAGGCGTATCCATAGAGTGATTGATGACACAACTCAAATAGTTCTTTTAGTGCTGCTTTATCTTGTTTTGCAATGGCAAAAAGAAGCGTGTCATAATCGTCATTTGCCGATTCTTTTTTTAATAGTGATAATTTCATAGTATTCTCCTATTCATTATATTAATGCAGAAAAGGGATATTTTATTGCATTAATATAATATTTTCAAAAAAATTATATCAAAATAAAAATAAAGAAAGCAAGCCTTTATTCTAGCCAAATTAGATTGGTATATATTAAAAAAACATTTTACTTAAGTAATATGTCCTATAACTCTTTGAAGTTCACATGGAATAATAATGAAAACAGTTTTCCTTTGTGCTAAGTTTTTAAGTATTTTAAATCCTTGTAATGTTCAAGAAGGTTGGGTTGGATTGGCTGAAATAAACAATTCTATTTGTTGCACTTTCTATATTAAGCTAAGCACCTCGTTTTAATATATCTATCAGGATAAATATCCAATTAGTGATAGAGCATGGTAGAGCGTATTTTGCAGATAATACGACGGTAAATGCAATAAATATAGATAAAAAGATAACCCTTCTAATTGGATCAGTAGGAGAAATGGCATTTGTTGAAAATAAAGTTTTTTCAAAATTTATTTAAAGGATAATTTGATTTTTCACTTTCATATACGAAGCAAAATATATGAAATTGATAAATACAATCAGTGTGATGCAACTTATAGGTATACAAAAAGTACAACCTTTGCGTGGAGTAGGTTGTACTTTTTGTTTTATTGTTTGTTAAATAAGGTAGAAATTGTTTTTTTATGCATAAGCAACTTGATCTTTATGTTGTAATAAAGTGTGAATTTCTTTGAACTGTTTTGCTTTTTGAAAGCAATCATCATATTCTTGAAATAACCGACAAGCTGCCTCTTTGTTGTGGTATACTTTCCAGTATCCACAATGTAAGCATGGTTTTTGTTTAATGAACCCAATCACATCATGATAAGGGTAACCTAGAAAGATACCGATCTCATGGGGATAATGATCATAAGTTGTTAAACGATAATCCAAATACTGTAATATTTCATTAAACGAGTTAGGATACCCATTAGCTTGGATAAAGCGTGACACTAACGGATTGGTTAATACACGTTTCAACCTGGCTTCTTGGTAAACAAAGATAGTAACGTAATCTTTTTCTTTTTGAAAGAGTTTAATTGAAAAGGAATATTTCTGCAACAACGTATTATATTGTTGTACTAATGCAGAAATATTAGAAAAAGCATTCTTATTGACATGAAACATACTAGCTGGCTTTGTGTGGAGTAAGACGCTTGCACAATGTCTTGTCATAAGACGTTCAAAATATCTTTGTTCAGACATACATTACTCGTTAATTAATTTCGCAATTGCAGAAATATCTTCATCTGTTCCATCGTTTTCTACTTTGTATAAACAAGGAATAGAATGAGCTTGTGCAATTGTGTCACCAGCGGCACAATATGCCTCACCATAACTTAAATCACCTGAAACGATGACTCCTTTAATTTTGTTTGGATTTGTTTCTAGAAAAGATTCGACTTCTGCAGGTGTATCACCCCAACCATCTGTGTAAGTAATTAAGATGAAATCTTCATCTATAGTCTCACCACCAGTAGAAATTTGAAGAGCGTTATCAATTTTTAATTTATCAATAATTGCTTGCACGTTTCCTGTTCTAGATGCATAGGCTATTTTCATATAGTACCTCCTTTTGCAGTTAGCTTCAACTAACTATCTACACTATATACGATTACGCAACATATGTCAACGATAAAGTTATCTAAAACTAACAATTTTCTATAACTCCATTTTATAAAATTTGTTTTTCAGGTGAAGAGCAGTAGAAAGTGCAATAAAATGGAGTTATCCTTATGTAAAGAAACGTAAACATCAAGTATTAAACTAGAGATGTTAAATGCGTAAAATAGCCAAGAAGTATCATTGTGGAAATAAATGGTGCGTATGCAAACGGATTAAGCGCAGGTAGTGCCACAATACAATTAGTGACAACTGAGATGATTTATGAAAAAGTAATAGCGATTAATAATACACCAAACACAGGAGAAGAGGTTAAACCAACGACTCCACCAACGGGTGATACAAGTCAAACACAATTATTCTTAGCATTATTATGCTTAGGATTCATTGGATTTGGATGCACAAGAAGAGTTTGTAAATAGCGATAAAAAGTATGAATTCTAAAATTCATACTTTTTATATTATCATCATAATCTTGTTTTTTTTGGTATACTATTAATAGAGTAAGGAGATTTATATGACAGAAAAAGAAAAACAATTAGCGGGGTTATTACATAATGCTAATTACGATGCGCAATTACAAAAAGAGATGAAAGAATGTAAAGCAAAATGTTTTGTATATAATCAGACCAATCCATTAGACGAAGAAAAAAAAGCAGTTTTGCTACAACAATTGTTTGGAAAAGTTGGGAAAGATGCTGTAATATTAAGTCCTTTTCATTGCGATTATGGATATCGTATAGAAGTTGGTGAGCATTTCTTCATGAATCATGGATGTGTTATTTTAGATGGTGCTAAAGTTCGTTTTGGTGATAATGTGTTTGTTGCACCCAATTGTGGATTTTATGCAGCTGGGCATCCGATTGACACGCAACGTAGAAATGAAGGATTAGAATATGCTTATCCAATCACGATAGGAAATCATGTTTGGATTGGGGGAGGCGTTCAAATACTTCCAGGTGTCACAATTGGCGATCATGTCGTAATTGGGGCAGGAAGTGTTGTTAATAAAGATATTCCAAGTCATGTAGTCGCAGCGGGCAATCCGTGTAAAATTATACGTGAAATATCAGAAGATGATGTAATGAAGCAGTATTAAAAAGAAGTTTCAAGTCAATTTGGATACGATTCCCATGTTGGTACCTATCTTACATATTTTGAACAATGGAAAAAAGAATGTTTAATATAGACTCGTGAAGGCATAAAAAAAGACGATATTATCGTCTTTTTTTATACATGCTGATCAACTAATATCATGTTTCCATCTGGATCGCTAATTATAAAACTAGCAGGTCCTTTCTCATTGTTTGGGTCAGGCTCTGTAATAAAACTGACTTGTTTATCTTTTAATTGTTGTTGTATGATTCTAATATCATCAAATGAATCAAGTGGTATTGCATCTTGATTCCACCCTGGATTAAATGTTAAGATATGACCTTCAAACATATCTTGAAATAGACCAATTGTTGTATTTCCATTATTCATAATAATCCAATTTTGTTGAATATCACCATGGCTTACCGTAAAGCCTAGTTTCTCATAAAAAGCTTTTGATTTATGAATGTCTGCAACTGCTAAACTGACTGAAAACGCTCCTAATTTCATCATATGATCCCCTTTCTAATTTGTTTTCCTATATAATAATTATACTAATAAAAAGAATAATAGTCGACGATAAAAGTGATTAAATAAATAGAGTATGATATACTATTTAAGATTGATGTGAGATAAATCAATAATATTTTGGAAAATAAATTTATTTGTTAGATGAAGTAAAATAAATGAAAACAGTTGTATAAATCACATAAATTTTATAAAATAGAAATAGTAAATTGACAAGAGGCGGGAGTAAATATGGAAAACAATATGGAAGAATACTTTGAAACAGAAATTTCAACAAGAGAAGAGCTATTAGATGAATTAAAAGCAGTATATGAAAGTATGGATACACAGCAAGCTAGAGAATTTCAAAAAAGATGGAGACAATTCGATTCTTGGGAATCGGCATATGATGAAAAATTAAATGATGAATTCTACGATATGGTTAATCATGTATTTTCAAAAATTAAAAGTGAACAAAAGGACAATGAATTAGCTAAATTAGCTTTAATTGAACAAGCAGAAAAAGAATTAAAAAGCACAAACTTGAATGCTTCTACTAAAGTAATGAATGACTTAATGGATGCATGGAAACAAGTAAGAAGTGCAGGAAGAGATTTAGATGATGCACTTTGGGAAAAATTTAATGGAGCAAGGCAAGCATTCTTTGATTTAAAAGCTAAACATTATGAGCAATTACGTGAACGTTTTGCACAAGCAAAAGTAACAAAAGAAGCATTAATTGCCAGAGTGAATGAAATTAAAGATTCAACTGATTATAAAGTGGTCAGTGCAGAAATGAATACATTGATGAAAGAGTGGAAAGCAGCGGGAAGTGCTGGAAAAGAATTTGAAGAACAATTATGGGAACAGTTTAATAGTGCTAGACAAGTGTTCTATGATCACAAAGCGAAACACTTTGCTGGATTAGAAGAGCAATATGTTCAAAATAATGAATTAAAGAAAGCTTTAATTGAAAAAGTAAGAGAAGTAGTGGATGCTGATTATTATTGTCGCGAGAATACAGATTTAATGAAATCTTTTAGTGAAGAGTGGAAAAAAATTGGATTCTCAGGAAGAGAATACGATAATGCAAATTGGGATACTTTTAAAGCATTAAGTGATTCTTATTTCAATGGATTAAAAGCCTTCAATGAAGAAAGAGCACAATTATACCAACAGCGTTTATTAAATCGCAAAAATGATTTACAAGCAATGATTGAAAGAGAAAAGCGTACAATCACTCGTTTACGTCGTGAAATTGGAGAAACGATTTCAGAGCGCGGAATTAAAAATATTGAAGAAGAGATTGAAGAAATTAAAGCCTATATCTCTGAATTAGAAGAAGAATTAAAAACATTATAAGAATAAGGAAAAGAGTAAAATGTGCATATTTTACTCTTTTTTATACTTTATATAGATGTTATAACATAAAATAAATGGAGGTATCGAATAGAAACCATTTTAATAAGATAAAGGAGCGAGTCGTCTAAGTACTATTAGGAAAAGGAAATAGACAAATGTAAGCACTTACCTTGCTTAATTCCTAGTAGAATGATATGATAATTACATACATATGAAGTATAGAAAGAGGTACTATTATGGGTTTGGATTTGGATGTAACCATTTCGGCTTTAACGGTCTTTGTACAAGGGATTCTAAGTTTTTTTTCGCCTTGCGTTTTACCTATTATTCCCTTATACATAGGTTACCTATCTGGAGGTGCCAGTAAAGATGAGCAAGGAAATCTAAAATTCAATCAAAAGAAAGTATTGATGAATACCCTATTCTTTATTGTAGGTATCAGTTTTGCTTTCTTTATATTGGGATTAGGTTTTTCTAGTTTTAGTCGATTTATTACACAAAATCAAATTTGGTTTTCTCGTATAGGAGGAGCCATTATTATCTTATTCGGTTTGATTCAAATGGGAATCATATCTTTGCCGAATAAAGGAAGAGAATACAAATTGCCAATTAAAATTAATGTCCACTCAATGAGTCCATTCGTAGCTTTATTGATGGGATTCACATTTAGTTTTGCTTGGACACCATGTGTTGGACCAGCCTTATCCACTGTGTTAATTCTGGTAGCGAACACACAAACGATGGGACAAGGTATCTTATTAATGCTTGTATACACAATTGGATTTACTCTACCATTTTTAATAGTCGGAGTATTTACTACACAGAGTTTACGATTTTTTAAACATAATCAAAAGGTTGTACGCTATACAGTTAAAATAGGAGCCGTAATCATGATAGTAATAGGGTTATTAATGGTTAGTGGGACAATGAATCAAGTGAGTCAATATTTTGCTTCACTAGGTATAAACACACCAAGTGAACAGCAAACAGAAGAGGTAACTTCTAAAGAAGAGAGAGCAGAAGTAGAAGATGCACAAACTCAGGCAGATATAACCAATAATGTTGTGCCTGCAATTGGCTTTAGTTTGTATGATCAATTTGGCAACTTACATACTTTAGAACAGTATAAAGGTAAAGTCATATTTTTCAATTTCTGGGCGACATGGTGCCCTCCTTGCCAAGCAGAAATGCCTTATATTCAAACTGTATATGAACAATATGGTGGGAATGAACAAGATGTAATTATCTTAGGCGTGGCCTCTCCTAATGATGAAAATCCCATGACTCGTGAAGGAAGTAGTGATGAGGTAATAACTTATATGCAAGAACATGGGTATACCTACCCAACCTTACTTGATCCAACGGGGAGTATAGCTGCTCAGTATGGAGTAAGTTCTTATCCAACCACTTTTATGATTGATAAGAATGGTTACATATATGGTTATATACCGGGTGGGCTTCCTTTAGAAATCATGCAACAAATGATTGAACAAACATTAGCAGCCAAGTAGTCCTTCATTGACAATAATTGTTGATAAGCGTATACTTCAACTGTATGAACACGAAAAAACTAAGTAAGATAACCTTGCGTCATACTTAGTTTTTTTAATGGAGGATTAACATGTTAACAAGTATTGCACTTATCTTTTTAATCGGCATTCTATTAGGCGGTTTATTTAATAAAATTAAGCTGCCTAGCTTAATTGGAATGATTATAACAGGAATGATATTAAGCCCTTATGCACTTCATTTATTAGATGATAAACTTTTATCCATTTCAGCAGAAATTCGCCAAATTGCTTTAGTGATAATTCTAACAAGAGCAGGATTAGCATTAAATATAAGCGATTTAAAAAAAGTAGGGAGACCTGCTTTGTTTATGAGTTTTTTACCTGCTACAATTGAAATAGTTGCCATTGTTTTAATCGCTCCTATTTTATTTGGAGTTACTATTTTAGAAGCAGCTCTTATGGGAAGTGTATTAGCAGCTGTTTCACCTGCTGTAGTAGTCCCTAGGATGATCACACTAATTGAAAATAAAAGGGGAACAAAAAAGGGAATTCCTCAATTAATTGTAGCAGGGGCATCAGTAGACGATGTATATGTGATTGTCTTATTTACAGCTTTTACTGCCTTAGCAGTGGGAAGTAGTATATCTACAATTAGTTTTCTTCAAATACCCATTTCTATTATTTTAGGAATTGGATTGGGAATACTAGTAGGGAAATTTTTCACCAACTTATTCAAAAAAGTACAAGTACGCGATTCCATTAAATTGTTAATCATCATCAGTGTTTCTTTCTTATTACTAGAATTTGAACAGCAAGTATCTTCTATTGTATCAATCTCTGCTTTGTTATCTATAATGAGCATGGGAGTTACTATAAAACATGAATATCCTGCCTTAGCAATACGCTTATCCATTAAATACAATAAATTATGGGTGGCTGCTGAAGTCATGCTATTTGTTTTAGTTGGAGCGACAGTGAACACAGCTTACATGATCAATGCAGGGATAGGGACAATTGCTATTGTATTAATTGGTTTGCTAGCTAGAATGTTTGGAGTTTGGTTAAGCTTATTAAAAACGCCATTCATTAAAAAGGAACGCTTATTTTGTATGGTTGCTTACACGCCTAAAGCAACAGTACAAGCAGCCATTGGTTCTATTCCATTAACAATGGGATTAGCGTGTGGGGAATTAGTATTAAGTGTAGCAGTACTATCGATTTTAATAACTGCCCCATTTGGCGCAAAGGGAATTGATTGTTTATATACAAGATGCTTGAGTCAGGATGCAGATGATGAAACTGTGGATTGATGGGGATGGGTGTCCAGTTGTTTATGAAAGTATCCAAATCGCTAAACAACATCATTTAGAGTGTTGCATTGTGTGCGATACAAATCATATGTATCAATATGATGTAGAATTATATGTCGTAGGCAAAGGGAAAGACAGTGCTGATTTTGCCTTAGTCAACCGAATAAAAAAACAGGATATTATCGTTACACAAGATTATGGATTAGCTAGTATGTGTTTGGCAAAACAAGCGTATGTAATCAATCAAGATGGTTTCTTATATACTCAGGAAAATATCAATGCTTTATTAATGAGCCGTCATGAACATGCTAAAGCACGAAAAAAAGGAATGCGCACGAAAGGGTTACAAAAACGTGATCGTAAGCAAAATGAAATATTTATGCAAACTTTATCTGATTTAGTTAAGAACGTACAGTAACGTTCTTTTTATTATCACATGTATGTTGTAAGAATATTTTATATACTAATAAAAGAGGTGGTGGCATATGAATAAAACATATTTGTGTATTGATTTAAAAACATTTTACGCCTCCGTAGAATGTGTAGAAAGAGGATTAGATCCTTTTCAAGTGGCATTAGTTGTGGCAGATAAAACAAGAGGACCTGGAGCCATAACATTAGCTATTTCTACTAAATTAAAACAACAAGGTGTACGCAATCGATGTCGTTTGTATGAAATTCCAAAGGGAATTGATTATCTTATCGCTAAACCGCGTATGAGTCTCTATATAGACTATGCAGCGCAAGTGTATGCTATTTATTTAAAATACATTGCGAAAGAAGATATTTACATGTATTCCATTGATGAAGCTTTTTTAGACATTACTAGTTATCTGACATTATATGAGAAAAATGCTGTTGAAATAGGGCAAATGATTATGGATGACATTAGAAATACTTTGCATTTGTATGTGAGTATAGGAATTGGTGATAATTTATATTTAGCTAAAGTGGCTTTAGATATATTGGCAAAGCATAGCAGTAATCAAATGGCTTATTTAAGTGAAACGTTATACCGAAAACAATTATGGCACCATACGCCGTTAACTGACTTTTGGCAAATCGGTTCAAAGATACAAAAAAGATTGTATGCTTATAGTATTCAAACCATGCATGATATAACAATGTGCCCTCCCTCTGTATTAATTAAAGAATTCGGAGTGAAAGGTCAGTATTTAATAGATCATGCATGGGGAAAAGAAGAAACAACCATGCATGATATAAAGCGTTATCAAACGAGTCAGCAATCAATTAGTAATAGTCAAATCTTATTTGAAGACTATACATACGAAGAAGCTTATATTGTAGTGAAAGAAATGATTGAAAGTAATGTCTTACAGTTAGTGAAACATAAAGTAGTATGCGATAAAATAAGTATTCGGGTAAGGTATTCTAAAGAGAGTCATAAAAGCAGTGGAAAAAGCAAAACATTACAACATAAAACAAATTCGTATGCGTATTTGAAAAAAGAGTTAATACAACTTTATGAAGAAACCACATCGAAAGTACATTATATACGTAGTATTGCCATTTCTTTTGGGCATATTCTAGATGAAAAGTTAGCTACTTTTGATTTATTTAGCGACCATGAACAATTAGAAAAAGAGAAACAACTACAAGAAACCATTCTATTAATTAAAGATAAGTATGGAAAAAATGCAATTTTAAAAGGTATGAATGTGCAAGAAAAAGCAACAGCTAGACAAAGAAATAAACTAATTGGAGGACACAATGCTAAATAAACAAAGAGCGAGTCAATTTTTGGCGTTTGATGCATTAAAAGGATTCCGAGAAAAATTGAAAGAAAAAGAGCGTGTCAGGGTTACTAGAAAAATATTGATGGAAGGACACTTACAAGAATTAAATGAGAAAATTCATAATTTACAAAAAGGGCAAATGGTCAAAATCGTATATTTTGATCAAGATGATTATGTAGAAATGCAAGGGCTGGTTGCCAAAATAGACTTATTATATGAAAAGCAAATTCAAATTGTCCAAACAAAGATTGCTTTATGCGATATTTATGAAATTTTCTTTTAAAAAGAAAAAGCATGTGCTATAATCAAAAAGTTAAATTTTAGAAAGAAGGAAATGATTATGATTAAAAAATATGTGCCCACATTTTTAACAGCAATTTTAGCTGGATTAATTATTGTCGTAGGAGCTAGTGCCTATTTATGTTTAGAAAACCATACGTTAGGAGCTATTTTATTTACAATTGGATTGTTTACTATTTACACATTGGATTTTAGTTTATTTACAGGTAAAGTTGGCTATTTATTTACTGATAAGACAGTAACAGTAAAGAAAATTATTATTATTTGGTGTGGTAACTTTGCAGGAGCATTTGTAGGAGCGTATGCTATTTTAGCGACACGTTTAGTGGAAACAACAAATATGGTTGTGAATGTAAAACATTATGCAGAAATTAAAATAGCTGATGGATATGTAAGTGTGTTTATTTTAGCGATGTTCTGCGGAATTATGATGTATATTGCTGCTGAAACATATAAAAGAACACAACATACTGCAAATAGCACAGGAGGATATATTGGATTATTCTTAGTTGTTATGACTTTCTTATTATTAGGATTTGAGCATAGCATTGCTAATATCTTCTACTTTACCTTAGCACAAGTTTGGAGTGTAGAAGCATTTGTTGCTTTGTTAGTAGCGAGTTTAGGGAATGCCGTTGGGGGAATGTTAATTCCTAATGTATTGAAATTAGCGAATATTAAATAAATTTAAAAGAGGCAGCGCCTCTTTTTTTTAAACAAATAAATAAAAAACACTTCAGCAGTGAAGTGTTTATAAGACATAAAATATAATGGCAAATGCATGGGTAATACTGCCTAATAAAACAAAAATATGAAATACGCAGTGCATATATGTTTGTTTGTGACCGATGGCATAAAGAATGGCACCTATTGTGTAGAAGATTCCACCCCCTAGGATTAAAATAAACCCATGTATGCCAACAACTTCAAGTAATACATTGGCATAGACAATAATTGCCCATCCCATTACTAAATTACAAAGCATAGAGAAAATCTGATATTTTTTAACATCAATAGCAGTGAAAATGATTGCAACAATGGCTAATCCCCATTCTAAAGCTAATAACCCCCAACCAAGAGTGGGATAAACGGGGATAATCTTTACAACGACAATTGGTGTATAAGTACCAGCAATTAAAAAGTAAATAGCGCAGTGATCTAAGATTTGCATCACTTTCTTTGCTGTACTTTTTGGTAGTCCATGATAAATACTTGACATGGTATATAATAAGATACTACTTAATCCATATATAATAGATGTAATCACACCTGCAATGCTGCCATGCATGGCTGCAATAACAACACAAGTAATTAATACCACAACACTGATACCAGCACCGACGATGTGAGAAACAGAGTTAAAAATTTCTTCACCTTGTTTATAGTTAGGTAAGATACGATCTGCTAATTTTGTACGCATATTATTCCTCCTTTAGTATAATGTATACTATTTTACCATAAAAATAATAATAAGGGAAAGAGAACACAGGCATTTACGTAAACAATAACTGTATAAAGCATGTTAAATGATGTGAATGAATAGTTCTACTTTACAAAGTAAATAGAATCGCTATAATAAAATTATTATAAAGAGGTGGAAAATAATGAATAAAATTAAAAATGCATTAATCCGATTCATGTATGGAAGATATATAATGTATGGAGGCGATGCACTTAATAGATGTTTACAAATTGTAGCGATTGTGATTTTACTATTAAATATATTCATTTTAGGAAATGAGATAGTAAGTATTCTTGTATGGGCTGTATTAATTTTTCAGATGTATCGATTACTATCTAAAAATATTACACGCAGAAGAAAGGAAAATGAAGCGTTTCTTAAATTAATTAGACCTATTACGAAGCGTAAAAACTTAGCCAATAAAGCAAAACAAGATCCTAATCACAAATACTTTATTTGTCCAAAATGTGGACAGAATGTAAGAGTGCCTAAAGGACGAGGAAAGATTACAATTACCTGTCCAAAATGTGGACATAAATTTAATAAAAGGAGTTAAGTAAATGAGTATTATTTATATTATATTATTTATCCTATTAATGAATGTTATGCGCTTTAATTTCTTTTTTGGAATCATAGCTTATATTTTCTTATTTAGTATGTTACGTAAAAATACGAGACGATCGACTTATTATCAAAGTGGAAATGGTGGCTATCAAAGAACGTATAGTAATCAACAACAAAGACAACAAGACCCACGTGTTCAAGGTGCAATTGATATCGAATTTAGTGAAGAAGAAATAGCATAACAATTTAAAAGTATGCCTACATAAAATGTTTTAGTATTCACAATAAGCAATAGAAATAAAACTATTGCTTTTTTTACGAGAAAAATGTAACAGCTTTCATAAAAATGTTGTGTATTTATTTATTTTTGATATACTTTTAGAAGATAGAAAGTAGAGGGTGTATATGACTAGAATTATAGATGTCGCAAAAAAAGCAGGAGTTTCGGTATCCACTGTTTCGAAAGTATTAAAAAACTATCCGAATGTAAGTATGCAGACCAAGGAAAAAGTCAATGCAGCAATTGTAGAGTTAGACTATGTACCCAATGTGATTGCTTCGGCATTATCTACTAAAAACTATAATCGAATTGCTATTTGGATCAATTTCAATAATGAAAAACAAGCTATAGATGAAATTAATATGCAATATTTATTTGGTGCATTAAGTGAAGCTAAAAAATTAGGATTACATGTTTTGCCTGTATTCTCGTACATGTATAGTGAAAGTAGTAGTGAAGAACTAACGCGTTACTTTAGATCAGAAGGAGTTACTGGAATTATTGCCTATGGATTAAATAAAGAAGATGCTAATATATTAGAGGTCATTAAAGGCAATTGCTTTTTATGCGTGGCGTCTGATACGGATTTTAGTGATCATAAAATAACATCAGTTTCCATTGATAATATACAAGCCCAATATGAAGTCGCTAAAAAAACAATTGATGGAAAATATTGTAAGAAGGTATTATACTTAGCAGGAAAAGAAAACGGGTTTGTAACAAACCCTCGTATCCAAGGGATTTTAAAACTGCAAAAGGAATTAGGGTTTTCCTTAACCATTGAGCACGCTGACTTTAGTGAAAAGAAGGCAAGAGAAATTGTACAGCGTATCGGAGTAAATAGTGATGTGATCGTATGTGCATCCGACTTGATGGCTATTGGTGCTAAAAATGCATTAAAAGAAATGGATATTTTTAGACCGATTTGTGGATTTGATGGCATCACACTAATGGGTTATGTAGGGGAGGAAATGTATACCGTGCGTCAAGATTTTTATCATCTATCAGAGGAGTGCGTAAAGGAAGTGAAAAGATTGATTGATGGGGAAGTAGGACATAAAAGGCTGATTGAACATGAATTAGTTCAAATAGCCTATCAAGAAGTTTTATTATAAAGGTTAGTAAAGATACGTCAAATTGTATCTTTTATTTGCAATTGTTTGCTGAAAACGTTTTCTTATGGTACACTTCAATAAGAGGTGACACAACGAAAACACAGCTACAACAAAGAAATTTGGAAATTAAAATAAGGAGAAAAAAGAATGAGACAAACAGGTATACTAGCTCCCGTATCCGCATTACCTGGGCAATATGGTATAGGTGACTTTGGTCAAGTTGCTTATACTTTTATTGACACATTAGCAAAGAGTAAAGTAAAAGTATGGCAAATTCTACCATTAAATCCAGTGGGATATGCAAATTCGCCATATCAACCTTATTCTTCTTATGCAGGGGATGAATTATACATCGATATTGATGAATTAGTAAAACAAGGCTATATTGATGAAAATACGATACGTAAACGAGTTAAGAAAACAAGTGAAATACACTATGAATCAGTACGCAATTTTAAAAATAAATACTTGCATTTAGCTTTTGAGAAAGCTAAAAAAGATAATGTATTACAAAGAAAGATAATACAGTTTGTGGAAGAACAAAAATGGGTATATGCCTATGCTGTTTTTATCACATTTAAAAAAGAAAACAATTTAAAATGTTGGTTAGAATGGCCAGTTACACAAAAAATATGGATGCAACATAAAAGTGAGCTCAACACTAAACAAGAGACGCAAGTGCAATATGAAATATTCATTCAATATTTATTTTATACACAATGGATGAAATTAAAACAATATGCAAACGATTTAAATGTTGCAATTATGGGAGATATTCCTATTTATGTTGGGGTTGATTCAGCAGACGTTTGGGAACATAAATCATGTTTCTTGTTAGATGATAGCGGGTATCCTACTTTTGTAGCAGGTGTGCCACCAGATTACTTTAGTGAAACAGGACAAAGATGGGGAAACCCGTTATATGATTGGCATTATTTACAAGAACACAACTTTGATTTTTGGATTGCTCGTTTAGCCTACTCAAACTTGATTTATGATATTGTACGCATTGATCATTTCCGTGCATTTGATACGTATTGGAAGATACCAGTTAACTGTCCAACTGCTATGGAAGGAGAATGGGTGGAAGCACCAGGCTATGCATTATTCGATGAAATTAATAAACGGTTACCAACTATTCATATCGTTGTAGAAGACTTAGGGGATTTAAGACCAGAAGTCCTACAATTACGAGATCATTATTGCTTAAGTGGTATGAAAATTGTTCAATTTGCCTTAGACCCTAATGAAGAAAATGAGGATTTCACTGAAAAAAGTAATACAATTGTTTATACCGGGACACACGATAATCAAACAATTGCTGGATGGTATAAATGTTTACATCGAAATGATCAAAAGAAATTAGCGAACAAGTTAAAAAAATATCCAAACCGCAGTACAGTAGAAAGAATTATCCATCATACGATGGACTCTTCAGCTGAGTTAGTTATTTTACCAATCCAAGATATATTAAAACTAGACGATCGTGCTCGCTTGAATACACCAGGTACAATTGGTAGCCCAAATTGGAATTGGAAGTTAAAAGATTACCAAAGATGGAATGAACGGCTAGAGTATTTAGCTGACTTAATTCAAGAAACAAAGCGTACGGCTTCAAAATCGTGAAAAAAATATTGGAATATAACTTTCAAGTGGAAGTTGTTCCACCATATGGTAGTTTTAAATTATATTACGAAAAAAATATAGCAATATATAAGGGAAAATAAAATGTATTTTGATTACACCCCTATTTGCAGACAGCATCGTTTATGAGGGTGATTCAATAGTAATAAATGAGTGTTCAAAATCATGTATATCAAGTTTTTATGGTTGCATGTATAGTAGGTTATGTTATAATTGATATAAGTAAAGGAGGGTTTACTAATGCCGATTACAATTAACCTAGATACTTGTATTGGATGTGGAGCTTGTACTTCAGTTTGTCCAGTAGAAGCGTTATCATTAAACGATGAAGGAAAAGCAATCGTTGATGAAGCAATGTGTATTGACTGCGGAGCATGTGTAGGAACATGTCCTGTAGAATCGATTTCACTATAAACCAAGCCCCCTGCTTGGTTTTTTTATGAATGCAGTAGTTAACCGTGAAGTGAGGATATTATGAAAAAAGAAAATAATTGGAATCTACCAAATTTAAAATTAGCGCAAAAGCGTACAAAAGATAAAGTGAAAATTGAAAAAAATGCATTCAGCGTCCCAGAACATATGCAAGCAATGGGAGCTGGGCGTAAGTTTTATTTGCGTACTTATGGGTGCCAAGCGAATGAGCGTGATGGAGAAAGTATTGCAGGTATTTTAGAACAACTAAAATTTAGTCAAGTAGATTCTCCACAAGAAGCAGATTTAATTTTATTTAATACTTGTGCAGTTCGAAAAAATGCGGAAGATAAAGTGATTGGAGAATTAGGGCATCTTAAAAAGTTAAAACAAAATAATCCAAATTTAATGTTTGCTTTATGTGGTTGTATGGCACAAGAAGAAGATGTTGTTGATTTTATTATAAAAAAGCATAAACATATTGATTTAATTTTTGGGACACATAATATTCATCGATTACCTGATCTACTTTATCATACCATGATGCATAAAGAACGAACGATTGAAGTATTCTCAAAAGAAGGTGATGTTATTGAAAACTTACCTGTTAAACGTTTTGGAACACATAAAGCATGGGTTAATATAATGTATGGATGTGATAAATTTTGTACGTATTGTATTGTACCTTATACAAGAGGAAAAGAAAGAAGTCGTGAGATTGTAGATATCTTGGAAGAAATTAATGTATTAAAACAAGAAGGATTTAAAGAAGTTACCTTACTTGGACAAAATGTAAATTCTTATGGAAAAGATTTAGGAATGGAGAATGGGTTTGCTCAGTTAATGGAAGCAGTAGCGAAAACAGAGGTACCTCGTCTTCGTTTTACAACATCACATCCTTTTGACTTTACAAAAGAAATGGTAGATGTTATTGCGGAATATGAAAACATTATGCCTTTTATACATTTACCAGTGCAATCAGGAGATAGTGATATGCTGAAAATAATGGGTAGACGATATACGATTGAACAATACAAAGAACTGTATGATTATATCGTAGCCAATATTCCAGATTGTGCATTCTCGACTGATATTATTGTGGGATTTCCAAATGAAAGTGAAGAACAATTTCAACGTACATTAGATATTGTCGATTACTGTAAGTTTGATAATGCATTCACTTTTATCTATTCACCAAGAGAAGGAACACCAGCCGCTAAAATGGATGATAATGTACCATTCCCTGAAAAACAAGAACGTTTACAGCGTTTAATGGCAAAAACAAATGCACATGCATCAGCAAAAAATTTAGCTTGGCAAGGTCGTACTGTAAAAGTATTAGTCGATGGAAAAAGTAAAAAGAATAATGATGTATACAGTGGTTATACAGAGCAAAATAAATTAGTGAACTTCACTGCTAAGAATGTAAAAGAAGGCGATATTGTTGAAGTGAAGATTATTGAAGCTAAAACTTGGACTCTAAATGGAGAACAAATCTAAAAAAACTGCCCAATTCATTCTTGTTTAGAAGGATTGGGTTTTACTTTGCATAGAAATATTTTGTAATAATATCAGTGGACAGGTGGTATAGAGGCAATGACTACTGTTTGTTTATTTATAGATGGCAAACATCGAACAGCAATAAAAGTGTATTGTAAAAAAAGTAGTGGGATATTTAACTTGTTCGCAATGGTGACTTGTTTTGAAAAAGTCATACTCATGTATGCTAGAAAAGTTAGTGCAAAATAGATTTGCTCTTCCATTATAAAGGGAGTGTGATACAATGTTGCTAAAGTTCAAAAGAAAACACTAAATTTTACACAATTGAACATAAAAAAAGGGGGGAAGTATATGAATCAATTATGAACTAAAAATTTCACAATTATTACAATCGGTAGTGTTGTTTCCATGTTTGGTGGTGCATTGTGCAACTTTGCTTTAGGTTTGATTGTGTTTGAAAGAACAAATTCACCATTCTTATATGCTTTATTTTTATCTTCTACCATGATTCCAGCAATGATTATCCCGATGATTGCCGGGCCTTTTATTGATCGTTATTCAAGACGTAAAATTATTTATACAATTGATTTTATCTTTTTTGCGATTTTCGCATTAGCATCCATTATGGCCTATGTTGATTATTTTAACTATATGATATATTTAGGGGCAGCTGTGGTCATTGGAACATTAAGTTCTGTTTATAATGTGGCTTATGACAGTTTCTATCCCACTTTAATTAGTAAAGGAAATTATACAAAAGCATACTCTATTGGAAGTTTATTATACCCACTTGCTAATACATTTATGGTGCCTGTTGCAGCCGTTGTATATCAAGCAGTAGGGTTATTTCCATTAATGCTAGCCAATGCTGTTTCGTTTTTAGTAGCGGCTATTTGTGAGACGCAAATTAAAATAGATGAAAGTCAAACACATTATCAAGAATGCCAGAAATTTAATTTCACAGCACAATTTAAAGAGGGATTTACTTATTTAAAAAGTGAAAAAGGTTTATTAGCAGTAACGATGTATTTTGTGGCCTCTGGAGTTGCACAAGGAATTGCTATGAATTTATTTTTACCTTTCTTTGAAATGACCCCAAGATTAGGAACGACTCGCTACTCACTAGTGATGAGTTCACAAACAGCAGGTCGAATTATTGCAGGATTATTCCAATATAAAATAAAATACCCAGTCCATCGCAAATACCAAATAGCAATTATGGTTTATTCGATTGTAAGTGTAATTGATTCTGTATTCTTATTTACAACATTCCCGGTTATGATGGTATTATTCTTTGGTTATGGAATGTTAGGTGCGACTTCATATAATATTCGAATAAGTGCTACTCAAAGTTATATTCCTAATGAAAAAAGAGGAAGATTCAATGGGATTTTTGCCGTATTAACATCAAGTGGAATGGTGTTAGGAGGATTAATTGGTGGCTTATTAGGAGAATTTATCTATCTACCATATATAGTATTAGGAGCAGCCTTGGTGAATATGTGTTTCATCTATTTACTAACCAAACAAAAAAAACATGTTGTCTTATTATATAATCGCGATATTTAGGCTCTATCTAGAGTCTTTTTTTATTTCATGTTATAATACGTAAATAAAAGAGGGGTAAATATGAACATAAAATGGGTAGAAAAAAAGGATGCTCAACCGTGTTTCTATGTAAGAAAAGAAGTGTTTGTAAAGGAACAAGGGTTTAGTAAAGAGTTAGAATTTGATGCAATAGATGCTTATGCACATCATTTAAACATTAGTATAAACGATATTTGTGTTGCAACTTGTCGATTATACAAAGAGAAGGAGGAAGACACTTTTCATTGTGGTAGAATTTGCATTTTAAAAGATTACCGTTCAAAAGGTATTGGAAAGTACATTTTATTAGCAGCCAAAGAAAAAGCGATAGAACTAGGAATTTACAATATCGTATTATCAGCTCAACTACAAGCAAAAACTTTTTATGAAAAAAATGGATATTGTATTTTTGGTACGATTCACTATGATGAAGGAGTGCCACATATTATGATGAAATTAGAGGTAACGGTATGAAAAGATGTGAATGGCCAAACTTAGACAAATCTGGGCTATACCAACAATACCATGATGAAGAATGGGGAGTAGAGAGTCACGATGATACCTATTTATTTGAAATGCTGGTGTTAGAATCTTTTCATTGTGGATTATCTTGGTTACTTATATTACGAAAAAGAGAGGCATTTAAACAAGCATTCGATCAATTTGATGCTTCCATTATTGCTCAATATACGGAAGATAAGATAGATGAACTTATGCAAAATGATGGGATTGTTAAAAATAAGGCAAAAATTAAAGCAACGATAAAAAACGCAAAAGCTTTTCTACTAGTTCAAAAAGAGTTTGGTACATTCGATCGTTATATTTATTCTTTTACTAATGGGGTACAAGTTAGCTTTCCCTTTGATGGTACAATGACTACCAATGAACTTTCTGATGCAGTGAGCAAAGATCTTAAGAAAAGAGGGTTTTCGTTTTTAGGAAGTGTCACAACTTTTTCTTATTTAGAAGCAATAGGAGTCATGAATAACCATGCGGTTTACTGTTTTAAACATAAATCACATTAAAAAAACAAAAAATTATTCTTTTATAAATAAATCAAAAAAAATGGTATTTTATCATTTATTTTTTTCATTGTCAAATAAAAATAAATAAAAGTTGTACAAATTATAATTAAGTGTTATCATGAAGGTGACAAATAACGGTATTTAAAATTTTAAATATCACCAAATTTTAAACTGACGAAAATTTGCCCTTTGTAGATTAGATTAGAATAGACTAGTAAACTTACCTGTAGTAAGTGTTTTAATTGTCCCTAAGCAATAACACTATAGAAGAATGGAATATCATTCATTTAAATATTACCTTAATCCTAATAATCTTCGCAATTAGAAAGGAAGCTTTTTCCTGTGATTAAGTAATAGATATAAAATAGCGATTGCTAACAGATTTGCTATTTTACTAATCAGTATATCGATTGGTTTTATGAATCTGTTAAAACAGTGTTATACAAATTTGTATAATGCTAGCGTTTATTCTATTGATTGCCCTGTAATTACAATTTATTATTCCTATACGCCTGTTTGTTATATGTAACTAGCCATGGATAAATAGCTTATGTAATGAAAGAGGTGTTAGAATTTAATGTATTTAACAATGGAATAAACGATTCTCATTGGTTCTAAACAAGTATTGATTTTATTGAATAGAGTGTGTTAGGTATGGTATAAGCAGACAATGTATAACAAAGAAATAATACAATTTGGAATAAAGGAAGATCTAGTTATTCTAATAAACTTTTCAATCAAATGTTGGGGAATATTTGTATTCATACTTTTAGAATTGTAGTAATTATGATCATGAAAAGAATGTATATCATCGTTAACTTTGTTATATTAGAAGTGTATGTGGAAAAATGAGTTAACTCAATGTAGTTGCTACTTTGATGCGATATAAAGATGCTAACGGGAATATGCTCTGTTTTAGTAGATAGCACTTATGTTATTATATTGATCACAGTTCTCTATTTTGATGCTTAAACTCATCCAAATGGAATAGCATTTAGTATCGATTTGTGTATGAAATGGTATTCGTTTATGAAGGGAAGACAGGAACCAATGTAGGAAGAGTACATCTTCGAGCATAGAATTTTGAGGAAGTGGTAAGCATGAATAAGTCACTTCAAATAGTTTATCAGAATGTATAGCAGTATGGAAATTAAGATATTAGCATAGTAGAAAGATAAGAGTGAACGGTGGGTTCACTCTTTCTTTATGTTTAAGTGTAATTGGAATTTTGCCTTAAATGAGGTTCTTTATATGATTAAATGATTAAATGGCGTTGACCCTTTACTAGAATGAACGTATAATGAAGCCACAAGTGAATAAAGCAAATCATATATGGGGAAACAGGTGTAAATCCTGTGCGGTCGCGCCACTGTAAAAAACGTTCGTTTTAAGTCAGAATGCCAGATTTGTTTAAACCAATTTACGACGATAAATTGTTTGTGTTAAACAAAGGTTATTTTCATTGTAAAATAATCTTATTTTTTTGAAAAGGAGTGATTAATGAATGGAACAAGGATTTAAAAAATATAGTGCTTATGTGCTAGTGATGTATTTCTTTGGCATGATTGGACTGAGTATGTTTATTCGCAATCCCATATATATATCTATATCCTTTATTGCTGGATTTAGTTTATTATTAATTATAAAGCCCAAAAGAATCGTATCAATTTTATTATCATTTATGATTTTATTCATTACTTTCACACTTCTTTCCCCACTGTTTAGTGTGTTACACTTTCACTCCCTTCATCAAATCATCCAAGATGCGTACACTATGCAAAACATGAGTTTTGCGTTTGTAAATGCAGGGTTATTACTAAGTGTTATTTGTTGGTGTGTGAATTATCAAGAGTGTATAAGTAGTGATAAGGTTATGTTTGTATTTGGCAAAATATTACCTATTTTTTCATTACTGATAACAATGATTAATCGACTGATTCCTAATTATATATATAAATATAAGATGATATTACAAGCTCGATTGGGAATCGGAAAGCAGAGTGCAACAAAGCGATTTTATAAAATAAAAGAGGGAGCTTTGATGATGAGTTCACTCACATCAATAGCCTTTGAAGACGCATTAATACAAGCGGATAGTATGAAGGGTCGTGGATGGGGTTCAAAAAAAAGAACATACTTTAAAAATACGAGAATGAATCTAGAAGATAAGAAACTAGGATTACTAATCATCGTATTGTTGTTGGTTTGTATAGGGTTGTTGCTACAGGCACAAACTGGCTTTATCATGTATTGTAGTTATAGTGCTTATACATTATATGCAACTTTACCGTTGTTTATTATAATTTGGGAGGAAATAGTATGGAACATTTCAAGATTGAAAATTTAAGCTTTGCGTATCCAAATATGGAGCAAAAAGTATTAAGTAATATAAATTTTACTGTGAATAAAGGAGATTATGTATTAATTTGTGGAAAGAGTGGTAGTGGAAAAAGCACGCTACTAAAGCATTTAAAACCTCCGCTAACACCTTTTGGAAAAACGACGGGAATCATTCATTTTAATTCTAAAAAAATAGAGAACTTAACTTTGTATGAGCAAAGTAGTCAGATTGGGTATGTCATGCAAAATCCAGACAATCAAATTGTAACCGATAAAGTGTGGCATGAATTAGCCTTTGGTTTAGAAAACTTAGGTGTTACACAGCAAGTGATTCGAGCACGAGTAGCAGAAATTGCAAGTTATTTTGGTATCCAAGATTTATTTCAAAAGAAGGTGAATGAATTGAGTGGTGGTCAAAAACAATTATTAAACTTAGCGTCTATCATGGCAATGCAACCAAGTGTCTTAATATTAGATGAACCAACCTCACAATTAGATCCGATTGCCGCAAACGATTTTTTAAATACATTGAAGAAAATAAATGTGGAATTAGGAACCACTATTATTATTAGTGAACACCGATTGGAAGACATCTTTCATGTAGTTGATCAAGTAGTGGTTTTAGAAGCTGGTCAAACCATTGTGAAAGGAGCACCAAAAGAGGTGGCGAAACATTTGTGTATGACACAAAATATGATGTATCATGCACTGCCTTCACCTACTCAAATTGCTTATGAAATGGGAGAACAAGAAGAGCTTCCTCTAACTGTAAGAGAAGGTAGGAACTGGTTATCTGTGCACTGTGGAACACAAGAGCTAAAATACAAAAAAATAACAATTCCTATTCCAGAACAATCGAACAAAGAGTATGCTATTCATATTAAGGAAGCATGGTTTCGTTATGAAAAAAATGGGAAAGATATATTAAAAGGATTATCTATGCATGTAGAAAAAGAAGAGTTTTATGCCATTGTTGGTGGTAATGGGGTTGGCAAATCAACTTTATTGCAAGCACTTTGCAAAATCAATCCGATTTATCGGGGAAAGATTATGATTGATGGCAGACCATTAAATAAGATAAAGAACCAAGAATTATTTCAATCTAACATTTCAATGTTACCTCAAAATCCATTGAGTTTATTCGTGAAAAAAACAGTACGTGAAGAATTAATAGAGGTATTAGTACATCACACAGATATTCATAAAGTTATGCAGATAGCGACACTTTGTGAAATTGAGGATCTATTTGATAAGCATCCTTATGATCTATCTGGAGGGGAAGCACAAAGAGTAGGATTAGCTAAAGTATTATTAACTAATCCAAAAATCTTATTACTAGATGAACCTACTAAAGGAATTGATAACTTCTTTAAAATACAATTAGCAAATATTTTGAATAAACTAAAAGAAAAGGGAGTCACTATTATCATGGTGAGTCATGATATTGAGTTTTGTGCAAGATATGCTGATCGAGTATCGATGTTCTTTGATGGTGATATTATAAGTAGTGGACAAACTAACCAATTTTTTTCATCAAATAGTTTTTATACAAGTAGTGCGAATCGAATGAGTCGTCATATATTTGAAAATGCAGTGAGAAATGAGGATGTGATTACATTATGTCAAGAGAACAAAATTTAATATATACAATAGGATTTAGTGTAGTCGGTTTACTCATTTTAATTGTATTCCAAAGTCTGAAAATAAATTTTTATTTAACAAGTAGTGTTTTGATTTTATTTGCATTATTTGCTTTCTTTCTAGCGTTTGAAAAAAAACAAATACAAGCTAGAGAAATTATTGTTTTAGCAGTCTTATGTGCCATTGCAACAGCAGGAAGAGTTGTCTTTCAAGTCATTCCTTTTGTTTCATTCTTAGTTGGCTTTGTCATTATAACTGCAGTAAGTTTTGGGCCTAATGCAGGGTTTATTTGTGGGGCAGTGAGTGCCTTTATGAGTAATATCAGTTGTGGACAGGGACCTTGGACACCTTGGCAAATGTTTGCTTTTGGAATGGCAGGTTTTATTATGGGGAGCCTTTACTGTAAGCAAAAAAAGCAAGTAAATAAAGTGATTTTGACGATTCTCTCATTTGTAGTCGTATTTATAGTAGTGGGACCTTTACTTGATTTAAGTGCTTTATTTACTGTGAACCAAAGTATGTTATTCAATATAACGCAGTATAAAGCGTTGTTAGCAACTGGCTGGATTGCTAATTTCATACATGCTACATCTGTCGCAATATGTGTATATTTCTTATCTGAACCAATGTTTGATAAGCTAAACCGCATTAAAATAAAGTACGGAATGATGAAAGTTAAAGATGAAATTTGATCAATACCATCCACTCATTAATTTATTATTCTTTGGTATTGTATTTTATGTGAGTGCGATTGCTAATCATCCAGTATACGTAACGATTTCATTTCTAATTGCATTTCTTTACTACATTGCATTAAAAGGCATAAAAGGATTGTGTATTAACATAATATTGCTTATACTAGGAAGTGTATATTTTATATATTATGTGAGCTTTCATCACTTTGGAATAACGCCCATCGCACAAACAATAGTGGATAATAGTTTTACACTGGAATCCATTGTCTTGGGTTTGATTCAATATATAAAATTAGTCACAATATGCATGTGGTTTAATTGCTTTGTTGATGTGTTTAGTGCAGACAAAGTAATGTATGTACTAGGTAAATTCACACCCAAACTATCCCTGTTTATATCGGTGTTTTTACGCTTTACTACTAAAATAGCATATACAACTAAAAAAACATTACAAGCACAAAAAGCAATTGGTAAAGGCATCCATCAGGGTCGCCTTTTAAAGCGAATAGGGAACGCTAAAAGAGTTTGCTCCATTGTTGTTGTTTGGTTTTTAGATGATTGTATGGATGCATCTAAAAGTATGATTGCTAGAGGATATTCCTTAAAAAATAGAACACACTTTAGCCAATATCGATTTGATAATCGAGATCGCTTCTTTGTAGTCTATGTTATGACTTTACTCGCCATTCAACTAGTGGCATATTTATTAGGTCAAATGGTTGCACTATACAACCCAATGATTATTATTGATCCAGTGACAATAGGTAGTTATGTGTTTTATAGCACGTATGCAATTTTGTTGTTGTTGCCAATGATGATACAGATAAAAAATGAGATATTATTCGATAAAATGCTATATCGAAATAAAGGAAAAGGAAAAGGGCGTGTTATGCATGTCTAGGTAAAAAAATGAAAAAAATATATACGGGTATATTAAGTTTACTAATTATGCTTACACTACTACCAATCGCTTTTACAAGTGAGGGAGTTGTTGCTCAAGAAACGGCAATTGCTGTTCCATCCGATTGGGAAAATGATTTATGGTTAAATAGCGACTTTGAACAAATGCAAGTAGGAGATACGTATACCATCTTTTCAAGAAGAATTCCAGAATTAGTAGATGATTTCATCTATAATACAGGATTAGTCGTACCCAATATGAATTATCGTGTGATTTCTGGAGATAGTGTTATAGTAGAAAAGGTAGCTAATGATCCTGACCAAAAGGCTGTAGTGACTGCTAAAAAAGAAGGAATTTCTATTATTGAAGTCACGTATGATGAAACAACTATGGAAGGTGCTTTTGAAACGTTTGGTGCCTCTTCTTCAGTGAACACTGCGTATATGGTAGTAGAAGTGAATAATCAATTGGCAGATGTGGTGATCACTTCTAATACATTAGACACACTAACAACATATGATACAATTTATTATACAAATAGTGAAACCACATCTTTCACCTTTGATGCAAATGTCACCAAAGGTGAAGTTACAAGTGTGACTTGTAATGGAGAGACATTAATAGGGAATCAATCTACTTATACAGCCCAATTAGAAAATAGAGCTAATATTATTGGTATTAGTGCCACTTATGACAATAAAAGCATCACCAAATATTATATTGTGGATGCTCGTTATATTACAATTAATGTAAGTAATGTAAGCCGCCCTAATGCACCTATTCAAGAGGGGGATGAAGTGGCAATTAGTTTTACTGGTATTAGTGTGCCGATTCCTAAATTAGCAGGGATATATAACCCCTGTTACACGGATAAGTGGGGGGGGACAAGTAAAGCATCAGCAGTTCAATATAAGATGAATAATGAGTTATACTATGGGCGCTCTGGACAATGGGATTTAGCAACCAATAATACGATTTCTTTAACTTTTGATGAAGCTGGATCCTATACATTTGATGAGGGAACAATTGAAATGAATTGGTGGGGAGAAGCAGCAGATGCACACAAAGCTAAATTTAATAATGCGTATGCAGGTGGAGGAAGTATGTCTGATCAGCACCAGGCATTTTATAGCCAGTTGCCAAGTTTTACAATTGATGTAGCTGCGTATCAAGAACATGAACTAACTAGTATTAGTTTAAATAAAAAAGAATTAAGTATCGAAGAAAAAACAAGTGATGAATCATTAGTGGCTAGTTTTGCACCAATAGAAACAACACAACGCGATGTAATTTGGGAAAGTTCAAACCCTAGTATTGCAACAGTCGATCAAAATGGAAAAATCCAAGCGTTACAAACTGGTTATGTGACGATTACAGTAAAAAGTGCAATCGCACACAATGATGCATCTGCTTCTTGTAAAGTACAGGTATTTGCTGAACTACCTGCTACAGTAGAAGAAAAAGCAGGCTTATTGGAAAAAATAGAAGAGGCTAAATTGGTGATACATAATGAAGCAGAGTCTGCACAAGCAAGTTGGCTAACATTACAAGAAGTATTAAAAAAAGCAGAAAAAATGTATGCGGATGAAGAAACTTTATATATGGATTCTTATACGATGACGAAGAATTTAAATGCGGCTATTTTTAATTATAATGATGCTGTTTCATTTATCTATACAATGACGCAAATGCAAATAGATGAGCAAACAAAGGTAACGATCACATTCCCTAATTTAAAAATACCTGAAAATTCAGGTATTAATCCGACTTGGAAATGGGAGATAAAAACGGATTTAGAAGGGTATGAATCGATAGAGATTGATACGGCATATGAAGATGCAAATCAGTTTATATTCACCATTGCAGAACCAATGGATACTGTATTTGCAATTGAATCTGCTGTGTTAGTACAATCTTATCGTTCACATCCTCAGTTTCCATACTTTACAACAGTTTCACACTTTGATGACAAAATTCGTAACATTACTGTTACATTAGGAAATGTAGAATTGATTCAATCGATTCATGTTGCACAAAATTCTATACAACTAGTGAATAATGAAATAAAAAAGGTGAACTATACGATTAATCCAGCAACGGCGACTAAACCGGTTATTAACTTTACTTCCAGTGATCCCAACATTGCAAAAGTAGATAATGAAGGTAATGTAGTTGGAGTTGGTGACGGAAGAGTCAATATTATTCTAACCTCTAAATATGAAGGGGAAAGTGCAATAGTGGTAGTAGATGTAGAAAATATTGATGTTCGTATTCAAAATATTATGAATAAAATCAATGCTTTAGGAGAGGTAACTTTCGCTAGCGAAGCACAATTAAAAGAAATTAGTGCTTTATATGATACATTACCACAAGAGCGTAAAGCGGAAGTCACTAACTATGAAGTGGCAAAAGAAGCAGAAAATACAATTGCAGAAATGCATGCCATTCAAGATGATATTGCACAATTAGACATACTTTCTTTAGACACACAAGCAGAAATAAAAGATGTGATTGCTCGTTTTGAAGCATTGAGTTATGAGCAAAGAGCGAAAATTAGTAATGCGAAAAAATTATTAGATTTACAAGATGCTTTAATTGCTAATGAAGATAATTTAAGACAAGCACAAGATGTAGTGAATCAAATTATTGCCTTACCGAACATTACGTTAGATAGTGAATATGCATTACATCAAGTAGTATATAATTATGAAAAATTAAGTGAAGAAGCCAAAGCGTATGTAACTAATTTAAACACATTGCAACAAGCACAGGCTGCGTACAAAAAACTATATGATCAACATAGAGCGCAATTTGTAGTCGATAAAATTTATGCGATTGGCGCGGTTAATGCAAGTAAAGCGCAATTAATTAATGATGCTTTATTAGCTTATGAAGTGTTATCAATAGAACAAAGAGCATATGTTACGAATTATCATGTATTACTGTTATCTAAACAGCTGTTAGATTCCTTACTCCATACAGTGGAACCAGAGTCACCACAAGTTATTCTTCCTACTGATGAAGCGCAAACTGAAAAAGAAGAGCAGGAAGAAACAATAAGTCATACTCAATTTACAGAATCTTTTAGTGCTATTGATTTACATAACTTAGATGCAGGGGCAATTGAAGAATTAACAACATTATTAATTGAGATACAACAATTAAGTGATGAAGAATACGAAGCCTTAAGCAAATTGATAGATTTAGATGCATTTAAAGAAGCAGTAGCCAAATATAATCAAACGAACACAGAAGTAGGAGTAGGTGTTTCTAATGTAGAATGGTATGTGAAGCTACAAGCCAAAGTAGTGGAACTTACCAAAGCGCAACTTGATGAAATTGCACATATGATGGAAGATGCGACATTATTGTATGTAGTGGATTTATCATTAGATAATATCTTAATTAATAAAAAACATAATTTTGACGAACCGGTTCAAATAGAAATGGATGCTTCTAATTTAGAAAATGTGGAAAGTTATCAAACAATTGTCGCAATTCATTTTGGCGAAGAAGGGATTGAATACATCCCTTGTACAGTAGATGGCGGAAAAGTAATATTAGAAGCTAGTTCATTCTCGGCATATGCATTTATTGGAACAACTAAATCATGGAATGAGTTTATTGACCAAGCCGATCCTCAACCTAGCAACACTGTGTATTTATATATGATTGCGATTATTGCAGTAGGTGGTTTAATCATTGGAAGCATCATGTTGAAAGGAAAAAAAGATGAATAAGAAAAATAAAATAGCGACTGGATGGATGCTGTTTGCGATTGGCTTGATCTTTTCTATTAGTATATTATTTATAGGTAATGTAAAGGGTTGGTTTGTGACTCAGGTAAGTGATGAGATTTTACAAGTTGAGAGTACTAAAGGAGTTGCTAGTGTACAAAGAAATCATGTTGCTATACGCTTGGAAAAAGGAATGACTCTTAGTGAAAAAGATATAGTCACAACACAAGTTGGAAGTGAAATATCTTTTTCCTATCTTGATTCTTCTATCGTTACAATGCAAAAAACAAGCTTCTCATTAGAAATGCAAGAAGGAATACTCACTCTATTATTAGAGGATGGAACTATTTTTGTAGATATGCAAAAACAGGATTCTTTGCAACTAGTCGTGCATGGCGAAACGCTTAATTTAACTCAGGCAACCGCTTTTATCCAAATACAAGATGGCTCTACTAACTTATCTGTATTAAAAGGGGAAGTAGAATATAAAAAAGAAAAAATTGTTAGTGGGAAAAGTACAGTGCTAACGAGTGAAACTAAAGAATTAAGCGATGTACAAGTACAAAATTTTAATAATGATACATTATTATTAATGGCCAATTATGGTGATTTATACATTGATGCAAACACAATAGAAAAAGAAATAAAAAATAGAGATAAGGTGGTCGAATCAATCATCAACGATGAGGAAATTGAAATCACTACTACCAATCCAGATATCAAAGTGAGCGAACAACAAGAGACTCGTCAAGAACAAGCAACGCCAATTGTTGCAGCTACTGAAAAACAATATGTGTATATTGAAATCAACGCATACTCTATTTTAAACAATATGGATCAACTGCAAGTTGGTAAAGATGTGTTTGTCCCTAATGATGGTGTTATTTTACCAATGACAAAGATTGAAATACAAGATGGAGATAGTGTTATGGATATTTTAAAGCGTCTTTGTGACGCAACAGGTATTCAATTAGAGTACTCTTATTTACCTATATATGAGAGCCATTATATTGAAGGGTTGAATCATCTATATGAATTCGATTGTGGACAAGGTTCAGGTTGGGTTTATAAAGTAAATAACTGGAAGCCTAATTATGGAGTAAGTCAATATATAGTAAAAGAAGATGATGTTATTTCATTCAATTATACTTGTGACTATGGAAATGATTTACAGTAAAGAAAAATACCCGGTTCATTTGAATCGGGTATTTCTTGTAATTTAAATTCCTTGAGCAATCATTGCATTTGCAACTTTTAAGAATCCTGCAATGTTAGCACCTGCTACCAAGTCATCTTCTACTCCGTATTCTTTGGCAGTGGCTGCAATGTCAGCATAAATTGTTTCCATGATTTCTTTTAACTTTGCATCTACTTCCTCGAATGTCCAACTCATGCGCATTGAGTTTTGAGTCATTTCTAAACCAGAAGTAGCCACTCCACCAGCGTTACTTGCTTTTCCTGGAGCGTATAATACTTTATTTTCTTGTAATACTGTAATGGCTTCAGGTGTACAAGGCATATTTGCACCTTCAGCAACAGCAATACATCCATTCGCAACTAATGTTTTAGCAGCTGCTCCATTTAATTCATTTTGTGTAGCACAAGGAAGAGCAATATCACATTTAACGTTCCAAATGTTTGCACATCCTTCTACATATGTTGCTGAGCTAACCTGTGCTGCGTATTCACTAATGCGTGCACGTTTAACTTCTTTTAAATCTTTCATTAAATTTAAGTCAATTCCATTTGGATCATAAATGTATCCCTTTGAATCAGACATGGCAACAACTTTACCACCTAATTGAGTGGTTTTTTCACAAGCGTAAATAGCAACATTTCCACTTCCTGAAATGACAACTGTTTTATCATTAAATGATTGTTTGTGGTCTTTCAACATTGCATCAGTTAAGTAACATAATCCATAACCAGTTGCTTCTGTTCTAGCTAGCGAACCACCCCAAGTTAGACCTTTACCTGTTAAAACACCAGTAAATTCATTTTTTAATTTTTTGTATTGTCCAAATAAGAACCCGATTTCACGGCCTCCCACACCAATGTCCCCAGCTGGAACATCTGTAAATTGTGAGATGTGTTTACTTAATTCTGTCATAAAGCTTTGGCAAAAGCGCATAATTTCACCATCAGATTTACCTTTAGGATCGAAATCGCTTCCTCCTTTACCACCACCCATAGGTAGTGTAGTTAATGCGTTTTTGAAGATTTGTTCGAAACCTAAAAATTTAACAATACTTAAGTTTACTGAAGGGTGAAAACGTAATCCTCCTTTATAGGGTCCAATTGCGCTGTTGAATTGTACTCTAAATCCACGGTTTACTTGGACAACCCCTTTGTCATCTACCCAAGGAACTCTGAACATAATTTGTCTTTCTGGTTCTACAATGCGTTCAATGACACCCGTAGATAATAATTCTGGATTTTTATCTACCACCATTTCTAAAGAATCTAATACTTCTTCTACAGCTTGTAGAAATTCATCATCGTGTGGATTTCTAGCAATTACTGCATCTTTGATATAAGTTAATTTTTTCATTTGTCTAATCTCCTTTGATTACTCAACTATTATAGCACAAAAAAAATATAGTGAACATAAATTTACATAAAACATCATTTATTTACATTTTCTTACATCGCAACTTGTAATATGTATATAAAACATGTGAAAGTTATTGTCAAATATTTAAAAATTTGGTACTATATAAAAAAGTAAATATGATAGAGGCGCGATTTGTTATGAAGATTGTATGAGAAGGCATTCGTTTATAAGAGAATATAATCAGAGGAACAATCGCCGAATGAATGAAACAGGCATGTTATATTCATGGTAGTATAGTGAATAACTATACTATTGTCTTACCTAAAGTAAGGAGTGCTATCTTAAAGATATGAATATCATGTCAATAAGAAAAAACTCTTATTGGCTTTTTTGTTTTATCAGGAGGAAGAATATGAAAAAGATGATGAATATTGCTGGTGTTCCAGTGAATCAATTAGTAGAGGCATGTGGGAGTCCACTATATGTATATGATGAAAACAAGATTGATGAGCAAATTGAAACATATCAAAAAAACTTTGTTTCAAAGCATTTTGAAACGGAAATAATTTATGCTTCGAAAGCTTTTACTTGCCAAGCGATGCTTGCCAAATTAAAACAATATAACTGTGGATTAGATGTAGTGAGTGGAGGAGAATTATATGTAGCAAGTGTTGCAAATTATGAGGCTTCTAAAATTTATTTTCATGGTAATAATAAGACATATGCGGAACTAGTGTCGGCATTGGATTATAATGTGCATACAATTGTTGTTGATAATATATATGAAATTGATCAATTAATTACACTAAGTGAAGAGATGCATAAAAAAGTGCATGTTTTAATACGCTTGAATCCTAAAGTAGAGGCGCATACTCATGAATATATTATGACAGCAAATGCCGATTCTAAATTTGGGATTAGTGTGGATTTAAAAGAGGATATTCATGGTATGATTCAAAAAATAGAAGCGAGTGATGGAGTTACATTTGATGGATATCATTGCCATATTGGGTCTCAAATTTTTGAAACAGAAGGATTTGTGCAAGCGATTAATAAGATGTGTGAATTCATTCAGTATACACAAGAAACATGGTCTACAAATGTTAAAGTGTTTAACATGGGAGGTGGATTTGGTGTCACTTATACAAGTGATGATACACCAACTCCAACTAGTGAAATGTGCCAAACATTAATTAACGCAGTAGAAACTAATAATGAAAAATATAATTTACAATTAGAAAAAGTATGTATGGAACCAGGTAGAAGTATTGTTGCAGAAGCGGGCTATACAATATATGAAGTTGGATTTATTAAACAAACGCAAAATAAACAATTTGCATTTATTAATGGTGGAATGGCGGATAATATTCGCCCTGCATTATATAATGCTAAATATCATTGTGAAATTGCCAATAAGATGGATGAAAGTAAAACAGAAGTATATGATATTGCAGGTAAATGTTGTGAAAGTGGTGATATCATTATTCATGAAGCTTCTTTACCTAAAGTAGAAAGTAAAGATTTATTAGTTGTATTAAGTACCGGTGCTTATGGTTATACGATGGCTAGCAATTATAATCGTTTAAATCGCTTAGGAGTATATTTTGTAAAAGATGGGAAAGTACGTATGGTTGTGAAACCAGAAACGTATGCTCAGCAAATCCAAAATGATTGTGATGAAGAGGTTTCACTATGATTTCTTTTGAAAAATATCATGGTTGTGGAAACAACTTTGTTATCGTAAATGAAAGGGATGTAAAGCATCTTGATTATGCTAGTTTAGCAAAAAAAATGTGTGATGTATCAACAGGTATTGGAGCAGATGGGTTAATGGTAGTCGTTGAAAAGCCACTGACTATGCTATTTTATAATTGCGATGGAAGTGAAGCACCGATGTGTGGAAATGGCATTCGTTGTTTTGCTAACTATGCTTACCATTACTTAACAAGAGATAAGCGTTTCACAATTGAAACATTAGCTGGTCCGATGCATGTAGAAGTAAAAGGAAGTGAAGACTTTAGAGTAGAAATCAATATGGGAAAACCAAATTGGGATGCTTCATTATTAAAATTAAGTCGACCTATGAAGAATACGCATACGTATACATTAGAGGTATTAGATAAAACATTCACCTTACATAGTGTGTTTCTAGGAACGATTCATACTGTTGTATTTTGCAATCTGATTATAGAAAGTGATGTTGAAAAATATGGACAAGCCATTTGTGAGCATCCATTGTTTAAAGAAAAAACAAATGTTAATTTTGTAAGGGTAGTTAATCGTGGTGAAATTGAAGTATTAACATATGAAAGAGGAGTAGGGATTACAAAAGCTTGTGGGACAGGTTGCTGTGCAAGTGTCTTATTTGCTCATTTATTAAAATTTACAAATTGTAAGGTAGATGTTAGGTTACCACTAGGAACACTTAAGATTAGTTTGAAGAATGATGTATTTATGGATGGACCTGCAAAAAGGGTCGCGATTGGTCAATTTGAGGAGGGCAATCTATGATGGTAAAAGGAAGTATTGTTGCATTAGTAACGCCGTTTGATGAAGTCGGAAATATTAATTTTGAAGCATTAGGTAAATTAGTTGAATTTCACATTGCAAATGAAACAGATGCTATTTTAGTGTTAGGAACAACAGGGGAAACCCCCACGTTAACACATGAAGAAGATGCAAGCATTGTAGAGTTTGTTATTAAAAAAGCAAATAAACGTATTCCTATTTATGTAGGAGCAGGAAGTAATAATACGAATACGCAAATTACATATGCTAAAAAATATGAAAAAATGGGCGCAGATGCGTTATTAGTGATTGCGCCTTATTATAATAAAGCAAATGATGAAGGAATGTACCAACATTTTAAAACATGTGCAGATGCTGTAAACATTCCATTGATTTTATACAATGTGCCTGGTAGAACGGGATGTGCTATTCCATATAGTGTTGTGAAAAGATTGGCTACACATAAAAATATAGCAGGAATTAAAGAGGCGAGTGGGGACATTTCTTACTTAGCTAAAATTTCAAAACTAGTCAATGATTCATTCTTAATTTATGTTGGAAATGATGATATGATTGTTCCCGCATTGTCTTTAAAAGCAGCTGGTGTCATTAGTGTAGTCGCTAATATTTTACCAAAAGAAACACACGAAATGGTTATGGCTTATCATGCCGGTGATCATCAAACAAGTATTGATTTGCAATTAAAATATTTAGATTTAATCAATGCTTTATTTATTGAAACAAATCCAATTCCTGTTAAAGAAGCTATGAATCATATGGGAATGCAGGTAGGAGGATATCGCTTACCTTTATATCCAATGTCACAAGCTAATAAAGATATTTTAATTAAGGAATTAAAGGCGGTGAATTTATAATGAAGGTGGCATTAGTTGGATATGGAACTATGGGTCAAATTGTTGAACAAAAATTAGTTGAAAAAAATCATAGTGTAAGTGGAGTTGTTTCATTAGGAATGTTAGAAAATCTAAATGAAATAAAAGAGGAGTTTGATGTCATTATTGATTTTTCACACCCTAGTTATTTAGACATGATTATTTCTTATGTAAAAGAAACAAATACGCCAGTTGTATTTGCAACAACTGGGTATAGTGAACAACAAATTGCAGCAATTAAACTATTGGGAATGCAACACCCTGTTGTATACACTGCTAATTTCTCATTAGGTATTACCGTTATGGAAGAAGTGTTACGAATGATTACACCTATATTAGAAGATAGTTTTGATATTGAAGTAATTGAAAAGCATCACAATAAAAAATTAGATGCACCAAGTGGAACAGCTAAAATGTTAGTGGATGCAATAAATGTGAATCAAGCATATGAAGTCGTACATGCACGTGAAGGAATGGCTAAGCGTGGACAAGAAATTGGTGTGCATGCTATTCGTGGTGGTAGTATCGTAGGAGAGCATAGTGTTATTTTTGCAGGAGAAGATGAAGTACTTGAAGTGAAACATGAAGCGCATTCAAAAAACATATTTGTCGTGGGGGCAATTAAAGCAGCCAGCTATGTGATCAGTAAGCCAGCTGGTTTATATACAATGAACGATGTCTTGTTTAAATAATGGATAGGAGATACATATGAATATAAAAGCAGTTATTTTTGATTTCAATGGAACATTATACTTTGATAGTGACTATCATGTGCAAGCGTGGGATGAAATGGCTAAAATTATCACCAATCAACCATTAGATGATCAATTGAGGGTATTAATGCATGGTAAAAATAACGAAGAAATTATTCGTTTATTAAAACCTGGTATAGATGATGTAAGGAATAAAGCGTATTCTTTACAAAAGGAAGCAATGTATCGTAAGATGTGTATGAATGATCAAGAAAACTTGCATTTAGTAGAAGGCGCGATTGCCTTATTCCAATATTTAAAACAAGAAAATATCCCATTCACAATTGCGAGTGCCTCGATTAAAGAAAACATTGATTTCTTTATTGAAACATTTGGTTTAGATGAATACTTTGATGTAGATGCTATTATTTATGATGATGGGAACTATATGAATAAAGTAGATATGTTCACAACCGCTTGCCGACGCTTTCATATTGAACCATGTGAAGCTATGGTAATAGAGGATAGTGTCACAGGAACAAGTCAAGCTAAACAAACAGGAATAGGGTGCATTATTGGAATGATGAGAACAGAAAACAATCAAACATTAGTAGATTGTGGAGCACATGCATGTATTTCCGATTTTACTCAATTTGATTATAACTTATTAAAAGAAAGAGGAACCAAAACAATGGAAGCAACAGAAATTATTCAATTTATTAGAGATTCAAAAAAGAAAACACAAGTAAAAGTATACGTATCTGCGACAGAAAAAATTACATTTGATGATGTGCAACAATTCGGATGTAAAAAAAGCCCAATTCTTATTGGGGAGTGGGATGTAATCGCTCCTCAGTTAGAAGCGAACAAATCATATATTACTGATTACTATGTAGAAAATAATGCTCGTAACTCAGCAATTCCTTTATTAGATTTAAAAGGAATTAATGCTCGTATTGAGCCAGGAGCCATTATCCGTGATCAAGTAGAGATTGGTGATAATGCAGTCATCATGATGGGTGCTACGATTAATATTGGTGCTATTATTGGGGCAGGAACCATGATAGATATGGGAGCAATTTTAGGTGGAAGAGCAACAGTTGGTAAAAACTGCCACATTGGAGCAGGTACTGTATTAGCAGGCGTAATTGAACCAGCAAGTGCGACACCAGTCATTGTAGAAGATGGTGTATTAATCGGTGCTAATGCGGTTGTAATCGAAGGGTGCCGCATTGGAGCAGGGAGTGTTGTGGCCGCAGGAGCAGTTGTAATTGAAGATGTCCCAGCAGGCGTAGTGGTAGCAGGATGTCCCGCTAAAATTATTAAAGAAGTAGACGATCAAACGTCTAGTAAAACGGGATTAGAAGAAGGATTAAGAAAAATTTAAATATCATAAAAGAATAGAAATAATGAAGCACACCACAAAAATTGGAAACAATTAGAATGGTGTGCTTTTTTTGTAGCAGACAGCAAATGAGTAATGGTTAAACTAGGTGTACCCACAGCAGGCTGTACCAATCAAACAAAGTGTAGCAGATGTATAGAAACTAACATTACATATCAAAAGAATATGATGGATTAACAAAGTTCATTTATTACTGTAATTCAATTACTTTTCACAGTGAAAACAAGTTCATCTCACTTTCAAATACTATAATTAATAGGAATAGATTAATAATTATTCATTATGGAGGTTCTATGAAAATACATGGGAAAAATAAGGTCAGGCTATTGATATGTATAGTAGTATTATTAAGTTTATGTACAATATATTTGGTTTCGAATACTAATAAGGTTGGGGAATCAAAGGTATCTAATAATCAAAATATAGAAGTGGAAAACAGAGTAATTAATAGTGATATCAAAAGTATAGTATTAGATGAATCTGTAGAGGGGTTTACCTATTATGATCTTGCTAGACAAGATGAAATTCAAAATCAAATAGATGAATACCAAGCAGCTAATGTCGGAATTGATGATATGCTATTATTATTTAACCCTTATGGTACTAATACTACGGGATTATATGTATATTTTAATGAAAAGGATATCACTAAAGTTGAATATACAATTGAGACTGAAAATTATGAAAATTATTCACAGAGTGTAAGGATGGATGAGGATTTATCAAATGTCGAATTTCAGTTAATTGGTTTAGTTGCAGGGGAAGAAAATCAAATAACTATACATTGTTACCAAGATGATAATGTAATTGAAAATGTTACTTTTTCTGTTACTGCGCCCAGTTTACAAGGAAATTATGTAAATCAAATTGAAGTAGATTGTGAAGATTATGATCTGCTAGAAAATGGTTTGTATGCACTCTTAGGATTAAATTACACATATGAAGGGTATACTTATTTTGTTGACAAATATGGTGTAGTTAGGATGGAATATTCATTTGATGAAGATCTAAATGAAACCATTTTAATCCATGACAATCACTATTTTACAAGTTTCGATTTACATTCTATGGCAAAGATTAATAATTTAGGTAAAGTAGTTAATGTTTATGATTTAAACGAATATGAAATACATCATGATTATGCAATTAATGACGATGATGAAATCATTGTTTTGGTAACGGACACTAGTTCTAATGCAGTGGAAGATGAAATTATTAAAGTTGATATAGAAACAGGTGAGGTCTCTTTGTTGCTTGACTTGGGCACAGTATTCTATGACTATAAACAAATAACGAATGTTTTCGCAGATGATAGTATATGGCAAAATTATGTTGGACAATTAGATTGGATGCATATTAATTCTTTACAACTAGTTAATGATGATGAAATAATTTTGAGCAGTAGGGAAACAAGTACGATAATAAAATTATCGAACATATATGAAAATGTAGAGATTGATTATTTAATTAGTGATGAAGAAATATGGGAAGACACTGCATATGCACAGTATTCTTATACACAAATTGGTGATTTTATTCCTAATGCTGGACAACATAGTGTGACGTATTTAGAAGATGACGCACTAGAATCTGGGCAATATTATTTATATATGTACAACAATAATTATTTTAATTATGAAAGTAGACTTTCTTATGAGGAAACAATTGAAGGGGCTAATACAACATTTGATAATACAGGAACTAATCAAAGTATGTATTACATGTATTTAGTTGATGAAAATGAAGAAACGTATACGTTAGTAAATCAAATTGATGTAGAATACTCTTCTATTGTGTCTAGTGCTCAAAAATATGTTGATGAAATAATTATTAATAGTGGGATGGAAAAAGAATTTTATGTTTATGACGAAGACAATAATGTAATAGCAACTTACTATTACAATGATTTAGAAGAGAGTATATTTTTAGGATATAGAGTTTTTAAGTATTCATTTGAAGATTTTTATTTCGAATAAAATAGGCAAGTAATTGTTATGATAAAATGAACCATTCAGGTAGAATTTACAAGTGTTTAGGCATCAGTACTATATATGAAATGTGGATATGAAGTTGCCTCATATATGAATGCCGAAAATAAAGATATCGTTTTGTTAAAAGATTAAAGTAAAACTACCACTATCAATTTTGGATAGTGGTAGTTTATTCTTTTTCTATATTTATAAGGTAAACATAAGCAAGTGGGTAAGGATAAGAAAGTTATTTCTTACGTTGCCTTAATACTTCATAGGCAAGAATAGTACTTGCACTTGCTGCACTTAATGCATTTTTGAAATTATTAGAATAGGGAAGATATACATTTTGATCTGAAGTAGCCAATACCGCTTTTGATAAACCACGTTTTTCTCCTCCTATACAAATACACACTTTTTGATTAAAGTTATAGTCATACATTTCAATGGCAGAATCATCACGATTAGCACATACGATTTGAAATCCATCTTGCTTTAATTGTTGAAGTGTTTCCTGTAAATTATCACTTACTACCATAGCTAGTAACTCACTAGCACCCGCGCTGGATTTAGCAAGTGTACTAGCCGCGCTTGTCCAATTGCGAGGGCCTAGGATAATAGCATCTACACCAGCTGCATATAATGATCGTAAGACAAAACCAAAGTTAAATGGATCTTCCACCCCTTCCACAATTGCGTAAAAAGAAGATTTTTTTAATGTACCTAATGATTGAAAACTACGTTCTTGTACATAAGCGATTACGCCACCATGTGATACGCCTTCGCATAAGTCATTGATTTCTTCGCGATTTGCATAGGCAAGTGTTACATTTTGTAATTTTGCTTGTTTTTCTATATACCTAGTATCACGATCTTTCTTGTTTTTGTCCATGATTATTTTATTCACATGGCGATAAGGTGATTGCAAGGCTGCTTTAACGGATATTTTTCCTTCTAATAAATAGTTCATAATTTACCTACCCTTCATGAATGCTATTATACGCTATAGGTATATCATTATCAAATTAATTGGTATAAAACACATTTGAATCCCTTGCTAATTACATCTTTTCACAAAGACTAGCGCTTACATTTTTAATGTTTTAATAAAAACAACAATTTACTATTATTTGATAGGGAAATAGTGTATTATTGTATAGATAAAAATTAAAGGTGGTTAAAATATGAGTAAACAAAAGATTATTAATATTGCAGTAATTGCCCATGTAGATGCAGGAAAAAGTACTTTAGTCGATGCTTTCTTAAATCAAAGTGGAGTGTTTAGAAGTAATGAAGAAGTAGTAGACTGTGTAATGGATAGTAATGACTTAGAACGTGAAAGAGGAATTACAATTTATGCAAAAAACTGTAGTATTATGCATGAAGATGTAAAAATCAATATTGTTGATACACCAGGACATGCAGACTTCTCAAGTGAAGTAGAACGCATTATTAAAACAGTAGATACAGTTATCTTATTAGTAGATAGTAGTGAAGGACCAATGCCTCAAACAAGATTTGTTCTTCAAAAGTCATTAGAAATGGGATTAAAACCAATTTTATTAATTAATAAAATTGATAAAAAAGACCAAAGAGCCCTTGAAGTAGTAGATATGGTTTATGAATTATTCTTAGACTTAAATGCAACAGATGAACAATTAGATTTCCCAATCTTATATGGTATTGCGAAACAAGGAATTGTACAATACGATATGGAAACACCTAGTGAAACGTTAGAACCATTGTTTAAAACAATTATTTCTCATTGTGATACATACCCTGATCGTGATGAAGAAAAATTACAATTACAAGTTAGCGCGTTAGATTATGATGAATATATCGGGCGTTTAGGTATTGGGCGTGTTTATAAAGGTGTGATAAGAGAAGGGCAAACCATTGCTGTTTGCGATAGTTTAGGTAATGTAAGAAATGCCCAAATTGGACAATTATTCATTTACCGTGGATTAGCCAAATCAAGAGTAAAGGAAGCAGCAAGTGGAGAAATAGTTGTATTTAGTGGGATTTCTAATATCTCTATTGGAGAAACATTATGTTTCAATAAGGATAATTTAGATCCAATGGAAATGATTAGTGTAGAGGAACCTACTTTATCTATGAACTTCATTGTTAATAAAAGCCCATTTGCAGGACAGAGTGGGAAATATGTAACATCACGTAACTTAAAAGAACGTTTAGAAAAAGAGTTAGAAGTTAATGTAGGATTGCGTGTAGAAGAAACAGAATCTGCTGATATGTTTAGAGTTTCAGGTAGAGGAGAACTACATATTTCTATTTTACTTGAAAACATGCGTAGAGAAGGGTATGAAATTGCAGTTTCTAAACCAGAAGTTATCCTCCACAAAGAAAATGACCAGCTAATGGAACCAATTGAAGAAGTAGTAGCTTTAGCACCTAGTGATTATTCAGGAACAATCATCAACAAATTGAACTTAAGAAAAGGGCAATTAGTGAATATGGAAGAAGAAAATGGTTATTGTAGAATTGTATACCATGCTCCTACACGAGGATTGTTAGGTTACCGTAGTGAGTTCATTAATGATACACATGGAGAAGGTACATTAGTTCGTAGAGTTTGTGGCTATGAACCATATAAAGGAGAAATCCAAGAACGTGCAAATGGGGCGTTAGTCTCTACAGAAACAGGTAAAGCCATGACCTATGCATTATGGAACATTCAAGAACGTGGTCAGTTATTCATTCCTGCTCAAACAGAAGTGTATGAAGGAATGATTATTGGGTTAAGTGCTAGAAATGTCGACATGGATGTAAACCCGATTAAAAATAAAAAATTAACATCCATCCGCAGTAGTGGAAATGATGATGCAATGAAACTTGTGCCACCTAAAATTTTAAGTTTAGAAGAGGCGTTAGAATTCATTAACGATGATGAATTAGTAGAAATTACTCCTTCAAGCATCCGTTTACGTAAAAAAGGACTAAAACCATTTGAACGTAAACAATACTTAAAATCAAAAGTACAAGAATAATAATTTAGACTATGTTGCTTAAGCAATATAGTTTTTTTTATTACAATAATTGGTAAAAGTGCTATACTTTAAATATAGAGGGTGATATTATGTCAATTATAAAAGTAAATGACTTAAGTTTTACACATGATGCAAGTGCTATCACTTTATTTGAAAATATTCATTTTACTATTGATACAAATTGGAAATTAGGATTAATTGGAAGAAATGGTAGGGGGAAAACAACGTTGCTGCAATTATTTATGGAGCGATATGAGTATAGTGGACAAATTCATAATAGTGTTACTTTTTCCTATTTTCCATATTCAGTCAATGAAAAAGAATTAACCATCGATATTGTAGGGGATGATTGGCGAATTTACAAAGAACTATCCTTATTAGAAGTAGATGAAGGCGTATTGTATCGCCCTTTTCATACATTATCTAGTGGAGAGCAAACCAAAGTGTTGCTAGCAGCCTTGTTTGTGAAAGAACATCATTTTTTATTAATTGATGAGCCAACGAATCATTTAGACCAAGAAGGAAGATTGTTGTTAAGTGCTTATCTAAAAAAGAAGAAGGGGTTTATACTAGTTTCACATGATCGATATTTTATGGATCACTGTGTGGACCATATTATGTCAATTAATAAAACTCATATAGAAATTGTAAAGGGTAATTTCAGTAGTTGGCATAGTAATAAAGCTAATCAAGAACAATTAGAAAGAGAACACAACAAAAAATTGACAAAGGAAATTAATCGTTTGAATACAACGTCAAAGGAAAAGGTAGTATGGTCAGATCGAATTGAAAAAAGCAAATCGAGAAAAGTGAACCCTGAAGCATTGGATAAAGGATATATAGGGCATCAAGCTGCAAAAATGATGAAACGTGCAAAAACGATAGAGAATAGAATGCATAAGCAAATACAAGAAAAAGAGGGTTTGTTGAAAGATTTAGAATACACAAGTGAATTAAAAATAAATTCTTTAAAATATCATGCTAATCGTCTTTTAGAAGCGAAAAATTTAAACATTTATTATGATGAAAACTGTATTGTTAGTAATTTAGATTTCACTTTATTGCAAGGTCATAAAATACATCTAAAAGGATCCAATGGAAGTGGGAAATCAAGCTTAATTAAATTAATCTTAGGAGAAGATATTGCATATTGCGGGCGATTATACAAATCCAAAGGATTAACTATTTCTTATATCTCGCAAGATATATCTCATTTAAAAGGAAGTTTAGCGATGTTTGAAAAAAGGGAGCAACTGGATGTAACTTTATTCAAAACGATATTACGCAAACTTGATTTCACTAGAGAACATTTTACTCAAAATTTAGAAACGTATAGTGCTGGTCAAAAAAAGAAAGTGTTAATCGCAGCATCTTTAGCTACACAAGCGCATTTATACATTTGGGATGAACCACTGAATTACATTGATGTGATTTCTCGAGTACAAATTGAAGAAGTCATAAAGCAAAGCGTAATGACACTATTATTTGTAGAACATGATAAAATGTTTAGTGATGCGATTGCAGATGGTGTGATATCTTTAAATAAATAATTTATAAAACTGCATATTTTCATTGAATAATCATGCTAGTTTGTTTATAATAAATTACATAAATACAAAGAACAGAAGGAGTATTTATTAAACATTTATAGAGAGCTTTTGGTTGGTGAAAAAAAGTAATGGATAATAAAGAAGGTAGTCTGGGAGTAGATTTTTTGAACTAGAGTAAAAAAATACGTCACTCGCGTTAAGAGTTAAGGTGTAGCAATACATAAATTAAGGTGGTACCACGAACATTCGTCCTTTGGGTGAATGTTTTTTTATTTAAAAACAGGAGGAAACAAATGATGTTAGACAAAAAGTATGAGCATAAAAAAATTGAAAGTAAGTATTATCAAAATTGGATTAAAGAAGGATATTTCACAGCAGGTGATGTAAGTAAAAAACCATATTGCATGGTTATTCCCCCACCAAATGTGACGGGTAAGTTACACTTAGGGCATGCATGGGATAACACGATTCAAGATATTATTGCTCGTTATAAAAGGTTACAAGGCTTTGATGTATTATGGGTAAGTGGAATGGATCATGCAGGGATTGCCACACAAGCTAAAGTAGACGAAAGATTAAAAGAAGCTGGCATTTCACGTTATGACTTGGGGAGAGAAAAATTCTTAGAAAAAGCGTGGGAATGGAAAGAAGAATATGCTACACACATTCGTGAACAGTGGTCAGTATTAGGGCTATCGTTAGACTATTCAAGAGAGCGATTTACATTAGATGATGGATTAAGTGAGGCTGTAAAAAAGGTATTTATTGACTTATATAACGATGGTTTAATTTATCAAGGAGAACGTATTATTAACTGGGATCCACAGGCGAAAACAGCTTTAAGCAATATTGAGGTGGAGCATAAAGAAGTAGAAGGTGCTATGTATTACTTTAAATATCAAGTGGTAGATAGTGATCAACAATTAATTATTGCAACCACTCGTCCTGAAACAATGTTCGCTGATCAAGCGGTATTTGTACACCCTGACGATTTACGTTATCGCGACATTATTGGTAAATCAGTCATTAATCCAGCTACACAACAAGCCATTCCTATTATGGCTGATGATTATATTGATATGGAATTTGGAACTGCGGTTATGAAATGTACACCGGCACATGACCCAAATGACTTTGTTTTAGCTAAAAAATATGATTTGGCTATGCCTATTTGTATGCACCCTGATGGTACAATGAATGAAATGGCTCATAAATATGAAGGAATGGATCGTTTTGCTTGTCGTAAAGCATTAATTGAAGATTTTAAAGCAGCAGGAGTTGTTGAAAAAATTGACGTACATATGCATCAAGTTGGGCATTCTCAAAGAACAGGAGTCATTGTAGAACCTTATTTAAGTAAACAATGGTTCGTATCAATGAAACCATTAGCAAAGGAAGTGTTAGCTGCCCAATTAGAAGAAGAGGAGAGAATCAATTTCTATCCAAAAAGATTTGAAAAAACATTTACACAATGGTTAGAAAATATTGAAGACTGGTGTATTTCAAGACAATTATGGTGGGGGCATAGAATTCCTGCTTACTACCATAAAGATACAAATGAAATTTATGTAGGAGACACAGCACCTGTGGATATAGAAAATTATTATCAAGATGAAGATGTATTAGATACTTGGTTTTCTAGTGCACTGTGGCCGTTTTCAACACTTGGTTGGCCAAATGAAAGCGATGATTTTGATCGTTACTTTCCAAATGATTCTTTAAGTACGGGATATGATATTATTTTCTTCTGGGTTGCACGTATGGCTTTCCAAGCACGCTATTGCACCAAACAAAGACCTTTTAAAGATGTCTTAATTCATGGGTTAATTCGTGACCCACAAGGTAGAAAAATGTCTAAGTCATTAGGAAATGGTGTAGATCCAATCGAGGTTGTAGATAAATTTGGATGTGATGCCTTACGTTTTTTCTTAACAACCAATTCAACACCAGGGCAAGATATGCGTTTTATTGAAGAAAAAGTAGAATCTAGTTCTAATTTTATAAACAAAGTATACAATGCAAGTAAATACGTTATGATGAATATTGAAGGATTCGATATCAAACAATCGGATTTTACACATATGACATTTATTGATCAATGGATTATGGATAAATTAAATACGACGATTACTAATGTTTCAATGAATATGGATCGTTATGAGTTTGCATTAGCAGGAAATGAATTATATGATTTTATTTGGAATGATTTCTGTAATTGGTATATTGAATTAAGTAAAATTAGTTTACAATCTAAAGATACACAAGTTAAATTAGCAACACAATCTGTGTTATACCATGTATTGGTATCCATTATTAAAATGTTGCACCCTTATATGCCTTTTGTGAGTGAAGAAATCTATTTGGCTTTACCACATACTAAGGCAAGTATTAATTTGGAAAGTTATCCAGTAGTAATGGAAACAAACTTTACAGTAGAAGAACGTAAAGTGGTGGAGCATTTATTAACTTTAGTTGGGGTAGCACGTGAAGTAAAAGCGGAATACAATATGAAACCTTCTGCTGAAATTGAAATGATAATTAAAAATATTAATAATGAAATCATTACATTGCATCCATTAGCATCTGAGTTATTAACTAAAATTGCGAAAGTGAATATCATTTTAGAAGATAAACAAGAAGAGATGGTTGTACGTGCCATTGAACAAGGTAGTGTACATATTCCAATGAGTGAGTTAATTGATATCGAAAGTGAAAAAATTAATTTAACGAATGAAAAAGCAAAATTAGAAGGAGAAATCAAACGTGGAGAGCAAATGCTTGCTAACCCTAATTTTGTGAATAAAGCACCTGCACAAAAAGTGGATGCGGAAAAAGAAAAGTTAGAAAACTATAAAAAACAATACCAGATTGTAGTCGATCGGTTAGTTCAAATTGGATAATACTTAAAGATGTGATAATGTAAATTATTGCATCTTTTTATTTGTGCAAGTAATTAAATTTTTCACAAGGCAAAAAAAACTAGATATGAAAGTTTGAATTTAGTATAATATATTTATGTAAACGATTGCACATAAAGGAGGAATATATGGCTAATAAATTTGTTTATAACTTCCATGAAGGAAATGGAACAATGAAAGAATTGTTAGGGGGAAAAGGGGCAAACCTTGCAGAGATGATTAATCTAGGCATGCCAGTACCTTTCGGTTTTACGATTACAACTGCAGCATGTAATGATTATTATGATAGCGGCAGAAAGATTAGTGCAAGTATTCAAGCAGAGATTGATTCTCATATTAAGCGTTTAGAAGAAGAAAGTGGTAAGGAATTAGGGAATCCCAATAATCCACTTTTAGTATCCGTGCGTAGTGGCGCAAGAGCGAGTATGCCTGGAATGATGGATACTATTTTAAATTTAGGTTTAAATGATGAAGTTGTAGAAGGGTTAGCAACATTAACGAATAATCCAAGATTTGCATATGACTCATACCGTCGTTTCATTCAAATGTTTGCAGATGTGGTAATGGGCTTATCAAAATCAAAGTTTGAAATTGTCATTGATGATATCAAACGTGAAAAAAATGTTGAGTTAGACACAGATTTAACAACTGAAGATATTAAGGAGATGGTGAAACGCTTTAAAGCCTTTTATCGTTCTCAATTAAATGTTGAATTCCCAAATGATCCAAAATTGCAATTATACAAAGCAATTGAAGCCGTGTTTAAATCATGGTATACAGAACGTGCAGTATACTATCGTCAAATGAATGATATTCCATCAAATTGGGGAACTGCAGTAAATGTACAAATGATGGTGTTTGGAAATATGGGGGAAACAAGTGGTACAGGAGTTGCCTTTACCCGTAATCCATCGACTGGAGAAAATAAGCTGTTTGGAGAATTCTTAATGAATGCACAAGGTGAAGATGTTGTAGCTGGGACAAGAACTCCTCAAACAATTGATCACTTAGAAGATATTATGCCAAATATTTATAATGAATTTGTGGATATTACAAAGCGTTTAGAGGCACATTATCATGATATGCAAGATATGGAATTTACTATCGAAAATGAAAAATTATTCATGTTGCAAACAAGAAATGGAAAAAGAACAGCAAAAGCAGCTCTAAAAATTGCTTGTGATTTAGTAGATGAGCAATTACTAACGAAGGAAGAAGCTATATTGATGGTTGATCCTAAGCAATTAGATGCCTTGTTGCACCCTACATTTGATCCTGTCCATTTACAAGAAGCGCAAATTATCGCAAATGGATTACCTGCCTCACCAGGGGCTGCTACAGGACAAGTCGTTTTCCATGCAGACGATGCGGTTGCTTATGCAAGTAAAGGACATAGAGTTATCTTAGTTCGATTAGAAACGAGCCCTGAAGATATTAAAGGAATGGCAAGTTCAAAAGGAATCTTAACAGTGCGAGGTGGTATGACTAGTCATGCAGCAGTCGTGGCAAGAGGAATGGGAATTTGTTGTGTATCAGGGTGTGGAGAAATCGCTATTGATATAGAAAATAAACTATTTAAAATAAACGATCGTATATTTAAAGAATACGATTATATTTCAATTGATGGTTCAACTGGAAATATTTATGGAGAAGAACTAAAAACTATTCCTGCCTCTATTTCAGGAGATTTTGAAAAATTTATGACTTGGGCAGATGATTATCGTACTTTAAATGTAAGAACAAATGCGGATACACCAAAAGATGCAAAACAAGCAATTTCATTTGGAGCTGAAGGTATTGGATTAATTCGTACGGAACATATGTTCTTTGAAGGCGATCGTATCAAGGCGATTCGTGAAATGATTGTTGCGAAAACAAGTGAGCAAAGAGAGCGTGCTTTAGCTAAAGTGTTACCTATGCAACGTCAAGATTTTGAAGATATTTATGTAGCTATGGAAGGAAGGCCAGTAACGGTACGTTATTTAGATCCCCCATTACATGAATTCTTACCTACTTCATCATACGATATTACTACATTAGCAAATGATATGTATATGGAAATTGATGAATTAAAAATGATTATTCAAAGCTTACATGAATTTAACCCAATGATGGGACACCGTGGTTGTCGTCTATCTATTTCTTACCCGGAAATTGCGAAAATGCAAACGCGTGCAGTCATTGAAGCGGCAATCAATGTAAATGAACAATATCCTTCTTTTAATGTGATTCCAGAGATCATGATTCCATTAGTAGGAGATGTGAACGAATTAGCATTTGTGAAACGTGTCGTACAAGAAGTAGCTGAAGAAATTATTGCACAACGTGGTGTAAATTTAACATATACGGTAGGAACAATGATTGAAATACCTAGAGCAGCTTTATTAGCTAACGAAATTGCAACAGAAGCAGATTTCTTCTCTTTTGGAACAAATGACTTAACACAGATGACGTTCGGTTTTTCAAGAGATGATGCAGGTTCATTCTTAAATGATTACTATGATAAAAAAGTATACGAACAAGACCCATTTGCTCGTTTAGACCAAAATGGTGTTGGAAAATTAGTAGAATTAGCTTCTCGTTTAGGTAGGGAAACAAAACCAAACTTAAAATTAGGTATTTGTGGAGAACATGGAGGAGATCCTGCAAGTATTGAATTCTGTCATAAATGCGGATTAAATTATGTATCTTGTTCACCATATCGTGTGCCAATTGCAAGATTAGCAGCAGCTCAAGCAGCTTTACGCTTTCCAAAAGGATAAATTTGATACACAAGGTGTTTATTACCTTGTGTATTTTTATACAGATTGTGTGGTATACTTAATATATAAAGAGGTGTAATATGAAATTTGAAGAAAGAGTACTACAAAAAGAATTTCAGTTAAACGATACTGATGATTTAATTATTGAATATATTCGTAACCATCGTGAACATATTTCAGAAATTACTATTCAAATGATTGCTAAAGAATTATTTATTGTACCAAATGCGATTATGCGCTTAGCACATAAATTAAATTATCAAGGATTTTCCGAGTTAAAAACGCTATTAAAACAAGAACAAGAAAAATTACAAGAAACACCAAGATTACTTTCCAACAGCATCATTAAGACGTTAGATATTATGGATTACAAAAAAATTGAATTAGTGGTAGCAAAGTGTTGCCATGCCAAAGAAGTTCACTTCATTGGTGTGGGAGAGTCAGGGGCGCACTGTAAAATGATGGTTGATAATTTTAAAAGCATCAAAAAACATGCAACAACTTATGACACGTATCGAGAAATTGAATACCGTATGAATGAATGCAGTGAAAAAGATGTGGTATTCGTGGTCAGTGCAAGTGGAGCAAATGAACGAATGAACGATTTGGTACAAGTAGCGAAAGACAAAGGTGCATTTATTATATCCCTTACACATTTTAGTAAAAACCCAACTAGTCAAATTGCCAATATTCCATTATTTTATTGGGGTGAAAAATATGTACAAAATGGATATGATGTCGGAGATCGTACCGGGATGATGATTCTGTTAAGGGAAATAAGTGAAGTGTTTTGGAGAAACTATAGTGTATAAATACACATAGTTTCCTTTTTTTTATCTAATCTGTGTATTTTAATTCTAAAAACGCAGATGTAAACGCTTAACGATGCTATTATGGCATCAGTTAAAAGGAGAGATATTATGAAATTAACAAAATTAACAAATCCAGAATTAATTACATTAAATGCGTCGTTAGACAACAAAGATGCAATAATAAGACATTTAATCAAACAATTGTTTGATGCAGGAAAAATTACTTCTGAGCAAGAATTTTACAACGCAGTAATCGATCGAGAAGGGGTTTCTGCAACAGGAATTGATGCCGGTTTAGCGATTCCACATGGAAAAAGCGATGTTGTAAAAGAAGCGAGTTTCGCTGTGATGACACTGAATAACCCAGTAAAAGATTGGGAAAGTGTAGTCGAGACAAACGAGGTTAAATACGTATTCTTATTAGCGATTCCTAAAGTAGATGAAGCAGGGGAGCAAATGAAGTTATTATCGACACTAATGCAAAAAATGTCTGATCCTAGTTATACTTCAGTATTATATGCTTCTAAAACAACAGAAGAGTTTTATAAAAATCTTGACCAATCTGATGTTAAGGAGACAACAAATACACAAGCTTTTGATAAAAGCATTGTCGCTATAACAGCATGTGCAGCGGGGATTGCACATACATATATGGCAGCAGAAGCGTTGCAAAAAGCAGGTAGAGAGTTAGGGGTCAACGTATTTGTTGAAAAACAAGGGGCAAATGGAATTGAAGATCGCCATACAAATGAAAAATTAAGAAACGCAACTGCAGCTGTATTTGCTGTGGATGTAGCAGTAAAAGAAGAAGCACGGTTTGCTCATCTTCCACAAATTAAAACAAGAGTAGCTGCACCATTAAAAGACGCTAAGAAGATTATTCAAGATGCATTAGATAAAGCTGAAAAATTTGAAGGAAAAGAATTTATAGAAGTTAGTGATGATGGAAAGAAAACGGTTGCTCAAGAAATTAAAGAATCTGTACTAACGGGTATTTCACATATTGTTCCAATTATCGTTGCAGCGGGAATGATGGGAGCATTCATCGTTATTTACCGTAATTTTATTGGATTAGTAGATGGTGCATTATGGGGAGAATTTAAACTTGAAAATCCTCAAAACTGGTTAGTATTATTAGATACCTTTAGAGGGTTATTATTCAACTTAATGGTTCCTATTTTATCAGCATATATGGCTTACTCGATTTCTGAGAAACCAGCATTAGCAGCAGGGTTTGCTGCAGGGCTATGTGCGAACATGGTAAATGGTGGATTCTTAGTTGGTATGATTGGTGGTTTATTAGCTGGGTATGTAGTTCGGTTATTAAAAAAATATATTCCTTCAAAAGGAACATTTGCAGGATTTGTTAGTTTCGTAGTTTATCCAGTATTCAGTGTTGCGATTACTGCATGTATATTATTATTTATCGTTGGAGAGCCAGTAGCTTGGTTAAATGAAACAATGTTTGGGTTCTTAGCTGAATTACAAGGGACTAACGCAGCTTTATTAGGAGCAGCAATTGGAATTATGGTTTCATTTGATTTAGGTGGACCAGTAAATAAAGCAGCATACACATTCTGTGTAACAGCATTAGCACAAAATGTATTAATGCCATATGCAGTATTTGCTTCAGTGAAAATGGTAAGTGCATTTGCCGTAACTTTTGCAACAAAAGCACGTAAAGATTTATTTACAATTGAAGAAAGAGAAGTTGGTAATTCAACTTGGATGTTGGGACTAGCAGGAATTACGGAAGGGGCCATTCCATTTATGATGGCTGACCCACTACGTGTCATGTTCTCATTGTGTACAGGTTCAGCAGTAGCTGGAGCATTAGTAGCAATGTTTAACATCGGTTTAGATGTAACAGGTGCTGGAATCTTCTCTATGTTTGTATTAACAGCAGAAAATTTACCTGTAGCTATGGGAATTTGGTTCTTTGGAGCTGTATTAGGAGCTATCATCTCAGCTATCTTATTAGTGATAACAAGAAAGCAAAAGTTAGATAAAATTGCAAGATTAAAACAAATTAGTGAATAACAAATAAATATAAAGAAATTTAGAAAGGATAGTTTATTATGTCAAATCAAGTACACATCGTCCCACATATGCATTGGGATAGAGAATGGTATTTCACAGCTGAAGAATCAAAAATATTATTAATCAATAACATGGAGGAAATCTTTGAACGCTTAGAAAATGATCCAGAATATCCAGTATATGTGTTAGATGGTCAAACGGCAATCTTAGAAGATTATTTACAGTTAATGCCACATAAGCATTCGCAGTTAAGAAAATTAGTACAGGAGGGCAGATTAATTATTGGTCCTTGGTACACACAAACTGATGAAATGGTTGTAGGAGCAGAATCAATTGTTCGTAATTTATTATATGGACATAAAGATTGTGCAGCATTTGGGCCAGTGATGGATATTGGATATTTGCCAGATTCTTTTGGACAATCTGGCCAGTTACCAATGATTTTAAATGGATTTAATATAAAACGTGCTATGTTTTGGCGTGGAACAAGTGAAAGAATGGGGTCTAATAAAACGGAGTTTTATTGGACAAGTGATGATGGAAGTAAGGTATTAACACAATTATTACCATTAGGGTATGCAATTGGAAAATATTTACCAACTGATTTTGAAGGATTAAAAGAACGTTGTTCAAAATACATGCCCGTACTAGAAAGAGGAGCAACAGGAGATCATATTTTAATTCCAAATGGACATGATCAAATGCCAATCCAAAAAAATATTAGAGAAGTGATGGCACAACTTAAAAATATTTATCCTGATAAAAATTTCTTCTTGAGTAGTTATGACGCATTATTTAAAGAATTAGAAAAGAAAACTGATTATGATACATTACATGGAGAGTTATTAGATGGTAAATACATGCGTGTTCACCGTTCAATTTTCTCTTCAAGAAGTGATATTAAAGCAATCAATACACGTATTGAAAATAAAATCACTAATATTTTAGAGCCATTAGCTAGTATTGCTTTTACTTTAGGGTTTGATTACTTTGCTGGTTCAATTGAGTCAATTTATAAAGATATTATGAAGAACCATGCACATGATTCTATTGGATGTTGTTGTAGTGATGAAGTACATGATGAAATAATGTATCGTTTTATTCTAGCAGAAGACAAGTTAGACAAGTTAATTACTTTCTATAAAAGAAAGATAACTGATGCAATGCCTTGTGATATTGCATTGGATAAAGTAAATGTATTTAACTTATTGCCATACAATCGTAATGAAGTCATTACGACAAAAATTACAACACGTATGAAAGCATTTGAATTAGTAGATGAAGAACAAAAACTAGTTGAATTTGATATTGTTTCATCACAAATCATTGATGCTGGATTAATTGATCGTCAAATTGTTCACTATGGAAACTATGATCCATTCGTTGAATACACAATTCAATTGAAACAAGTTATTCCTGCAATGGGATATAAAACATTCTTTGTTGTGGAAAAAGCAGTGGAAATGAACAGTGCGACTAAAACCGCTACAACAATGGAAAATCGCTTTTATCATATTGAATTTAATCAAAATGGTTCCATCCAATTATTTGATAAAATAAACAATAAAATGTATGAAGAAGTATTATTAATTGAAGATGGTAGCGATGATGGAGACGGATATGATTTCTCACCATTATTGGATGATTTAGTTATTACATCAAAAGATGCAAAAGCAAAAGTAGAAGTAAAACGCCATGCATATAGTTCTCATGCAACGATTGCGTTCACAATGCAAGTGCCAGCTGATTTAGAGCAAAGAAAATTAAAAAATTGTGATAAAATTTTACCTATTAAATTGGATATTAAATTAAATGATGATTCACAATTTATTGATATAGGCGTAACCATCAATAATACAGTTAAAGATCATAGAGTTCGCTTATTAGTACCAACAATGGTAGCTGCTAAATGTTCAGTAAGTGATAACCAATTTGGGATGATTACTCGAGATGTTTATGATGGTGCAATGGATGTATGGGAAGAAGAAAAATGGAGTGAACGACCAGATGCAATTTATCCAATGTTATCCTATGTAGCTAACAAAGATGATGCAATTGCTGTGATAAGTAATAGTGTTCGTGAATTTGAATTAATTGGTGACGATTACTCAGTAATAGCCATTACCTTATTTAGAGGGGTTGGATTTTTAGGTAAAGAAGAAATGGTGCGTAGACCAGGACGCCCTTCAGGAATTAAAATGCCAACACCAGATTCTCAATTACAAAAAGAAATGACGTATTCTTTAGGGTTAGTAGTAGAAGCTGATCAAGCAAAATTATCTAGAAAAGCTAAACAATTCTTAACACCTTTAGTGTCTTATAATAAAATGCCTTACAATGCGATGAAATTGAATGAAGTAAAATTTAATACTCCTTACTCATACACATTATTCAATGAGGCCAATGACGATATCACATTAAGTGTATTAAAGAAAGCTGAAAACAGTGATGATTTAATATACCGTGTATTTAACACAAACGAAACACCAAAAACAGTTACTTTAGATGGTATTACGATTAAAAGTAGTGCAAACTTAAACGAGGAAATGATGGAACTTGATATAAAAGTAAATAAAAATCAAGTGAAAACATATATTTTGAAATAATGAAAATATTAGTTGCAATAGATTCATTTAAAGAAAGTTTTGGTGCAAAAGATGGGTGTGATTACATTGAAGAAGGGCTACTAAAAGCCCTTCCTCAATGTGAAATAAAAAAAATTCCTATGGCAGATGGTGGAGAAGGAACATGTGAAGTATTAGCCGCAGCATTTCAAGCTAGTCAAGTTGAAATGAAAGCAAACAATGCTTTAAAAGAGGAAGTGAACACGCACTATTATCGTAGTGCAAATGGACAGGTTGCATTAATTGAATCAGCAATGATTTGTGGATTAGAAATGATTCCCACTCAAATGCGTAATCCTTTACATTCAACAAGTTATGGCTTAGGGCAATTAATCAAACATGCTGCGCAAAGTCATGTAAAAAAAATAATAATTGGTTTAGGTGGGACAGCAACTAATGATGGTGGTGTAGGAATGCTTCATGCCTTAGGGGCAAAACTGTATAAAAACGATCAATTATTAGAAACGGTGAGTGTACTAGATCTAGAGGAAATCACAAAAATAGATATTGAAGAAATCAAACTATTATTAAATGATATAGAATTAATCATAGCGAGTGATGTAGAAAATCCTTACATCGGAGAAATGGGAGCAACGCTTGTTTTTGGTAAGCAAAAAGGAGCAAGTGATGCGGATCTAGAGGTATTAGAAACGCAATTAGTAGCTTTTCATAAATTGATTAAAGAAACATACAATATTCAATTAAACACTATTCAAGGTAGTGGAGCGGCTGGTGGATTAGGTGGTGCAATATTATTAATTGGTGGTGCCATGCAAAAAGGAATAGACTTAGTTATTTCTGAAACGAATTTAGAACAAGCCATTCAAGAAGCAAACTTAGTTATAAGTGGGGAAGGTAGTATTGATTCGCAAAGTGCAAATGGAAAAACAATCTCTGGTATTGCTAGAATGTGTAAAAAACACAATAAGCCTTTTATCTGTATAGGAGGTCGTGTAAAAGAAGATATTGATGCGCTATATGATATCGGTGTGGATGCCTGTTTCTCGATTACAAACGAATCGAAAACATTAGCACAAGCATTAATTGATGGGCCAAGATGTGTGAAAGAAGTAGCGTATAATGTGGGACGATTTATAGATGTAATGCTAAATAAATACCGTATAAAATAATGTATAAAAGATAGGTGACTAGCTATCTTTTATTTATGAATTCGGTTGACACATTACTATTTACATGATATTCTTTCTAAGTAATTCCTATGAGGGAGTAATTAGCAGTATATGTACTGTGGTAATATCAACATCATGGTGGAAACATCTGGTATTATCTTAAACAATGAGACTCATAGACAACGAATGTGCGTTGTCTATGAGTCTTTTTTTGAAAAGGAGAAAAATTATGATTTATTTAGCTTATGCATTATTAGCAGCAGGTGTTGTATTTTTATCAGGAAAAGCAAGTCGTTATGTTGATTTACTAGATAAAAAAACAACATTATCAGGAGCATTTATTGGAGGGGTTATGCTTTCAGCTGTTACTTCTTTACCAGAAGTATTCACTAGTGTTTCATCTACCGTATTATTAGATAAACCTGGTTTATGTATTGGAAATATTTTAGGGAGTAACTTATTTAACATTGCGGTATTAGCCACATTAGTAATGATTTGTTATAAAGGATTTAGTACTTGTAAAGTAGCAAAAGGACATATGAAGGTCTCTATTTATGTAGTGACTATTTATGCAATTATGTTATTAAATTTCTTACGTGTGTTAAACTTTGACATTTTAACAATTTCAATTACATCTATTTTAATCATTGTCGTGTATGCATTTGCGATTAAAAATTTATCAAGTGAAAATGGAGAAATAAATGATGAAGAAATAGAAGATGATAGTGATTTAAGTGTGAAACAAGTAATGGTTCGTTTTATTGTGGTGAGTATTGGAATAATCGCATTGAGTATTATGATTACGTACGTAACAGATGCAATTGCTATTGAATTGAACTTAGGTGCAGGTTTAGCAGGCGCATTATTCTTAGGTATTGCTACATCATTACCAGAATTATCAAGCTCAATTGCTTTGTTTAGATTAAAAAATTATAATATTGCAATCGGTAATATTGTAGGAAGCAATATCTTTAACTTTACTATTTTATCATTAACTGATATCTTATATGTAGGACAAGGAATCTATGATTATTCAGATCCTAAAACAATTAATTTATTAATATTTGGAACCATTGCAACACTGTTCTCTATGTCCATGTTAAAAGGAAAAACAAAATTAATCCGTGTTGGTTCTGCACTTATGGTATTAGTTTGTTATGGCTTATTCTTAGTTATCTAATAGGAGGAACAATATGAAATATACAATCGAACAAATTCATCAGCTATCAAAAGATAAGGGCTGGATTCAACAAGAACAAATGTATCAAGAAAGATTAGATGAAATTGTACAGCGTATATTTGATAGTGGAAAAAAATTAATATTATTATGTGGTCCATCAGGAGCAGGGAAAACAACAACAGCATTAAAATTAGAAGAAACAATTCAAAAAAAAGGTGTAAATGTACAACATATTGCAATGGATGATTATTTTCATTCGTTAACAGAAAATGAAAAGCAATTATTAAATGAAGGAACTTTAAATGTGGAAACACCAGATCGGGTCAATGCGATGCTCTTAGCTAAGCAATTACAAGATTTATTATCACTAAAAGAAGTACCTGAATATCATTTTGATTTTAAAACATCTACTTGTATGAAATTAGAAAACACTTTGCAAATTCAAGAAAATGACTTTGTTATTGTAGAAGGAATACATGTATTTAACCCTGCCGTATTAGATGGATTGGACGCTTATAAATTATTTGTGTATCCTGCAGATGTAGTAGAAGCCAAGCAAACACGTATTGCTGATTCACAAATACGCTTGTTACGTCGGATGATTCGTAATGCCTTATATCGCGGACACGATATTCAAAAAACATGCATGATTTACCCAATTTTAACAGAAAGTGAACGGCTATACATCTTTCCCTACCAACATTTAGCTGATGATGTGATGAATACTTTTATTCCTTATGAACTGCAAGTATATAAGAGCTTAGTGTTTACTCAACTGCAGCAATATAAACAAGATGATGCGATTGTTAAACTAATCCAAATATTAGATAAAATAGAAGAAATTTCGGTAGAAGAAGTTATTTCCTCTTCACTGATTCGTGAATTTATTGGAGATAGTAATTATCATTATTAGGGTGCTAAAGATTTAGATTTATTTCTAAATCTTTTTTATTTTATCTTGAAATATAAACATATGTTTTATATAATAGAGAAGTTAAAAACGTTGATAAGGCGTAGTAATATAGTTTGTTGATTAATAGGGAGTATCGCTCATAGACTGGAAAGCGATTTAATTGATATATATGAATTCACCTTTGAGTGAGAGTTAATCCTCTCCCGATTCAATCGGTTATCATGAAATTGAGTGTGTCGCAAGATGAAGTAGGATGGTACCGCGTTGAAAAACGTTCCTATACTTGTGCTTTTTTTTTGAAGAAAATGAGGAAAGGATAACTATGAACCAATTAGATCAATTAAAATTAGAAGGATTATCAAAAATTACTGAAGCTAGTAATAGTAAAGTGTTACAAGATATCCGTGTAATGTATTTAGGTAAAAAAGGACCAATACAAGAAGTTATGAAAACAATGAAGGATTTACCTGCTGAAGAAAGACCTGTTTTTGGTCAACAAGTAAATGAAGTAAAGCAAGCTTTATCACAAGCTATTGATGAAAAGAAAATACAGCTTGAATGGCTGGAAATGAATGCTAAGTTGGAAGCTGAAAAAATCGATATTACAGTTGAAGGAATTCGCCCAACACTAGCTACTAGACACCCATTAACAGTTGTAACAAATGAATTAGAAGACTTATTTGTTGGATTAGGATATACCATTGCAGAGGGACCAGAATTAACAAGTGATTTATATAACTTTGAACGTGCTAATATTCCTAAAGATCATCCAGCTCGTGATATGCAAGATACATTTTATATTGATGTTGAAAACTTGTTGAGAACTCATACAACAGCTGTACAAACACTTGTATTAGAAAAAAATGCGCCTACTTTACCAGTGAAATTAGTTTGTCCAGGTAAGGTTTACCGTAGGGATGATGATGATGCCACACATTCACACCAATTCCAACAAATGGAAGGGTTAGTTGTTGATAAAGATATTACGCTAGCTGATTTAAAAGGAACACTTGAATTAATGGCAAAAAGAATGTTTGGTGAAGAACGTGAAATTCGTTTCCGCCCAAGCTTTTTCCCATTCACAGAACCAAGTGTAGAAGTAGATGTATCTTGTCATATGTGTGGGGGAACAGGATGTGCAACATGTAAACAAACAGGTTGGATTGAAATTTTAGGAGCAGGTATGGTTCATCCAAGTGTATTAGAAATGGCTGGTTATGATGCTAACGAATGTAGTGGGTTCGCCTTTGGTGTAGGAATTGAGCGTGTGGCTATGTTGAAATATGGAATTGATGATATTCGTCATTTCTATACAAATGATATACGTTTCTTAAAAACGTTTACACGTTTTGAATAGGAGGAAGTAAATGTTAACAAGTAAAAAAATATTAAGTCAATACATGGACTTATCAGATATTAGTAGTGGCGATTTAGCGAAAAAAGTAACATCTGCAGGGTTTGAAGTAGAAGGAATAGAAGCGATGGCTTTTGCTACGAATTTGATCATTGGTGAAGTTGTGGAATGTGAAGCTCATCCAGATAGTGATCATTTAAGTGTTTGTCAAGTCAACACGGGAAACGATATACGCCAAATCGTATGTGGTGCACCTAATGTGAGAAAAGGATTAAAAGTAATCGTTATTTTACCAGGTGGAAAATTAAAAGACTTGGAGATTAAAGAAGGAGTCATTCGAGGACAAGAAAGCAAAGGAATGCTTTGTAGTTTGTTAGAATTAGGTGTAGACCCTAAAAGTTTAACGGAACAACAAAAAGCTGGAATTGAAGAATTAAGTGAAGATGCACCAGTTGGAAATAGTGATGTTTTAGCATATTTAGGATTAGATGATACAATTTTAGATATTGGATTAACACCAAACCGTAATGATTGTTTAGCTTCTTTTTCAATGGCCAAAGAAGTAGGTGCAATCTTGAATAAAGAAGTTACCTTACCAGATTATGAAAATTGTGCAAAAGCAGGAGAATCATCTGCACTAATCGTGGCAAGTGAGAGTGAAAAATGTCCGTTATATAGTGGGAAAATCGTAAATGAAATTACTGTTAAATCTTCGCCGAAATGGATGCAAGAATTTTTATGTTCTGCAGGCGTGAAATCGATTAACAATGTTGTGGATATTTCTAATATTGTTATGTTAGAAACAGGGCAACCTTTACATTTCTTTGATTTAGCTAAGCTAAGTAAAAAAGAAATTATCGTGAAAGATGGAATGACTTGTGAATATACAGCATTAGATGGTGAAACTTATCAAATTACGCCAGACGACTTAATGATTACAGTGGATAATCAACCAGTTGCAATTGCTGGAATAATGGGTGGAGAAGATTCTAAAGTAGAAGAATCAACAACTTCTTTATTAATTGAATCCGCTTCGTTTAATCATGTTAGTATTCGTAATACAGCTCGTCGTTTAAATTTAAATACAGATGCTAGTGTTCGCTTTCAAAAAGGCATTCAACCCCAAGCCCCTTATATGGCGATGGATCGCGCAATCCAATTATTAGTAGAATATGCCGATGCAAAAGGATTAGAAGAAACTAAGTATTCTAGCGAACAAGATATTGTAGAAAAACAGCTAAGTGTTTCTGTAAATGGAATTAATAAACGTTTAGGAACATCATTTAGTGCCCAAGCAATGGAAGATGTCTTACAACGCTTAGATTTACAACCAAAAGTAGAAGGTGATGTAATCTCTCTAACGATTCCAATATATCGTCAAGACATTGAAATGGAAGCTGATATTAGTGAAGAAGTAATTCGTATTTTGGGTTTTGATGACTTACAAAGTACATTACCAGCTATGGCAGCTACAGTGGGGCGTTTAGATGCACGCCAAAGTTTACGTCGCAAATGTAATACTATTTTTACGAATCAAGCTTTTTATGAAGCACAAACATATACATTAGTTAGTGATAAATTAAATAATGATGCAATCATGCCAATGGATGCAAATAGTGTCTCTTTAGCTTCTCCAATGAGTGAAGATCGTAAAATTATTCGTTCAAGTATCTTACCGAGTTTATTAAATAGCGTTTCTTATAATAAAAATCGTTCTATGAAGGATATTGCATTATTTGAAATCTCTCAAGTGTATGCACAAGATATGATGCAAGAGCGCTTAGCCTTTGCTTGCACGGGTAACTTGCAACAAACTCGTTGGTTAGGAATTAATCGTCCCGCTAATTTTTATAGCGCAAAAGGATTAATAGAAGAGTTATTACACCAATTAGGGTACGCATCAAGTCGTGTAATGTTTAAAACAAATGATATTGACACCAATCACTTTCATCCATACCAAAGTGCGGCCATCTACATTGGTAGAGATTTACTAGGTATTGTAGGTACAATTCATCCTAATTTGGCAAAAGAATACAATGTGGATACGGCAGTTATGGCGGAATTAAACTTAGAAATAATTTTATCTAATAAACCAAGTAAAGTTAAGTTTGCTGAAATTAGTAAATACCCATCTGTTACTAGAGACTTGGCATTTGTTGTAAAAGAAGAGGTAACAGTTGCTGAAATTATTCGTACTATTTCATCTAATGGAAAACAAATTATTGATAACATTGAGGTATTTGATATTTATACAGGTGAACATGTAGAAACTGGGTATAAATCAATTGCTTTATCGATTATATTCCAAGCAAAAGATCGCACCTTAAAAGAAGAAGAAATTAATGATGTGTATCATAAAATTTTAGCAGCTTTAGAGAAGAAAGTCCAAGCGCAATTAAGACAATAAAAAAAGAAGCAAGTGATTGCTTCTTTTTATTTGGTTGCTACTTTTTTAGTGGCAGGTTTTGCTTTTTTATTGCGTTTTTGTTGCATTTCTTCAATGGCGGCCTTTGAATTTAAGATAACGGGTACAACAATTGGATTACGATGCGTTTTCTTATATAAGAAAGGTTCTAATGAACCACGAATCGTGTTTTTAATTTCTCCAAAAGTAGTTTTACCTTTCATCTTTTCTTTTAAAGCATTCCAAACGACTTGCTCTGCTTCTTTTAATAGTGGTTGTGAATCTTTGATGAATACGAATCCACGAGTGACAATAACAGGTTTACAGCAAATTTTATTTTCTCTTGAATCAATTGAAACAATAACGGATACCACCCCATTGTCACCTAATATTTGACGGTCTTTTAATACGGCAGTGGAAATACCAGAATAATCGTTTCCATCTACAAAGATAGCATCCACTTGAATGCGTTCTTTCGCAGCGAATACATGTTGATCACGCATCACTAATACATCACCATTGGCAACAGTAAAAATATTGTTTTCAGGGATTCCAGTTTCTACAGCATACGAAGCATGTTGTTTCAACATCTTGTATTCTCCATGAATTGGCATAAAATATTGCGGTTTAATTAATTGTAACATTAATTTTTGTTCTTCTTGTGAAGCGTGACCTGTTGTATGTAAATTATTTAAAATAGAGTTTGTCAGTACATTAGCACCATGACGGTATAATTTATTAATCACTTGGTTTACACTATCTCCATTACCAGGAATAGGACTACTTGAGAAGATAATTGTATCATTTGGCATCAATTTAATAAATCGATGTGTCCCGGCAGCAATTCTGGATAAAGCCGCCAAAGCTTCTCCTTGTGAACCTGTACAAATAATAACGGTTTTGTTAGCTGGATGGTGGTTTAATTGACCAGCAGATAAGAACATCTTATCTGGTGCATTTATAATTCCCAACTTACGACCTACTTCTACTACATTTTCCATACTTCTACCGAAAATAGCAACTTTGCGATCACATGCTGCAGCGGCTTCAATAATTTGCGCAACACGATATACATTTGATGCGAAGGTAGCAACGATAATACGTTGGTCGGTTTTCTTAAATGTATCTAAAATTTGGCTAGCTACTTTCTTTTCAGAAATAGAGAATCCCTCTACACCAGAGTTGGTTGAATCACTCAATAATAAAGTGACACCTACTTGTCCAATATAAGCCATTTTTTGATATTCAGAATTTGTACCTACAGGAGTTAAATCAAATTTGAAATCTCCGGTATGAACGATACGCCCGTTTATAGTATTAATAATAATTCCTAATGAATCAGGAATAGAATGTGTAGTATCAAAGAAACCACATGTAAAATGTTTTGTTTCGATTCTTGAATCACAATTAATAGGTCTGATTTTTGCTTCTTTCAGCATTTTTCTTTCTTCTAATTTACGATTGATTAGGGCAATCGCAAAACGCGGAGCATATATGGCATCTATTTTTACTGATTTCAGCAAAAATGGAATACTACCGATGTGGTCCTCATGGCCATGAGTAATCACCAAAGTTTTTTTCTTGTTCTCGTTTTTTACTAAATGTGAGAAATCAGGAATGACATAATCAACTCCTAATAAATGTTCGTCTGGAAAACGCACACCACAATCCACGATTAAAATTTCATCTTCTTGTTCAAAACAGTACATGTTTTTACCGACTTCACCTAAACCACCTAAGGCATAGATTAAAGTGTCTTTTTGTTTAATGTCTGATAAATTATCGTTTGTTTTTTTATCTTGTTTCTGTGACGTTTTCGGTGCGATTTTTTTTGTATTCATAAATAAGCTCCTCTCTTAACACCTTTTGCATATTATAACACAAACTAAAGCAAAGTATAATAAAAATAACCATAAGTTATGGTTATTCTATTATGATTGCATCATCAATTTCTTTGAAAGGGTTTTCTTTATTAATGTGATCATAATAAAGGGTTCCAAAGAAGTGATCAATTTCATGCTGTAAGACAATTGCTTCATATCCTTTGGCACGAATTCTGATTTCTTTGTCTTGGATTAAGTCATATCCCTCTACTGTTATTCTTGCATAGCGTGGAACATATCCACTGTGTGTTTTTTCTACTGATAAACATCCTTCTCCGCCTTTTAAGTATGCTTGCTGCTGAGAGTGTGAAATAATTTTCGCATTCGCTAAGGCATACTCAATAGGGTTATCATCCTTGTCGTAAATTACGATTGCCAATAACTTTTTCATAATTCCAACTTGTGGTGCGGCAATGCCAACTGCAGGGCGTAGGTTGTACTTTTCTGCTAAATCTGGATCGGTTGAATCTTGTACATACGTTAAAAGTTGACGTAGTATTTTTTTATCTTCTTTTGATAAAGGTAGTGTTACCTCATTTGATTTTTCTCTAATTAAAGAAGAAGTATCTTTTATAATATCTTTATTTGTTATTCTCATATTGTTCACCAAAATCTTTCGTACTTATTTTATATAAAAAAAATGCAAAAGGAAAGATAAACGTATAATTTTGTTTAATTATTTATATAAATAAGGTAAAATTAATGATGGAGTGATTAAATAATATGAAATTTATTAAACAAATATTTAATTTGAAGATGTGTAAGCAATTTGATTTTGCCATTCATCTAAGTGTTATATCCTTATTAATTTTTGGTTCTATCATGGTTCTATCTGCTACGATAGGTGAATCTGATAACCAAATTAATATCATTTATAAAACAGCACTAATGCAAGGATTAGTTGTTTTTATTACGTATTGGGGAATGACCATTTTAGCACGTAATTTTGGTAAGTGGTTTTGCAAAGAAATTATTGTATATAAGGATAAAAAAAGAAATGGTACATATCATAATGTAATGCGACGTATTTTCTATTTTATTGGCTTTGTGATTATTGTATTACTTGTTATTACATTGTTTAGCGCCCCCTTAAATGGGGCGAGATCATGGATCATCTTACCGGGTATCGGTACGATTCAACCAAGTGAATTTGCTAAAGTCTATGCAATTGTATTATTAGGATTAACAGTTAACGAATGGGGAAGAATACGTTCCATTTCTCTTACTAGATACATGTTAGCACCAGGTTTATTTGTCTTACTATCTGCTATCTTAATTATGCTACAACCTGATTTTGGGACATTAGTGTCATATGGATTAATAATTGGATTATTATTATTAATTCCTACTCATCGTAATATGCGCTCGTTTCAAAAGGTGATTTTTATTGGATTTGTAGTCGCTTCAGTAGGTTTTGTTTTCTTAAATACAGATATCGGAATTAAAGTGTTAGATGCATTCAATTTAGGGTATCAATTTGATCGATTTACTAGTGCTGCTGACCCTTTTTCAGATAGTTTTAATACAGGGTATAATCTAGTGTATTCTTTATACGCTATTGCTAAAGGGTTTCCTTTTGGAGTAGGGTTAGGTAGTTCTGAGCAAAAATTAGGATATTTACCAGAAGCAGAATCCGATTTTATATTCTCTGTAATGATTGAAGAATTAGGCCTATTAGGTTTGTTTATATTAATACTTTTTTATTCAATTATTATTTATAAATTATTTTGGCATGCTATACGTTGTCAAAGGGAAGGATATAAAATTATTTTATTTGGAGCAGCCTTATATATACTTGTTCATTTTATAATTAATGTAGGTGGAGTAAGTGGATTATTTCCTTTAACAGGGATTCCTTTATTATTTATATCAGCAGGAAACAGTTCACTCTTGTCAATTATGGCATTGATGGGGATTTCGCAATCTGTTATAGGATTAGAATCAGGGATGCAAAAGAAAGAAAAAATGACTAATAATTGAAAGGAGAATGTATGAGAATTGTAGGAGGAACACATCGTTCTAGAAAATTAAATACATTGGATGGGAATGCAACACGTCCTACTCAAGACAAAATAAAAGAAGCTATGTTTTCAGCGATGGGACCACTTGATCCAGAAGGGGTTGTTTTGGATCTATTTGCAGGGAGTGGAAACGTTGGATTAGAAGCCATCAGTCGAGGTAGTAAACAAGTTTATTTATCAGATTCTAGCCGTGATGCAATACGCATTATCAATTCAAATGTGAAATTATTAAAAGAAGAGAAACGCTGTATAGTGATGCATAAAGACTATCAAACAATGTTAGATACTGTAGCGCAATTGCAATTTGATTTTATTTTCATAGATCCCCCTTATGCGAATAAAATAATTGAAGAGTGTTTACTATATATAGAAAAACATAATATGTTAGCGGATTGGGGAACGATCATTGTGGAAACTAGTAAAAATGATATATTTTTAGACTCTTATCTCTCTTTACATAAATGGAAAGAGAGAACCTATGGAATTACAAGGCTAACTTATTTTAAAAAGGAGAGTAAATAATGAAGAGAGCAATTTATCCAGGAAGTTTTGATCCTATCACAAAAGGGCACATCGATATCATTGAACGTAGCAGTAAGTTATTTGATGAAGTAATCGTTGTATTAATGTATAATGATAAAAAGACATATACCTTTACAAAAGAGGAACGCTTAGCAATGCTAAAAGATAGTTGTAAACACTTAAAAAATGTACAATGTGATTGCGGTTGGGGATTGAGTGTTGATTATGCAAAAAAACATAACTCCTGTGCAATGATTCGAGGAATTCGTGCCGTTCAAGATTACGAGTATGAATTAACTGCTGCGACAGCAAATATGTATTTAAATAATGAAATTGAGACATGTTTCTTTATGTCTAAGCCTGAATATTCTTTTATCAGTAGTAGCACAGTCAAAGAATTGGCGCGATATGGAGCAAATGTAGATGGCTTTGTTAGTCCTTATGTAGCAAAACAATTAGCAAATAAGTTAGAAAAAGAGGAAAATTAACGAAAAATTAACAAAACTTTTACAAAAAGCAAGTATAATTAACGGCGTATTAACAAATGGAGGTTTATATGGAATTAGAAAGTATATTAGGATTACTAGGTGGGCTAGCTTTATTCTTATATGGAATGCATATGATGAGTGAAGGTCTAGAAGTTGCAGCTGGTGAAAAAATGCAAGCGATTTTAGAAAAAGTAACGGCTAATCGTTTTGTTGGTGTTGTTGTAGGGGCGGTGATTACTGCTATTATTCAAAGTTCAAGTGCTTCAACTGTAATGGTTGTAGGGTTTGTAAATGCAGGATTAATGAAATTAGAGCGAGCAGTATGGATTATTATGGGAGCCAATATTGGTACCACAATTACTGGTCAATTAATTGCATTAGATTTAGGGATGTTAGCACCTATGTTAGCATTTGTGGGAGTGGTATTAGCTACTTTTATTGGAAATAAAAAGGCGAATGCAATCGGTGGGATTGTAGGAGGTCTTGGTATTTTATTAATCGGTATGGGTATGATGAGTGATGCGATGTCACCATTACGTGATAACGAAGCATTCGTTAGCATTATGACGCAATTCGCAAACCCAGTGTATGGAATTTTAGCGGGAGCTGTATTTACGGCAGTTATTCAAAGTTCAAGTGCATCGATTGGTATTTTGCAGGCGTTAGCTATTTCGGGAGCCATTCCTTTCCAAGGAGCAGTGTATGTATTGTTTGGACAGAATATTGGTACATGTGTAACTAGTTTTATTGCATCTTTATCAGGAAATAGAAATACGAAGCGTATTGTATTAGTGCATTTCTTGTTTAATTTCGTCGGAACGATTGTATTCGTTACAATCTGTGCTCTTTTCCCATTCACAGATTATGTAGCGTCGTTTACACCAGATAATATGATGGCACAAATTGCGAATGTACATACAATCTTTAATATTTCAACCACGTTATTACTAATTCCATTTGGAACATATTTAGTGAAAATTACATATCGTGTATTGCCGATGAAAGATCACGAAAAAGAGGATGCTGTAGAATTGTCTTTAATTTCAGAACAATCATTTGGTAACTCAATGGTCGCATTGACATCACTTAAAAAAGAAGTGGTGAAAATGTTTGTACTTACAAAAAAATCTCTACAATTAACAAGAGATGTATTAATTGATGGTAAAAAATTAGATGTGGAACGTATCGAACGTAACGAGAAAAAAATTAACCGTATTGATATGGAAATCAATAAATTTATGTCAAATGTAATTGCGTTAAATATGTCAGAAGTAGAATCCGAAAAATGTAACGCAATCTTTAAATTAAGTGTAGATATCGAACGTATTGGAGATCATATTGAAAATCTTGCAGGGTATGCACGCTTAGTGAACTTAAAAGAAGTAGTGTTCGATAAGAAAATTATTGATGAATTAGAGGTCTTATATACACATATCGAAAAAATTCAAGAAGTGTTATTAGAAGAAGACGTATTTGAAAATGCTGACTTATTTACACTAGTGCAAGGTAAAGAAGAGGCGGTAGATTACTACACAGCAAACTATCGCAAAAACCAAATCGAGCGTCTTCAGAAAAAAGAAAGTGATGCTGAAACTGGTGTTGTGTATTCAGAGGTGTTGACTGATATCGAACGCATTAGTGATTACTTGATGAATGTTGCAGAAGAATGCAATAGAAATGAATTATCTTTAAAGAAATTTGTATAATAGTAAAATGGTACACAGTGTGAAGACACTGTGTATTTTTTTAGTAATCGGATTGTGCTTTGTGTAAAACTGTGGTAATATACTACCATAATTTCGAGAGAAATTAAAAAGGAGAAAAAAATGTTAGAAAAATTATTTAAATTAAAAGAGCATAAAACAAGTGTAAAAACTGAAGTTTTAGCGGGTGTGACTACGTTCTTAGCAATGGCTTACATCTTAGCGGTTAACCCTGCTATCTTAGGAGAATCAGGGATGAACATCAATTCTGTATTCATGGCAACAGCAATTGCTTCAGGGTTTGCTTCAATCTTAATGGGTGTTTTAGCAAACTATCCAGTTGCTTTAGCACCGGGAATGGGAGTAAATGCATTATTTACTTATACGGTTGTATTCCAAATGGGTGAAACTTGGCAAGTTGCTTTAGCTGCTGTATTTGTTTCAGGTATCTTATTCACTATTATTTCAATAACAGGAATTCGTAAAATGATCATTAATGCGATTCCAACGCAAATGAAATTAGCAATTGGAGCTGGTATTGGGTTCTTCATTGCCTTCATTGGTTTAAAAAATGCAGGGATTATTGTTGCTGATGTTGCAACAGGGGTTGCTTTAGGAAACTTAACTGATCCAACTGTATTATTAGCGATTGCAGGTATTTTAATTACTATTATCTTAGTTGTTAAAAAAGTACCGGCAGGTGTATTTGTTGGATTAGTCGCTACTGCTGTAATTGGATTAGCATGTGGAATGATGGGTATGGAAGGTATGCCTGTATTACCAAGTGACTATTCATTAAACTTCACAATTGATACTTTTGGTTCATTTGCTGATGGTATGGCTGGATTATTCTCTGATATTCCAAACATGATTGTAATTGTATTCTCATTCTTATTCGTAGACTTCTTTGATACTGCTGGGACATTAGTTGCTGTAGCAAACCGCGCAGGATTAGTTAATGATAAAGGAGAATTAGAAAATATTGAAAAAGCTTTATTAGCAGATTCAGTTGGTACTTTAGCAGGAGCTGCATTAGGTACTTCAACAGTAACGTCATTTGTAGAAAGTACAAGTGGAGTTGAAGTTGGTGGTAGAACAGGGTTAACTGCTGTTGTAACAGGGATATTATTCTTATTATCAGTATTCATTGCACCAGTTGTGTTATCTATGGTAACTTCAGCTGTGACGACACCAGCATTAGTTGTGGTTGGTATTTTAATGGCTCAACAATTAAAAGGAATCGATTGGGATGATATCGTATATGCTGCAAGTGGATTTGTAACTGTTATTATTATGGTATTAACGTACTCTATTTCTGATGGAATCGCATTTGGATTTATCGTGTTCACTTTAGCAAGTGTTGCTGCAGGTAGAGCAAAAGAAGTAAGTCCAATAGTATGGGGATTATGTGCTATCTTCTTATTATACTTTGGGTTTGTGGCTTAATAATTTAATAAATCAAACATTCAGACGGAAAATCTTAGGATTTTCCGTTTTTTTATGTGAGAATCTCTTTGTGATGATAAGAGTGTAGTTAGATAAAAAGTGAGATAAAACGGGCTTATATTATTTTATTAGCTATAAAGAAATAGCGTTGACAAAGGAAAGGGTAAATGGTAGTATAGAAAAGCACAAAAA
>CAYJGK010000004.1:0-44552 GCA_964370065.1 uncultured Erysipelotrichaceae bacterium
TCACTAGAGAAATATCCACTTTCTGCAATATTCACAATGCACATCTGTGCCCATTTAGAACGGTCATTATAATTACGTTCTATATTTTCCTGTGCTTCTACATAGGCTCTGAAGTCAGCACATAATAAGTATTCATCATTTTTAAACATTAATTCATCGTAAATGACTTTAAAATCATTTAAATCTGAAGAGAATGTTCCATCTATGAAAGAGTCAATCACATTTTTTAACTCTATATCATTATGATAATAATCCCAAACATTGTAGTAATTTTCGCTATGAATATGCGCTACTTCATTTGCTTTTAATCCAAATATTTCTGCATTCTCCATCCCTACATGATCCACTATTTCCACGTTGGCTCCATCTAAAGTTCCAAGTGTAATCGCCCCATTCATCATAAATTTCATATTACCTGTACCACTAGCCTCTTTCCCAGCGGTTGAGATTTGTTCTGATACATCGGCAGCATTCATTAATTTTTCAGCTACTGTTACATCATAATTAGGTATAAACACAACTTTCATGAAGGATGAAATCATAGGATCATTGTTAATAATTTCTTGTAATGTATTAATTAATTTGATTACTTTTTTAGCAAACAAATAAGATGGCGCTGCTTTCGCTGCAAAGATAAAGGTACGTGGTGTGATTTCAAATGTTGGGTCATTTTTCATTTTTTGGTATAAATAAATGATATGCATAACATTCAATAATTGACGTTTGTAGGCGTGCAATCGTTTCGCTTGCACATCAAAAATAGATTTTACATCTACTTTCACATGACAATGCTCTAATATATAATCCGCTAATATTTGTTTACGTGCTTGTTTCACTTTTAAGAATTCATTTTGTGATTTCTTTTGTGTAGCGCATTTTCGTAATTGTGTTAAACAAGTTGGGTCATTAATAAAATCGCTCCCAATTTTTGATTCAATAAATGAAGTTAATTGTGGATTTGTGTACACTAACCAACGGCGATGTGTAATCCCATTTGTTTTATTCGTTAATTTAGTTGGCATAATTTGTGCAAACTCTTTAAATACATCATCCACTAAAATTTGTGAGTGTAATTTAGCTACACCATTTACTTTATGACTTCCGACAATAGCTAAGTTAGCCATATGTACTTGGCCATGTTTAATAATACTTAATTTATCCTGTAATTCTGGACAGAAGTATTTATTGTGTATATTGTATACAAATCTTTTTTGTATTTCTTCAATAATCATATAAATTCTAGGTAATAGTTGCTGGATAAAATGCACTGGCCACTTTTCTAACGCTTCACTTAACACGGTATGGTTTGTATAGCCCATTGTATTTTGTGTAATCGCCCATGCAGCATCCCATCCATATTCATAGTCGTCCATTAAAATACGCATTAATTCAGGAATTGCTAATACTGGATGTGTATCATTCAATTGGATTGCTACTTTTTCTGCTAAGTTATCCAAACTTGGATACACTTTTAAATGGGAATTCACCAATGAATGAATCCCTGCACAAACAAAGAAATACTGTTGCTTTAAACGCAACATCTTTCCTTCATCAGTAGAATCATCTGGATATAAACAACGACAAATATCACGGATTTCTTTAATGTATTGTACGAAGTCTCCTCCTAAATTTTCATCTGCTGGTTCAGCACTCCATAAACGTAGTGTATTGGTTAATTTGGTTCCATGTCCAACAATAGGCATATCATATGGCACTGCATTAACAATCATACAATCAGCCTGTTCAACCTTAATTTTTCCTTCAGCATTTACATATTGGTTCACGCGGCCACCAAATTTAACTTGTACTGTGGACTTTTGTTTCTTCACTTCCCAAACATTACTTAGTTTTAACCATAAATCTGGTACTTCTTTTTGTTCTTTATCTTTAATTAATTGTTTGAAAAAACCATATTCATAACGAATGCAGTTTCCATGTCCGACATAACGAGTCGATGCCAGTGAATCTAAAAAACATGCAGCTAATCTACCAAGTCCTCCATTTCCTAATCCTGCATCACTTTCTAATTCTTCTAATGCATTGATATTAATGTTCAATTCTTCTAAACCTTCTTTTACTACATCATAAATTCCTAAGTTCATTAAATTATTAGTTAATAATCTTCCCATTAAAAACTCCATCGAAAAATAATACATTTGTTTTCCTTGTGTAGTGGCTAATTCATCTTTTGATTCTTTCCAGTTTCCACCCGCATATTCACGGATTAACCTTCCTAAAATCATGTATTTTTCTGAAATGTGAGCTTGTGTAACATCTCGGCCATACTCCTCGATCATCATTCTCTCATACATTTCTTTAAACTTTTTTGTTGTTAGATTCATAGGGCAAATCCTCCTTATTTCCTATTCTTGTGGTGTAATATAATTCCTCCAAATGGAGCTACATCTATACTAATGTAATACGGTTTATAATCAACATATTCTTTTTTTGCACGTACTGCACGTTTATTAACTAATCCATCACCACTATATTTTTCATCATCACTATTAAATATTTCTTTATAGAAACCTGTTTCTAATACTCCGAAATAATGATTATGATAGGCTTGATTAGACATGTTTAATACAACAATAATTGTTTCTTCTTCATCCTTACGAATATAACTGAACAAATTTTCATTATTATTATCCGCATCAATCCACTCAAAATAGTTATGATCGTATTCATGGGCATATAACGCAGGGTGTGTGCAATATAACTTTGATAAATCTCTAAACATCTTATGGAATGAGTCATGCATTGGGTACTTTAACAGGAACCAATCATTTTCTTCACTCTCATCAAATTCTCTTAATTGTCCAAATTCATTTCCCATAAAATTCAATTTTTTTCCTGGGTGTGTAAACATATATGTGTATAATAAACGTGCTTGCTTAAATTTATCACCATATAGGCCCCACATCTTATCTACAATAGTTGCTTTACTGTGTACCACCTCATCATGTGAAAAAGGTAAGATAAATCGTTCACTAAAGTAATATGCCATTGAAAAGTTAATTTTATTATGTTTATGTTGACGTAAGATTGGATCAATTTTGAAGTAACTCAATGTATCGTTCATCCAACCTAAATCCCACTTATAATCAAATCCTAAACCGCCATCTATGGTTGGTCTAGTCACGTTTTGGAAGTCACTTGAATCTTCCGCTATCAACATAACATTAGGAAAAGTATTATGCAAGTAATAATTCATCCTTTTTATAAATGACAATCCACCTTCATTGACTCCTCTTTGCTTATTTCCTTGCCAATAAATCACATTGCTCATTGCATCCATACGAATTCCATCTACGTGGAATTCATCTAACATATAGGCAGCAGCACTCATTAAGAAACTTCTTACTTCTTCTTTCCACAAGTTAAAGTTTGCTGTTCCCCATTCACTATAGGCATTTTCACTATCATTATATTCATATAAATGTGTACCATCAAATTTATTTAATGCAAAGTCATCCATAACAAAATGCACTGGTACAAAATCAAAGATTACCCCTATACCATTTTTGTGTAATACATTTATTAAGTACTTTAATTCATTAATTGTTCCATAGCGAGATGTAATAGCAAAGTACCCACTTGCTTGATATCCCCAACTTCCATCAAATGGATGTTCATTTAATGGCATAAATTCAACATGTGTAAAGTAGTTATCTTTTAAATATTGCACTAAATCTTTGGCAATGACTTTATAGTTTGGATCACTATCAGCATTTTCACGTTGCCAAGCACCCACATGCATTTCGTAAATATTCATAGGTGTATCATAGTTTTTAGTTCTACTTTTCATCCATTTAGAATCACTCCATCTATAACTGTTACGCTTTGCTACAATACTCGCAGTATGGGGGCGAACTTCATTATAAATGCTGAATGGGTCCATTTTATCTACTACACGTCCATCGCATTGTGTCACGCGATATTTATAAGTGTCATTTACTTTCACGTGTGCGATAAACACTTCGTAAACACCACGATCATCTACACGATGCATCATCGCTACTTCTTGTCCCCAGTTATTAAACGATCCAATGACTTGAATACATCGAGCATTAGGAGCCCATACTCTAAATCGTACACCTTCTACTCCTTCAAATGTTAATTGCGCACCAAATACCTCATAAGCATTAATGCAGTGTCCTTCAAAAAAAGATTGAATAATTTGTTTTTCCATAATGTTCCCCTTTATAAATAAGGTAGAGATCCTCTCTACCTTATCAATTATTTACAGTAATCAATACAACTTCTAATCTTCATTTTATCTTTTACATGTAAAGCTGCTGCTTTATGTAAAGGATGCTCTTGATAAAAATCTAAAGCAACTTCATTTTCAAAACTACTATCTAATAATAATTCATCACTGCTAGAAGCCATCACATCATAGACAACTTCCATACTTAGTAATCCATCAATTTGTCCGACTAAACATTCTAAATCTTGTTTAAACGCTTGGGCAATCTCTTGTTTTTGTGATGGTGTTAAACAATCCTTAAATTGCCACATTACAATATGTCTAACCATTATTTAGTGTATTGCTCCATTGCTTTTTTAAGTGCATTCCCTTTTGTATTTGCTTCTTCTAAACTACTTCCTTTTACACAGTAGTAGAATTTACATTTGGGTTCCGTCCCACTTGGGCGAATGGCAATCCAACTTCCATCACATAAATAATATTTTAATACATCAGAAACAGCGAATCCCTCTAATGTTTTTTGCTCATCATTCTCGACTACGATACTGTCTTTATAATCTTCAAAACGAATAACATCATACACATCTATTTTTTTAACACGACTCGTACGTAAACCAGCTAAAATACTTTGAATCTTAGCTGCCCCTTCCATTCCTTTTAGAGTTAACGAAACTTGGCTTTCTTCATAGTATCCATGACGTTTATACAATTCCTCTAATACATCTACTAACGTCTTCCCTTGTGCTTTATAGTAACTAGCTGCTTCAGCTAACATTAGACATGCTTGTGGTGCATCTTTATCGCGTACAAATGGTGCAATTAAACTTCCATAGCTCTCTTCATAACCAAATACATATTGTTTTTGATTTGTGATTTCATATTGTGCTACTTTTTCTCCGATAAATTTAAATCCAGTTAGTGTTTTTTCTGTCTCCACACCATAGTGTGTTGCAATTTTTTCTCCTAAATCACTTGTGACCACTGTATTAAACATAACTGGATTAGCAGGCATTTTATTTTGCATCTCTAATTGGCTAAATATATATTCAATTAAAACACTACCACTTTGATTTCCACTTAATAGCACATATTCATCATTATGTTTTACCCCTACACCCATGCGGTCAGCATCTGGATCACATACTAAAATAATATCTGCATCTTCTCTTTTTGCATATTCGATTGCTAATTCATAGGCCCCTGCCTCCTCTGGATTAGGCGTCGGAGTATTAGAAAAATCAGGATCTGGTGAACATTGCTCCTCTACTGCAATGAATTGATAACCACTTCTTGTATATATTTCTTTAACAGGAATATTCGCTGTTCCATGTTCTGGTGTAAAAATAATTTTCAAATTCTTTTTATCCATTTCAGGTTGTAGTTGAATAGCTAATACTTTTTCATAATATGGTTCATCAATATCTGTACCAATCATTTTAATAAGTGCCTTTTGCTCTTCAGTACATGTAATTACTAAACTTAGCTCATCTTCAATTTCATTTACATAATCAACGACTTGTTTGGCTAAAGCAGGCACTAATTGACACCCTTGATCATCATATAGTTTGTAACCATTATATTCTTTTGGATTATGTGATGCAGTAATCATAATCCCTCCAGCACACCCTAACGAACGTACTGCATACGACAATTCAGGTGTTGGTCTTAAACTTTCAAATACATAGCTTGCAATCCCAAATGTAGCTAATACATTGGCACTTACCATCGCAAATTCATAAGACATATGGCGGTTATCATAACCAATAGCTACCCCTTGTGCTAATGCTTCTTTTGATAAACTTGCAATATACTTAGCAAATCCAAAATTTGCCTTTGCGATTGTGTGTACATTAATACGGTTTGTACCAGCCCCTAATACACCACGCATTCCTGCTGTTCCAAATTCAATATTTGTATAAAAAGCATCTTCAATTTGTTTTTCATTCATAGATTCTAATTCTGTTCTTAGTGTTTGTTCTAAGTTTGGATGATTAATCCAACGTTCAAAATTTGTTTTATACATTCTATTTCCCTTTCCTGTAATTTCAAAAAAAAGGTGGAACCCACCTTTTCATCATTACCCAATAATTTTTTGAGTTCTTAATACTTCTTCAATTGCTGCGATAGCTGCATCTTCATCATCACCAACACATGAAATTGTAATTTCTGATTGTGTAGGAATTCCTAAAGACATAACACCCATGATTGACTTCATGTTTACTTCACGACCTCCGAATGTTACGTTGATTTCGCTTTTGTACTTGCTAGCTGCGTTCACTGCAACAGTTGCAGGACGTGCGTGTAATCCAACTGGATCGATAACAGTTACTGTAATTTGTTTCATAATAATATTTCCTCCTCGATAAGTATCTACTTTCCTTATTATTTTACCTTAAAATCCCATAGTTTACAACTTTTTTTTATTATATTCATTGATAATCACATCACTATTCATAATTTTAACACCTAAAGTTGAAATCGTTTTCACACAAAAGCCATTTCCTGCGATTAATCGACCACTAAATGTGCCATCATATATTTTCCCGAATCCACAACTCGGACTTTTTGATTTCATAATGGCAAGTGTAATATTCTGTTTTTCTACTATTCCCTTTACAATTTGTGCCCCTTTGTGAAACGCTTCGCTTTGATCATTCCCCTGTGCATCAATAGCTCTTCCATCCCTAATTTCACAAGGAATGCGCGAGTTCATTGCTAACCCTCCTAATATTTCTGGACAAACTTTTACAACTTCATGTCCTTTACAATATTCTTCAATAGCAATATGATAACTATCTTTTCCATCATATCGAGTTTTTTCACCTAGTAAACAAGCACTGACTAATATTTTCATGCATTCTCCTATTTATGGTACGTCTCATTATTATTAATTTTAAATGCACGATATATTTGTTCTAATATTAATACGCGCACCATTTGATGCGTAAAAGTTAAATCACTCAGTTTCCATCGTAGTTGACTTCGTGCAATTAATTCATTCGAAACACCTAAGCTACCACCAATCACAAATGTAATATCACTTTGTCCATACGTCGGTATTTGATCTAATTTTTTCGCAAATTCTTCACTACTCATCATCTTTCCATGTAAATCTAATAAAATAACGTATTCTTTTTCTTTGATTTTTTGAAGAACACGTTCGCCTTCTACTTTTATAATCTTATCCATTTCCGCCTGTTTACACTTTTGGGGAGCTGCTTCATCATTGACTTCAATCACTTCTAACTTTGTATACGTTTGTAGTCGTTTACTAAATTCATCAATTTGCATCTTTAATGCTTTTTCTTTGATTTTTCCAATCGCGACTATTTTGATCATATCTGTTCTCCCCCCCTAATAATTTCAAATTGAGGCGCACTTACAATACGAATATGTGCATATGCAACTCCCATTGCACGCAGTGTATCCAATAACACCTCTTTTGCCTTTTCCATCGTATTTCCCTGTTCGCTAATATGTGCTAATACAATTTCTTTTGTCTTGCTACCAATGATGCGTGATAATAAATACGCGCAATCTTCATTGCATAAATGCCCTACATCCGAAATGATTCGTTGTTTAGTGAACATAGGTCGACTCGTTTGCATTAGCATTTCCACATCATGGTTGCTTTCTACAATGTAGTAATCCGCATTTTCTAAAATTGTTAAATGCTCTTCTTTTAGATAACCTGTATCTGTTAAGTATACTAATTTTTGAGTACCACTATACACGACAAAGCCTGAGCATGCTTCACTATCATGAGAAAGTGGTATTTCTTCTACACGTAATGTATGAATATCTATCTGACTATAATCTTCTATTTGTGTAAAAGCATTTGTTTCTAATTTTGTTTTGCTATATGTAGGAATTGAATCAAACATTTTTAATTGAGCAATATGATCTCTATGTGCATGGGTAATTAATAAAGCATCACTCTTTAAATAATCGTATTGTAGACGATCAAAACAGTTTTTTAAATATTTTTGAGTGGTCCCACAATCAATAATAATATTGGTTTGTGCATCTCTAATCAAACAACAATTCCCTTTTGACCCACTTGCTAATAAAGCATATTTCAACATAATATCTATCTCCTAAATCTGCGTATAATTATAGCACACTTCAATTATGAATACAGGATTAACATAAATAAAAGATAGGAAATGTATATTTCCTATCTTGATTAATATTCATCGCTTTGTTCAATTGAATAAAAGGCATTGACTGATTTTTGGAAAGATAATTTGATTTTCTTTAAGGCACCATTACGATGCTTTTGAACATCAACTTCTGTTTCTACTTGATCAGCATCCATCTCTTTATCATAATAATCGTCTCGATACAAGAAAACAACGATATCCGCATCTTGTTCAATCGCTCCCGACTCTCTTAAGTCAGATAACATTGGTCTTTTATCCGCTCGAGTTTCTACTCCACGTGATAGCTGTGATAAAGCAATAACCGGACATTCTAACTCTCTTGCCAATGCTTTTAAACTTCTTGAAATTTCAGATACTTCCTGCTGTCTATTTTCTTTACTTGAACTAGACCCACTAATTAACTGTAAGTAGTCAATTACAATTAAATCTATTCCATGTTCTGATTGTAGTTTACGACATTTAGAAAAAATATCAGGCATACGAATTGTGGCACTGTCATCAATAAATAATTTTAATGACCCAAGTGCATTAGCAGATTCACTTAGTCGGTTCATCTCATCGCTGCGCAATTGTCCACTACGTAATTTATTTCCTTCAATTTGTGATTTTGCACTTAATATTCTTCGCATATACTGTTCGGCTGGCATCTCTAACGAGAATAATGCAACAGCTCCTTTATTTCTTGGTCTTTCACTAATTTTTAAAGCCAAATTCAAGGCAAAGGCTGTTTTCCCCATAGATGGACGGGCTGCTAAGATAATTAAATCCCCACGTTGTAAACCATTTGTAAGTTTATCAATATCACGATACCCTGTTTCCACACCCGTGATTCCATCACTTGATTTGCGTAATTCATTAATCTCATTCATTACGTTACCAACAACTTCTCTAGAACCTTTAAAGTTAGTTGCTTTTCTACGTCTAGTCACATCTAGTATATTACGTTCTGCACTATCCATTAAATCATCTAAATCTTGGCTTTCATCAAATCCTTGTTCGGCTATTTTTTCAGCTGCTTCAATTAAATGGCGAGCATATGCTTTCTTTTGTACGATTTCGATATAATACATAACATTGGCACTACTCACTGCACTATCACTTAACGAAACAATATAATCACCACCACCAGCAATCGCTAACTCATCTAAATCCTGCAAGCGTGCAGTAAGCGTGGTGGGATCAACCGGCTTCTTTTCGTTCATTAAAAATTCCATTGCATTAAAAATACGTTTATGGGGCTCGACAAAGAAATCATCTTTCATAAGGTTTTGATCGTATACTGTTTTTATGACACTAGGATATACAAGCAAAGCTCCTAATATAGCCTGTTCTGCCTCTAGGTTATGAGGTAATTGTCTACTCATATTACACCTGTTGTGTTAAATGAACTTTGATTTCCCCAATCACTCTGTTCTTGTATAAATCCACTTTTAAAATTGTCATTCCTAATCCATTTGCGCCTTGTGTGTCAATGAATTTACGTTTATCTACTTTAATATTGTGTTCTGTACGTAGCTTTTCCACAATATGTTTAGTTGATACACTACCAAATACACGCCCGCCTTTACCTGCTTTAATTTTGAATTCTAACACAGTATTTTTTAATACTTCTTTTAATTGTTTTGCTTCTTCTTCTAGTTTCTTATCCATTGCATCATCTTCTGCTTTTTGAACATCTAATACATGCATACTTGATTTTGTTGCTTCTACAGCGAGTCCTTTAGCGATTAAGAAATTTCTTCCATATCCATCTGCAACTTCTTTCGTTTCCCCTTTTTTACCTAATTTCTTTACATCATTTAATAATATTACTTTCATCTTTCTCTTCCTCCTCACTTATGTATAAATCGATTTGATTCATTAATAAGTTTTTAAATTCTATTGGGCTATATTCTTCAGATTGTGTAGCGGCTGCACTAAAGTGGCCTCCACCATGTAGTTCTTCCATAATTCTTTGTACATTGATGACACCTTTACTACGAGCTGATATCGATGTACTATTCGTATTTGTTTTCGCAATTACAAAGGATGCTTCTACATCCTTAATTGCTAATAAAGCATCTGCACTCATTGACATCAAAGTACGAGAAATACAAGTTTCATTTTCCACGCAAGCAATCATAAAGGAATTGCGATATAATTCTCCATATTTAAAAATTGTTATTTTAGCTTCAAAATCATTAAAATTCTCTTTTAATAAGTCTTCTGCATCAATAGGATTCACTCCCATCTTTTTAAGCATAGCTGCTGCTTCAAACGTTCTAAAACCTGTACGCATTTTAAATCTGTTAGTATCTACTAAAATACCTAAATACATAAATGTTGCTTCTACTTCATCGATACCTATATTAGTAGAGAAGTATTCAAAACATTCAGTTAATAATTCACAAGTACTACTTGCACCCGATTCAATATATACAAGCAATGGTCTTTGAATATAATTTTCAGTTCGACGATGATGGTCAATGACTACCACACGTTGCGTTTGTTCTAACTTTAATGGCGCATTACTATGTAACGGATTGTGATAATCTGCTACTAATAACAAATCATTTTTACCCTTTAATCTTACTGCTTCTTCATCTGTTATGAAATTGTGGCGATTGTTTAAATTATCTTTATAAAATTCCATTGCATTTGATAAGTATTGTTCAAGCCCACCACTTTCACTTACAATATATGTTTGTTTTCCTAAATTTTGCGCCACTCTACTTAACGCTAAGTTAGCACCCATACAGTCAAAATCCATTTCCTTGTGCCCACTAATAAAGACACGATCACTTTCTAGTATAGCTTCTTTAATTGCTGTTGCCATAACTCTTACGCGAACGCGACTTCGCTTTGATACAGCTTCACTATTTCCACCATAGTATTTTACATCATATCCATAGCGTTTGACAGCGACTTGATCTCCTCCACGACTTTGTGCTAACTCTAATAAGTCATTGGCCATTTTATCTAATTCATTAAAATCATCACTACCTCTAGCAAAGGCCATTGATAAGCTAATAGATACATCTAATTCATGAGCAACTTTACGCGTTTCATTTAAAATACTAAATTTATCTTCTAATAGCTCTTGGAATATCCTTTCATTTAAAATAACAATAAAGCGGTCACTACGTAAACGCCGAATCATCATTTTATATTTTGTAGCCCATTCAACAATAGGTTGTCTTAACCCCATATTAATAGCAGTCATTTGTGCTTCATCTTCATAAGAGGAAATTTCATTATAATTATCCATATACACAATTCCCACAACGGCACTATCCTGTTCATATTTATTTTTAATAAGTGCATAATCACTAATATCTCGTATATAAATAATCGAACCTGATTTTTTGCGAGTAACCTCATAAATGTAGCCATCCCTTTCCCCAGTTACACTATCTAATTGATTATCAAATAATAGGCGTACTTCCTCAAATAAGGTTGTTACTTTATGTCCGATTAAAAGTAGCTTACGTTCATTTAGAAAACTACTTTGCCAAGTTACTTCTAAGTTATCATCAATTATCACAATCCCAATTTGACCTAGCGATAACGCTTCTTTTGCTTCATGCCCTAATACCCGAGATATATCAAGATCTTGGGTGACTTTAACTTTTTCAATCATGTATACAATCCATACAAATAAGATTAGGTTAATCACAAAATAAATGGATAATGCAATGACTAAGTCAAACCACCCTAAAAAGGCAATTAAACCTAATGCAATCACTTGCATAATCAAAATAATAATGACTTGTATTTTAATTTGTTCAATATACTTCATTTACATTCCTCCAAAACCTTTTTATTTCTTCTATTTTACCACATTTTGTTTAATGAACAACCATAGCCACTTTAATTTCAAATATTCCATCATCGTGATTAACATGTAATCGTCCATTACACATATGTATAATTTGTTTAATATTGCTCATTCCATGACCACGATTTTCCCCTTGTTTAGTGCTTGAAAATTCATCCCCGCTTCGTTTGATTTCATTATTAAATGGATTATCACATTGAATAACTAAATAATTTCCATTTTGTTTAATATTGATTTTTACAATACGATTTTCTTCTAAATCCCATACTGCTTCCATTGCATTTTGCAAAATGTTTGATATAACTGCACTAATTAAACTATCTTCTTTAAAAGACTTCTTTTTCACGTGTGTGGTACTTTCTAAAAGAATATCATTTTTCTTATATTCATCGTGAAACCAAGATAATGTAATATTAATAATATGATGACTTGAATAATGGATGTTAGCAGTGTCCTGAATCACACCTAAAATTCGTTGTTCATACTCATTCGCTAATGAAAACTCTCCTCTTGCATATAATGCTTTAATACTTCTAAAATGATGCACCATATCATGGCGCATACCGGCTGCCAGATTGTTGTTTTTTTCCATATCATCATATCTTTTTTCAAACATTTCTAATTGTAACTTAGAAATCTTTTCACTTGTTAATGTACTCGAATAATTTATCGCAATTTGTAGCATAGTTTCCACAACGACAAGTATAGAAACAATATATAAACCCACTGTTGTAAAGTGCGCTTCTGATAAACTAAATTGAAACCATTCCCAATTAATTGTCACTCTTACTATCATTACATCGTATTTAATAAAATCTATAATATACCCGGTTAATAAGATCAGCATCGCATAAATATACCATCGGTTTACATTTTTTTCTTTTTTTACTACTTTAACTAATAAGCATAAATAAATAACGAGTGTAAAAATTAATGTTATTTCACGTAAAGCATTCAACGGTAACAATTGAAGCAATGCGCCAATAAGCATACCTACCACAATTAATGCCTGCGTTGTCATCATATATCGAATTTGTTTTGTGATAAGTTTTTCATCGCAAACCATAAATACTAAGTATGTAGATAGTGGTAATAAAAATGAAAATATATACATAGATACTGTTGTAAACGCTGAACCATGCAATGTATAATCAAAATAAACAGGCTGTAACCGACTTGTTAGAATACTATATATACTCCATAGTAATAACGTAATAGAGAGGTATAATGGTATTTTCACGTCTATTTTTCTGGCCACTTTAAAAGTGGCTACAACAAATAAAAATATCGATGCGATCAAGCCGAATATTAATGATATTTGAAGTAAAATATCGGACAGCACTAATTCTTTAATATAACTTGCATGTGTCCCTATTTCTACTTCTTGTAACATACGCAAACTGCTTTGATAATACAAATCAGAACGATATATAATAGTAATTTCTTGATTGGCATCACTCTCCTGTATTGGTACAATAATATATTTTTCCCCATTTATGTATGAATAAGCAGTTACACTTGCATCTTTATCACCTTGTCGCGTGCGTAATTCATCACCAATGTATACTTCTATTTCTTGGTAGAATACAACAAAAGCCACAACCGTTTCTGGAGGAATAGATGAAGGTAGTACATTGGTTAATACAATTTCATCAATTTCTCCGGTTGCAGCGATTTTCTCTGGTAAGTACACTTCTTGTTCGTTTCCTACATTATCATTGTATTGCCAAGCTTCTGGAAAAGATTCCATATATTGCCTATTAAACGCATATTTTTCGTTATCTTCTAGTGAAAATAATGTGACTGTTAATACAGCAAGGCCCAATACAAATGGAAGGACTAAGTAAAGTCCCCATTTTTTATAATCTAGACGCATTTCCTGTTTCCAATAAATAATCTAAATATGCACTTCTCACTTGTGTATATTGTGTTCTTGCTACAGGCACTACCTTTCCTACTTTTAAAGTAAATGTTTTTTTTGCAAATACTTCTACACAATCAAAATTGATTACATAGGATACATGTGGGTGTACAAAATTATTTTTATTTAATAATCCTTGCACATGTTTATTAAAACTTTCTTGTAAAGTTAGAGTTTCTACTACTTCGTAATTACTTAAGTAGTAAAAAGCTCTGCGTTCTTTAAATTCTACGCATTGAATGCGACTCATATTAAATGTATTATAACCTTCTTTTGTTTTAACCATGATTAAATCGTTCTGCTTCATTTTTACATTGTTTAAAGCACGATTCATCGTGTCATAAAATTTATTTGATTTAATAGGTTTTATTAAATAATGTAATGGATGTACATCGAAGGATTCTAATGCAAACCCAGGATCACTAGACACATACACAATTTGACTTAATTCGTCTCTTTTTCTAATAATTTTACCAAGTTCTATCCCATTAATTGGTTTCATTATAATATCTAAGAAATAAATGTCATATAAGCTATTCTTTAGCGCATGTACTAAATCAACTGGCTTTGAGAAAGTGTCAATCGTAAATTGCAAATCGTGTTCTAAGCTATACATATCCAATAAATATTTTGTTCTTTTTAACTCTTCTTTTACATCATCACAAATGGCTATTCGAATCATATATTCCCCCTCTTTCTTAATCTTATAATTATATTGTAAACACTATTTTATGCAAAGTAAACCTTTTTTATTGACCTATATTAAAAAAGGTAGATTTCTCTACCTCTCTCTTAATGTTATCTTTGTATCATTTTCTACGTTTATTGTCGTATTATAGTATGATTTTAACGCTTCATACAAATAGGTGCTATCTTTGCTACCGGCTGTTTCATAGGCTGAATGCATCGCTAATTGAGCTAAACCAATATCAATACTATGTACACTCACTTTCGTGCTTGAGATATTTCCTAATGTGCTTCCCCCAGCCATATCAGAACGATTTGCGAAATGTTGCAATGGTACATTTGCATTCTTACAAATAGTACTAAAAATAGCGTGACTGATAGCATCTGTTGTGTATTTTTGATTGGCATTGTGCTTCACTACAATTCCTTTATTCATGCAAACAAAGTTTGTTTCATCACTTGTCTCTATATAGTTTGGATGTAGGGCATGAGCATTATCACAAGATACCATAAAACTTTTCGCAATGCTTGCTGCATAAGCATTATGTCCTTGCGTAAAATTCTCTTGAATACGCGTCAATGTATCATGCAAGAATGTAGAACCCGCTCCTTGTTTAGAAGATGAACCGACTTCTTCATTATCAAAACAAGCGGCTACATTAATCACATTTTTATTATCACTATCTACTAGTGCCTTAAAACTAGTAAATGCACATTGCAGATCGTCTAGTTTAGGAGCAGAAATAAATTCATCCTGTACCCCCCATGTTTGCCCATTCTGTCTATTGTATAAATAAATGTCTTTTCCAACAATTTGGTTTGCCTCTACACCTGCATATTTCGCTAATAATGCATCGTATTCTTCTTGTGTATAGTTTTCTAAACTCATAATTGGTAATGTATCCTTTTGCATATTATATGTATACCCAGAGTTAATTGTGCGATTCATATGTATAGCTAAATTAGGGATCATTAATATATCTTGATCAACATCAACTAAATGACTTTCTATTCCCGCATCTTTTTGTACTAGAATACGTCCTGCTAACGATAAAGGACGATCAAACCAAGAAGAAGCAATTAATCCACCATACATTTCTGTGTTCAAACGTATATTATTTGCTTTTCCTTTTAAAATTCCGTTTTCTTTTACTTTAAAAGTAGGTGAATCAGAATGAGAAGATGTCATTTGATAATGGATTTCTTCTACATCACTTCCTACGTGAAAGGCAATCATACTGCTTCCGTTGCGAACTACATAATATTTTCCGCCTTTCTTTATCTCCCACACGGTTTGTTCATTCAATGGTGTATAACCATGTTGCTCCACTAAGTTTGTTAATTGTTTAATTGCATGAAAACAACTAGGGCTGTTTTCGATAAATGTTAATAATTGTTGATTCATATTGTTCTCCATTTTCCTTATTTATTATATATAAATCTTTCACAAAATGCAAAAAGAACTCACCTAAGTGAGTTCTTCTATTTTCTATTCTTCTACGTATGGTAATAAAGCCATTTGACGAGAACGTTTGATAGCAGTTGCTAACATTCTTTGGTATTTTGCTTTAGTCCCTGTAACACGTCTAGGAATAATTTTTCCATTAGCAGAGATGAATCTTCTTAATAATTCAACATCTTTGTAATCGATTGTTTCAATGTTGTTTTTAGTGAAAAAACAAACTTTTTTTCTTCCGATTCTTTGTTTTTTAAAAGCCATTTGAATGTCTCCTTCCTATTTATATTAGAATGGTAAATCATCACTAGCAATATCTAATGTATCATTAGCGAATTCTTTATCAAACGATGAACGATTTGTTTCATCAGGTGTATAGCCTCCCATGTTTTGTGTCCCACTTCCTTGTGAATAAGGCTGAGAATAACTTGGTTGTCCATACGGTTGAGAATTTCCACTAGCAGATTTTGGCTCTAAGAATTGAACTGACTCTGTCATTACTTCCGTAACATACACACGTTTTCCATCCTTATCATCATAACTTCTAGTTTGAATTCTTCCTTCAATACCGATTAATGCTCCTTTATTTAAATATTGAGCCATTAAATCAGCCGTTTTATTCCATGCAACACAGTTAATAAAGTCTGCATCAGGTTGTCCTTCCACTTTGCTTCTACGATTACAAGCAATTGAGAATGATACGACACTCGCTCCATTTGGTGTTTTTCTTAATTCTAGTTCTCTAGTTAAACGTCCAACTAGTACGACACGGTTAATCATTTTAGAACCTCCTTATTAAGCAGCTTCATCTAACTTAATTACCATAGTACGAATTACATTAGAGTTAATACGTGTTAAACGGTCAAACTCGCTAATTCCTTCGTTGTTAGCTGTTACAGTCATTACAGTGTAATAACCTTTAGTCATGTGGTTGATTTCATACGCGAACTCTTTACATCCCCAGTTATCCACATTATCAATGCTTCCTCCTGCTTTCGTAATGATTGCTTGTAAACTTTCGTCTACACTTGCACGTGCATCGTCTTGTAATGATGCGTTCACGATGTACATGATTTCATATTTAGTCATATTGTACACCTCCTTCTGGTCAATAGGTCCTTTATCAAGTAAAGAACAAGGAGTAAGAATACTTACTCGCTAATGTATTATATCAAGGATAGAGTGTAAAGTAAACCTATTATTCATTTATTTTATATCCAAATAGATAGAAAAAACCAAGTGCTTGCACACTTGGTTTTCATTATTTTTTGAATTTCTTCATTAGTTTATTCCACAATGATGCACTTCCTACTTTCCATACTTCCATAAAGGATTGTGAACGTACTAGTTTTGATGAATCAATGTATTGGCTAATAGCCCTTAATGTTTTTTTATTGTCCTTAGTTGAGAAAGCTAATTTACCATTACGTTTTGTGAAAATAACAAAACGATTAATATATTTCTTTTTCGTGACAACAGATGCTGCAATATGATCGATTTCATTCCATGGAATAACGATAAAGTTACTTTCTTTTTTGGGATCAAAGAACTCAAACGCCTTATCTCCTACTAAAACAAATCCATAATCAGATAATCCTAGAAACGAAGTTGCGTCAATTTTTAAATCTACCTTTGTATTAATAGATTCTTTTATATTGGTTTCACTCATATTTTCACCACCTTCTAAAAATTAAGTTAATAAACTAAGCGAGTCTTACATAACTCCTGCAACTCTTCCAATAATACCAACAGCGAATAATGCGATGATGATAACAATTGGAGAAACTTTTTTCTTTAATAACCAGCTACATAATAAAGTTAATAATAACGCAGCGAAACCTGGTGTTAATGAATCTAAGTTTTGTTGTAAAGTAGTTACTTTTTCTGCGTTTAACCCAGTTGCTCCTAATGAAGCATATTGAGTTAATGCAGCTTTAATTCCTTCTACACCTTCTGGTAAACTAGCCCAGTCAATGTATGCTCCTTCAGATTGAGTAACTGTAGAAACGATTGGAGTGAAACTAATGCTTACCCATCTTTGTACAAGTCCACCAATAATGAACATCCCTAAGATTGATGCTCCTGTAGAAATTTTTCCTAATAAACCACCAGATAAATCTTTTGTGATTGTAGTTCCTAAGTTATATCCTAATCCTAAAGTATAGTAAATAAATGCAATACGGAAAATGTTCCATCCGAAGAAGAAGATTAATGGTCCCATAATGTTACCAGTTAAAGCGATTGATGCTCCTAATGCTCCTAAGATTGGACGTAAAGTAAACCAGAATAATGGATCTCCAACTCCTGCTAAAGGTCCCATCATACCAATTTTTACCCCTTGGATTGCACTTTCTTCAATTGGTGCTCCATTAGCGCGTTCTTCTTCTAATGCTAATGTAACTCCCATTACAGGTGCAGATACATATGGGTGAGTGTTATAGAACTCTAAATGTCTTTTTAAAGCTTCTACTTGGTCTTCTTTGTTTGTGTATAATCTTTTGATTGCTGGAATGATTGAGTAAGCCCAACCACCATTTTGCATACGTTCGTAGTTCCAAGACCCTTGAAGGAATTGGTGACGCCAAGCAACGGCGTTACGATCTTTTTTCGTTAATTGAATTTTTGACATTGTATATTTCTCCCTTCAAGTCCTAGTAATTATTGATGATATCACCAAGTGGGTCTGAAGAACCATTTCCACCTGCTGAACCAGCTTCTTTTAAAGTAATGTAGATTAAAGCTAAAGCCGTACCGATAACTCCTAATCCGATTAATGTGATTTGTCCTACTGTTGCGATAACAAATCCTAAAGCGAAGAATGGCCATACTTCTTTAGTTGCCATTAAGTTAATAACCATTGCGTACCCAACTGCAGCAACCATTCCTCCACCAACAGCCATACCACCTGATAACCAAGCTGGCATTGCGTTTAATGCATCTGTTACTGCTTCTGGTGGTACTACACATAATGCAACTGCAGGGATTGCAATTTTAAGTCCTTGCATTAAGATAGCAACAATGTGCCAGAATTCTACCATTTTGAAGTTTGCAGTTTCTGCAGCTTTATCCATAAAGTGAACTAATGGAATTGATAAAGTACGTCCTACCATAGATAAGAATAACCCAGCTACTGAAATAGGGATTGCTACAGCGATTGCTGAAGTAATAGCGTTTTGAGAATCAACTTCTCCTCCTGATAATCCAAGAACTAAGATGATTCCTGCTCCTAATGAAGCTAATGCAGCATCTGGTGCGATAGCTGCTCCAATGTTAGCCCATCCTAAAGCGATCATTTGTAAAGAACCTCCTAAGATGATTCCTTCAGTTACATATCCACTTGCGAATCCAATTAATGTACAACATACGATTGGTTGGTGGAATTGGAACTGGTCTAATACTGATTCCATACCAGCTAGCATGGCAATCACGAAAATTAATAATATTGTAATTATTGACATAATGTGTTCCTCCTAATTTATTAATAATTATAAAGCTTTTTTAACTTTATTTAATACGTCTTCTACTTTTTCTGGAGCTTCTGATGGTACAACTTGTACGTATACTTTAACTCCATTATCAATGATGTCTTCAACTGCTTTAACATCGCTAGCATCGAATGATAACGCTCTACTTCCAGAAACCTTACCAACACTGTGTGCCATTGATCCTAAACATAAGCTTCCAAGGTTTACCCCTTTAGCGATTGTATATAATGCTTCTTGAGGTGTTTCAAACAATACCATAACTCTTTGTCCACCAAAACGTGGGTCACTATCAATTTTAACTAATTGATCTAGAGGGATTACATGAACTTTAACTCCTGGAGGAGCCGCCTCAATAATCATACTTTTTCTTAATTCATCATTTGCAACTGCATCCGATGCAACAATGATTCTTTGTGGTTGCTTATCTTTTGTCCAAGTTGTAGCAACTTGTCCATGTAATAAACGAGTATCAACACGTGCGTACACATAGTTAATTTTTCCATCACCAATTACTGTTCCTTCTGGAATTGTATTTGCTTTTGGAGCTGTGCTTGCTGCAACTGGTGCAACATCAACACTTTCAGGTTTACCTTTAATTCCTTCTTTAGCTGATGAAATAATGTGTTTAGCAATTTCATGAGATGTTTCCATATTGTTTCTTGAGAAATAAGCCTCAATTAACATTGGTAAGTTCATTCCTGAAACAATTGCCCAATTATCTTCGTGTCCAGCCATAAGCCCGCTGATTTGATTGAAAGGCGTTCCTCCCCATAAATCAACTAAAAATAGAATTTGATCTTGATCTTCAAAAGATGCGATTGCTGCCTCAACTTTTGCTTTAAAAGCTTCAGGCCCTTCGCTAGGTAATAGGATACAACTCGCAACGTTTTCTTGTTTACCGAAAATCATTTCAGCAGATTGACATAAACCTTGTGCAAATTCACCATGACTAGCAACTATAATTCTAACCATACATTCTCTCCTTCCTCGAATTTTTAAATAAGAATAATATGAAACGAAATCCATCGTATCACCCAACTCGCGAACTTTGGATGATGTAAATGATGTTACCGTTTACAGTTCACATTTTAGCACATAATTTACATCAAATCAAAGACTTTTCTACACTTTTTTTATTGTTTTATGCTAACATTACTTTCGTTTTATATATAAATTCACTTTCGAACGAAAGAATTATTGTATTTCAGCCTATAAATAAAGGATTTGCACTTTTGTATTATTTATTTGTCTTTTTTAAAAAAAAATTGTGTATTTTTATTTTTTTTGATTAATTTTGGATTATTTTGAACTAAAACGTTCATGAAAGCGTATACTTTTTTGTTTCATTCACGAAACTTTTTACTTTCTTTCGCAAGTTTTTTTCAAAATTAAGCTCAATCTTCACTAAAAATATAAAATTGTGTGATTTTAATTCACATAATCGTGTATTTTTACACAATTATGTGAAACAATTATTTTTCTTTTTTTGTGAAATCCTATTAAATTCTAAAAAAATCACTCCTTTATAGAGTGATTTTAAATTAATATTTCATTGCTATTACTTTTTCCCAACTAAATGCTGGATCACCAAAATGTCCATAGCATGATGTATCAAAATAAATAGGTTTTCTAAGTGCTAGTTCGTTTAAAATATTACCGACTTCAAAATTAAAGTTTGCGTTTATAATTGTTAATAATTCTTCATCCGTTTTTATCCCCGTTCCAAATGTATCGACACAAATTGATACAGGGTGTGATTTACCAATCGCATAAGCTACTTGCACTTCACACTTAGAAGCTAATTTGTTAGCCACTACGTTTTTCGCTACATAACGAGAATAGTATGCTGCACTGCGGTCTACCTTTGTTGGATCTTTACTAGAAAAACATCCTCCACCAATACGACCCATACCTCCATATGTATCCACTACAATCTTTCGACCTGTTGTACCAGAATCTCCAAAACTACCACCTACAATGAAACTTCCACTTGGATTAATTAAAAACTTTGTGTGATCATCAATCAATGTTGTATCGATGCAAGCTAAAATAACATCATTCATAATAATTTCTTTAATTTGTTCTTGGCTTGCTTCACTACTATGTTGTGTACTCACTACAATCGTGTCGATACGAACTACTTTATCGTCTTTATATTCTACACTTACTTGTGTTTTCCCATCTGGCTTTAATAATGGATTGTTTTTTCTTACTTTCGTAAGTTGTCTTGCTAATAAATGTGCATAATAAATCGGTGCAGGCATAAATTCATCTGTTTCATCACAAGCATAACCAAACATAATCCCTTGGTCTCCTGCTCCTACTTCTCCAGAGCTGTGATTAACGACTGCTGCATTAATTTCACTTGACTGCTTATTTACTTTTACTAATACTGTATACTCTTCCTCATAACCGATATTTTTGATTGTTGTTTTAGCGATCTCTGCATAATCGACTACTGCGGTTGTGTTTGCTTCTCCATAGACTAATACAAAGTCATCTTTAATCGTTGCTTCAACAGCCATCTTCGCATTTGCATCTTGAGCCAATACAGCATCTAAAATAGAATCAGCAATGCGATCACAGATTTTATCAGGATGTCCCTCTGTGATACTTTCACTTGTAAAAATGTAATCTTTCATTTTAATGTTTCCTTTCCGGCTATAAAAAAGCCTTCTCTAAGAGAAGGTGTAAGTTTGTTTCTTCTCTTATCGCATGCTAGCTGTACCACCTTACATATTGTTTTTATATGCAGGTTGGTGTGGGATATGAGCTAGTTCTCTACTCCACTCTTGATAATTTTTACTTGTTTATTCTACCTTATCGAACACTAGAATTCAAGTATTATTTACATTATTTTTCCAGGCATAATAATTGCTATTTTTCATTAAAGGATATAGACTTTTAAAGTGAGGTAAAAGTTATGAATCAATTTATTTGTTATCCAAAATGTTCTACTTGTATTAAAGCAAAGAAATATTTAATAGAACATAATATTCCATTTACATTAAGAGATATAAAAGAAGAAAAATTAAGTGCCGATGAGATACAACACATCCACACTTTAAGTGGACTTCCTTTAAAACGTCTCTTTAATACAAGTGGGCTCGCATATAAAAACTTACAATTAAAAGATAAACTTCCTAGTATGAGCGCAGAAGAACAGTATGCGTTACTGGCTAGTGATGGAATGTTAGTCAAACGTCCTTTATTTGTAAATGACTCCCAAGTAATTATTGGATTTAAAGAAGAGGTATACCAAAGCTTATAAAGCTATGGTATACTAGAAGATATAAAGTAGGTGATAAGATGCAATTAGGAGAATCATTAGAAGACTACTTAGAATGCATATATATATTGCATAAACTAGGTAAGGTTAGATCCATTGATGTAGCAAAGCGTTTAGACGTTTCTAAACCTAGCGTAAATAAAGCTATCAATGTATTAAAAGAAAAACAGTTATTAACACAAGAATCATATGGGGATATTCGTTTAACACAATCCGGTATTGAATTGGCACAAAGCATTTTAACGCGCCATGAAAAAATTTCTCAGTTTTTAAAAGAAATCCTACATGTTAGTGAGGAAATTGCTGATGCAGATGCTTGTAAAATTGAACATGTCATTAGTGAGGAAACTTTTCATAAAATGATTGAAGTATTAGATAATAAGTAAGATGTATGCAATGAATTGTCTCCTATTTGTTGGAGAGGTTAAATTAGGCTAAACTTGAGGATTGCTTTCTGTACAATACAGGAAACAATCCTTTTACTTTTGCCTTCATCTAATCTTTTTCTTATAACATAATGTGTTGATAATGATACGCTGTTATTTCAAATACTATTTCTATAGGAAATATCTTCCTTAACTCATGCCTGCCTATTCACTTCTCTCTTGTAGTTTTTATCATAAAAAAACTACACCCTTTCTAATTGTCTCCAATTAATGGGGTGCAGTTCATACTAGCACATCTTTTTATTTTTGTTCGAACATCTTTTTTGGAACATGGCATAACGGACATGTATAACTATCTAATTCTTCTTCAAAGTTAGGTCCATCATATACATATCCACAAACACTACATACCCACTTAGGAGTAGTAGACAACTCTTCTTCCTGATATGTTGGTGCTTTTTTTGGTGCTTTACCTTTTAACACATTATGATAATACGCATATGTCATAGAAGGTTGTTCACTGACTACTTGTGCATCAATTACTTTTGCTAAGTAAACTGTATGTGTATTAGCATCCATACTAGATACTACTTCACAATATAAATGTGCATTTGCTCCTTTTGAAACAACTGCTAATTCATGAAAATAAGTATTATCTACCTGACTCCATTTATCGTGATCCATACCACAAACAAATCCTAATGCAGAAATAACGTTAGGATCCACATCTTCACTTAATACTGATATCGTGAACTTTTGCTCCTTTTCAATTAATGCGTGAGTATAGTTCTCTTTATTCATACTAATAGCGATTAGCGGATCAACTGAATTTATTTGAAAGGTCGTATTAATAATACACCCGCAATCTCTAGATCCTTCTTTCACACCTACTGCATACAATCCATAACTTAAATCGTATAATGCATTTTGATCCATATCTATTTCTCCTTTTATTACTTTTGTAATTATATTTTAATTATCTCATAAAAATAGAAGAAAACAACTATTTTGACTTATCCTTTGATCACCATCGCTAAGACCGCAATATCAGCAGGATTCACTCCGCTAATACGGCTTGCTTGTCCTAGTGTTACGGGTTGCACCTCTTTTAATTTTTGATGCGCCTCTAAAGATAAGTTATCAATCGCATCATAATCGATATGTTCAGGAATTAGCAATGCATCCATATTTCTTAGCTTTTCTGCTTCTTTTAATGCTTTTACTATATAACCCTCGTACTTTGCATTAATTTCAATAGCTTGCGCTACATCATGGTCAATTTTTAATTCAATGTATGGCTCCAACCCTGCAATGCTTACACGTGGTCTTTTAATTAGCGCTAAGGCAGAAATACCTTCACTTAATGTATCATATTGTATACTATGTAAATAGTTATTCACGCTACTTTTTGGAGTGAAACGAATGGCTTCTAATTTCTGTTTTACTTGTTCAATTTGATTTTTTTTATGTTTAAATTGCGCATATTGTTTTTCACCTAATAAACCAATTCGATATCCCTGTTCGCTTAGTCGTTCGTCTGCATTATCATGTCTTAATAATAAACGATACTCACTTCTACTAGTCAACAATCGATAAGGCTCTTTTGTTCCTTTGGAACATAAGTCATCTATTAGAACACCTAGGTAAGCTTCATCTCTTCTCAATACAAAAGGCTCTTTTCCATCTATTTTTAAACAAGCATTGATCCCAGCCAATAAACCTTGTCCCGCAGCTTCTTCATAACCACTTGTACCATTAATTTGTCCAGCTGTATATAAGTTTTCAATTCGTTTATTTTCTAATGTTACTTTCATTTGTAATGGATTAATGGCATCATATTCAATTGCATATGCATAAATTTCAATTTCCGCATGTTCTAACCCAGGTAATGAATGAATCATCTCTTCTTGTATTGCATAAGGCATACTTGTAGAGAACCCTTGTACATAAGTTGTATCTAAACTCAACGATTCTGGTTCTAAAAACAGTTGATGTCTTTCTTTATCGTGAAAACGCACTAACTTATCTTCAATACTTGGGCAATAACGTGGTCCTACCCCTTCTACTAATCCAGAGTACATGGCACTCTCCTTTAGATTATTATTTATTATTTCATGTGTTTTGGGGCTTGTATACGTTAAATAACAAACCGCCTGTTCTTCTATAGGTAAAATCTCTTTTGTTTCATATGAGAAGGACACAAACATATCACTACCAGGTTGTAACTCTGTTTTAGAAAAATCAATTGTACTGGTTTTAACCCGAGCAGGCGTTCCTGTTTTTAAACGAAATGTTTCTAATCCTAAATCGCGTAGTGATTGTGACAATAAGTTTGTAGTTGGTTCTTGATCAGGCCCACTATCAATAGCTTCATGTCCTATTAATATTTTACCACTCATATACGTACCAGTTGTTAGAATAACTGCTCTCGCCTCTACAATTAAACCATCACTTTGTTTCACTCCAATAATTTTATTATTTTCAGCAACTACTTCATGTATCATCATTTCACGCACTTCTAAATTTGGCGTATGCAATACTTTGTCTTGCATGTACTTTGCATATTCTAATTTATCACTTTGCACACGCAAACATTGTACACCAGGACCTTTATTCGTATTCAACATTTTAAATTGAATTGCTGTAGCATCAGCTGCTTTCCCCATTTCTCCTCCTAGTGCATCTATTTCACGCACCACGATTCCTTTAGCGGGACCTCCAACACTAGGGTTACAAGGCATCTTTGCAATATTTTCAATACTCAAAGAATACAAGACTGTTTTTTTATTTAAACGGGCACAGGCTAATGCAGCTTCCACCCCTGCATGTCCTCCTCCAACTACGATTACATCGATCATTTAACCACCTACTTTGCCATATTATTATACTACAAGTTCAAAGAAAGTAAAAAGAAACTTCATATGTTTTGGAATAAAACAAAGAACTAGTTATCACTAACTAGTTCTTATCTTATACATTAAATCTAAAGTGCATGACATCTCCATCTTTAGTTACATACTCTTTTCCTTCTAAACGTAATTTTCCTGCATCCTTTACTGCCCCTTCACTACCTAAAGCAAAGATATCATCACATGCATATACTTCTGCACGAATAAACCCACGTTCAAAATCTGTATGAATAACTCCAGCACATTGTGGCGCTTTCATTCCTTTTTTAAATGTCCAAGCACGTACTTCTTGTACTCCTGCAGTAAAATAAGTACATAAGTCTAACATGTGGTAACTCGCCTTAATAACTTTATCCAAACCGCTTTCACTGATTCCTAGTTCTTCTAAGAAGATAGCTTTGTCTTCTGCATCTAAAGCACTTAACTCTTCTTCTATTTTTGCACACACAGCTACAACATCATTATTTTCACTAGCTGCTAGTTCTTTTACACGTACATAATACGGATTGTTATCAGGGTTTGAAATTTCTTCTTCACTCATATTAGCAACATAAATCATAGGTTTTAAAGTCAACAATTGGAATCCTTTAACAATTTCCATTTCTGTATCATTTAGTTCTACACTTCTCGCTGGTCTACCTTCTTTTAAAGCTTCTTTAATTTTAACTAACACTGCTTGCTCTGCAATTGCTTCTGCTTCTCTTTGTTTTACTTTACGTTCCACTTTACTTAAGCGATTGTCTACACTTTGTTCATCAGCAATAACTAACTCTAAATTAATGGTTTCAATATCACGAATTGGATCTACATTTCCATCTACATGAGTAATGTTATCGTCATCAAAACAACGAACTACATGACAAATCGCATCCGTTAAACGAATGTTGCTCAGAAATTTATTTCCTAGCCCTTCTCCTTGACTTGCTCCTTTTACTAATCCTGCAATATCAGTAAATTCAAATGTTGTATAAATCGCTTTTTTAGTTCCTACAATTTCAACTAATTGATCAACTCTTGTATCAGGAACTTCTACTACTCCTACATTCGGTTCTATTGTCGCAAATGGATAGTTTGCTGCTTCCACTTGTGATTTTGTTATTGCGTTAAATAATGTTGATTTCCCTACATTGGGTAATCCTACAATTCCTGCTGTTAATGCCATATTATCACTCTCTTTCAACTGTTATAGTTTACCTTTTTTTTATGGAATACGCAAGGTAATTTACAAGGAAATAAAGAAAAAGCGAACGTCATTACGCGTTCGCTTCCGATTGTAAATATTTTTATTTCAGGTAGGACTAAAATAGAGGGTTTACTTACTAATCGTGTTTATGTGAGCATTTTTTTGAGCAACTCTTTGCCGATGAGCACCCTACGCACTTCACACCTTTTCTTTTTTGTATAATAATATAAGCGCTAGCTAATACTAAAATGCCTATAATTATTCCTAATACAATAATATCGTTCATTTTGCATCTCCTTAATCGAGTGCTTGACTCGAATTATTTAGAATTTAATTTATATTCGTTTACTTTCGCATTTCCTTTTTTAATTAAGGATACAACGATTGCACATAATGCAATTACGATCGCTAATCCAAGGATAAATCCATCACCTAACGATTGTGTTGTGATTAATGTTCCCATTTGGTAAACAAGGAATGCAGACACATATCCAACACCAAGTTGTAAAGCTACTCCACCTAATAACCATTTTTTGCTTTGCATTTCTGAGTTCATCGCTCCAATTGCAGCAAAACATGGCGGTGTAAATAAATTGAAAATTAAGTAAGCTAATGCTGATACTGAAGTTAATCCCATGATTGTCGCTACATCACTTGCGCCAGCAACTAATGCTAACTCTTCTGTATCAATAAAGTTTGTAATTCCATAAACAACGGCTAATGTACCCACTACATTTTCTTTTGCGATAAATCCTGTAATGGCTGCTGCAGCTAATTGCCATACTCCAAATCCTAACGGAATAAATATGATAGCGAACGGATTAGCTATCGAAGCTAAAATGGAAGTATGTTCCATACCTTCAGCAACTACTTGGAGTTGCCAGTTGAAACTTTGCATAATTTGTACAACTGCATTACACACTAAAATAATTGTACCGGCTTTAATAATGAATGATTTAGCACGCTCTAACATAGAGATAGTCGCTACTTTTAAACTAGGGAATTTATATTCTGGTAATTCTATAATGAAGAATGATTTTCTGTTTTTAGAACCCGTAATACGTTGTATCAATAAGGCACCTAAAATAATAAATAAAATTCCTAAGAAATACATTAATGTTCCAACCCATGATTGGTCTTGGAAAAATGCCCCTGCAAATAATGCAATAACTGGAAGTTTTGCACCACAAGGCATAAATGGAGTTAACATTGCTGTTGTTCTTCTTTCTCTTTCGTTACGAATTGTACGAGATGCCATAACACCTGGGATTGCACAACCAGTACCAATAATCATTGGAATAATTGATTTACCAGATAACCCAACTTTTTTGAAGAAGCGATCCATTACGACAGCAACACGAGCCATATATCCACAGTCTTCTAATAAAGCTAATAAGAAATACATAACCATTACTAATGGTAAGAACCCAATTACAGCTCCAAAACCACCGATAATTCCATCTACTAATAATGACTGTAAGAATGGGGATGATCCTTCTACCTGTAAAGACACCCAACTAGCAAATTGTTCAATATAAGCACCTAAATAATCTGCAATAGCAGGTCCAATATGAGTTTGTGATAAAGAGAAGATTCCCCACATAATCACCGCAAAGATTGGAATTCCTAACCATTTGTTTGCAATTACGCTATCTAATTTATCTTGCGCTGTTTTTTCACGTGTGAACACTTTTCTTGTTTCTACTTTTGCAACTAAATCATTTACAAAAGCAAAACGCTTACGATCTGCCTCTTCTACTGCTTTTTTATCATTTAATTCAATATCACCTTGTACATATGGTGCGCTTTGCGTTTGGCTTGCTGCTTCAGTTACAGCTTCCATCAATTCTTTCATTCCTGTTTGTGTAGTAGAAGTTACTTTCACTACTTTACACCCTAATAATGTAGATAATTGTTGGGCATCAATTTTTGTTTCTTTTTTCTCAGTTAAATCTGTTTTATTCAATGCCACTACAACTGGAATTCCTAATTCTAATAATTGTGTGGTAAAAAACAAACTACGACTTAAGTTTGTAGAATCTACGATGTTCACAATTACATCCGGTGATTCATTTTTAACATAAGTACTTGTAATACTTTCTTCTGATGTAAATGGTGACATTGAATAGGCACCTGGTAAATCAACTGCTAATGCTGGTTTTGAAGTGAACGTACTTTTGATTGTACTTTCTCTTTTATCTACAGTTACTCCAGCCCAGTTTCCTGCTTTTTCATTTTTCCCCGTTAACACATTGTACAAAGTTGTTTTTCCACTATTTGGATTCCCTGTCAACGCTACTTTCATTTGTTTAATCATAACAATCTCCTTTTTTAAGTTATACAAATCTAACTCATTTCTTAAAATAAAACTGTTCAATGAACAGTTTAAATCTCAATTAATTCAGCTAAATTTCGATCAATATTATAACGCCCATCTTTAATTGCGATAACAAGGCTTTCTCCAACTTTAGAAACTACTGAAATTTCTTCACCTGAATAACATCCTAATGTGAATAAAAAATCCGTTAACTCTTCATCAATTTTAGAAACTGATTTAATCGTATACGTATTTCCTGAACATCCATTTGCTAATGTCATAACCTCACCTCTTATCTTATCTTAATTCGACTGTAACGTATAATTACAAAGTAATGTTAACACTAGTTAACTTTAATGTCAATACTTCTGTGCTAAAAAATTAACCGTAGTTAACTGTTTATAATGTTATAACGATATTAAGATGATACTATAACTTTTAAAGGCATAAAACGTAGCATCTTTTTACATTGTGCAACACTATAACTAGGATCATTGGCTAAAACATCTACTAATGTCGTTTTTACTCCTGCTTTTATATCGGTATCATGAAAACCATTTCTTTTATAAAATGCTAAGCGTTTCACTCTTTGTTCATAATTTTTAGCTTTGGGATCCATTGTTTCTATAAATAATACAATTTTTCTATCCTTATATATATGCTGTATTTTACTTAGAATAGCCGAACCATACCCTTTTGAATGAATCTCATCATTGACTGCTATATAAAATAAAAACACTTCCTCCTTATTTTCAATAATTAAGGACAATCCTACAAACAGCTCTTTATCATAATAGGCTACAAATTTATAATTTTGTTTCACAGCAGTAATAATACTAATTAACCACATTGCCATTAGCTCCTCTTTGGGAAATACGCGCTTCATAAATTTACCAATTTCTTTGTATTCTTTTAATTTTCGTGTAATTCGTTTTCCTCTTAATTCCATTTACTCTCCTTTTATAGTATACCTCTTGTATACGTAACCACCTTAACATATAGAGTTACTCTATATGCAAGTGATTTTAATAAAATTTTAAATTGTTTAAAAAAAGACATAAAACGTGCTTGTTTTATGCCTTGCTACACTTAATATTAGTGTGACTCTTCTTTTGTTTCAAATTTTTTATTTGTTATTCTAAAAATGTTAAATGTAATTTGAACTATAGTTATTAATGCGAATAACCATGTAAATGAATCCCACATTGCCATTGGTTGTGTAAAGTCTTGAGTCATCAATAATACTGTGAATATAACAACTGATGGTAACATATTAAATACCGAACCTAATTTAGAAGACTTGTATTCGTTTCCTTCTTCTTTTTTACGTTTAAAGTTAATAAACATGAATACTATAGTTAATACTGTTAAAACTAGATTTATTAAGCTCCATGCATCATTTGTATCTTCAACATCATGCTTCACAAGTGTTTCTGTATTCTCGTCATTATTTTCGGATTGTTCATTTTGTACATTTGTTTCAGGTTGTACTTCTACTACCTCATCTACCTCTACTTGTGGTAGTGGCGTTTGCGGAGATACGGTATCAATAGGTGGAGCGACAACTGGATCTTTCTCTTCAATTGGTTTTGGTAAAACTGTAACAACAATTGTTTTTGTAATTGTTTCTCCATTGTGAATTGCTGTAAAAGTTAATGTAAATGTCTCCCCAAATTGAGAAGCATTATTAATACTTTCAATGCTTGTAGAATCAATAGAAATATTATCTATTTTTTCTTGTGTTTCTACAACGAATCCCATTACACCAGATAAATCAAACGCATCTTTTGTATTAAAGTGCATCGCTTCTTCAAATGTGATTTCGATATCATTAGCCAATAATCCAAGGTTTGGTGTAATTTCTACACTTGTTCCTTCTACTATCACCATAATTGTCGTTTTTGCATGCATTTCATTTCCCTCTCCATCTACCGTTGTGGATGTAAAAGTTAATGAATAGATTCCCCCTTCTTTAGGGGCCTTGTTAATGGCTTCTAATTGTTTTGCATCGACTGTGATATCTTTAATAACACTTCCATTTTCCACAATATAAGAGATTACTTTACCATTTGCAATAGCTTTCCCACTATCTAATGTTGTAGCTGCTTCATTTTCAATTGTAAATCCAACTCCTGTAATGACCAACGTGATGCCATCTGCAGGTGTGATTTGTGTTTGGTTTCCCTCTACTACTACAATAACTTTTGTTGTGAGCGTGACTTCGCCTTTTGTTACCGTGTATTCTTGTGTATAAATACCTCCAGTAATAGGCGCATTGTTAATTGTTTCGATATCTGCTACATTTGGTGTAACAACTAGTTGTTCTCCACTCTCCACAACGATTCCTAGTGCTTTTGAGTTTTTTAATGCTGCTTCTTCATCATAAACATCAGCTTGTTCCCCTGTTAAAGTAAAGCCTTCTGCTGTTAATGCGATCGTATCGCTACCTGGATTACTCGGGCTTACTGGTGTATAACTTCCTTCTACTACTACATTAATTGTAGCACTTACTGCAATTTCACTTCCCTCCCCATCTACGGTTGTAGAGGTGAAAGTCAAAGGATAGATTCCCCCTTCTTTAGGGGCCTTGTTAATGGCTTCTAATTGTTTTGCATCGACGCTAATATCTTCTACTTTATCGCCTGTTTCTACAATTATTGATTGCACATAACTTTGCATAATGGATCCACTAACACTCAGTTTTTTTGCTTCTTCGTTTTCCATGCTAAATCCTTGGGCTGTAATTGCTAATGTTATATCACTACCCACCGTAATATCAGTTTGTGTCCCTAAAACTACTACATCTACTACTTTATTAGCTGTTTTATCATTCTTAGCTGCCGTATATTCTTGCTTGTAAAACCCACCTGTAATAGCAGCTTGGGTAATCTTTTGAAAATAAGAATCCACCGCATCTGTTGCAACAGTTTCATCCGTTTCTATAACCGTTGCAATGGGCTTACCCAATGTAATTGCTATTGTTTCATTATAGCCCTTAGCTTCTTTGTTTTCTAATGTAAATCCTGTTGCCTCCAATTTAAGGTTGATTTCTAAAATTGGTTCAACAATTACTTCAACTGTAATTGTCGTTGTAACGCCATCTTTTGTCACATAGTATCTTTGGAAGTAATTCCCGCCTGTGTTTGGCGCATCATTAATAGCTTCAATATCTTTTATGTCAGGTGTCACTGTTAAATGTTCTCCCGTTTCTACAACGAGACCTTTTGCGTTTCCACTTAATAGAGCCATTGCCGCATCATAGCTATCAGCTTGTTCTGCAGTTAGCGTAAATCCATCTGCCGTTAACCCTATCGAATGACTATTAGAATCTTCTGGAGTAACTGGATCGACAGCTGTGTATGTCCCTTTTACGACTACGTTAACTGTTGTGCTAGCTGTAATTGTCATACCACTAGCATCGACTGTTGTAGATGTAAACGTTAATGGGTATATACCACCTTCTTCTGTTGCACTATTAATATCCGTAATTTGCGTAGCATCCACTGTAATATCTGTGATTGTTACTCCTGTTTCAACAATCATTGATTGTACAAAACTTTGAGTCATAGCAGTTGTAGAGTTTAAGTATTTTGCTTCTTCGTTTTCCACACTAAACCCTTGTGCTGTAATTGCTAATGTAACATCACTTCCTGGTGTAACCGTAGTTTGCGTTCCTGAGACTACTACATTTACTACTTCACTTGGAATTGTTGTAGGAATACCATCTTTAAATAGAGAGAATTTTTGTGTATAAAATCCCCCTGTAAAGGTAGCGTTTTTTATCGTTTCAATGTTTGCTGTATTCGCCGTTGCTACTAAATGTTCTCCACTCTCTAGCACAATATCTTCTGCACCTGCATTCGTTAATGCCATTTCCGAATTGTATAAACTAGCTTGGGCGGCTGTCAATGTAAATCCTTGCACTGTCAATTCTGCCTCCACTGTTTTCACATTCATAAATTCTGCTGTTTCATTTGTTTTTTCTATTGGAGTTAAATCATTTGCTAATAATACTAGACCTTCTATATTGAAAATCAAAGCAACAACCATACTCACTAACAATAGTTTTTTTAATATAATTTTCATACTTGTTCACAATGGTATATAGTAACCATTATTACTCCTCTCTTTTTAATTTTTGCATAACGCTTATTTATCATTTTTAAATATAGATTAGTAACATATGATTTCTCTTATATTTTAATCCTATGTTACTTCCTCTATTTGGGCTGACCACAAACCAGCAATTTTGCTTTTCTAAAGTTTGATTTTGAGGTTCTTTTAATTGAAAAGAAAAACAAATAATAACGCTGGTTTTTACAAGTTGATTAAGGCCTTTATTCTTACTTGTATTGTATTTCTACTTGGTCTTTGTTTGATATGCCCTATCAACAATAAGTTAATTCTGTCAATAACGCACATTGTAAGAAATATTATTACCGAATAAAACTGTGTATTATCTTGAATCGATTATTATCTATTTCTTGTATCTCCTACTGTTATAGTAGGAGATTACTTTAGCAGTATACAATAAACGTTTTTACTTTTCAATGCGTATACTTCGAATTTCAAACTTTACTGACAATTGTCATTTCATCTTGTGAATTTTCTTGTTTAAAAATGCAAAATTACAAAATATTTACTATTTATTGTTAGAACAAATTTATATTTAAGCAAAAAAAAAGCCAATTAAGGCTTTTTATAATAATCCGACTCTTTTATAAATTACATCCACATTTCTAATTTGATATGTTGGATCAAAACATTCTTCAATTTCTGCATCTGTCAATGTTTCAATCACTTTGGCATCTGCTTTCATTAATTCTTTGAATTCTTTTTTCTCCTCCCATGATTTAATGGCATTAGGTTGAACTGTATCATAAGCTTGCTCTCTTGACCAACCTTTTTCAACTAGTTTCAACATAAACCTTTGCGAGAAAATTACTCCATATGTTTTATTAATATTATCTAACATATTGTCTTCAAATACCGTTAAATTTGCAAGTATATTATTAAAACGAACTAACATATAATCTAATAATGCTGTTGCATCTGGTGCAATTAAGCGTTCTGCAGCAGAATGTGAAATATCTCTTTCATGCCATAATGGTACATCTTCATATGCTGTTAACATATGCCCACGTATCACTCTTGCACAACCGCAAATGTTTTCACTTCCTATAGGATTACGTTTGTGTGGCATAGCACTACTTCCCTTTTGCCCTTTACGGAAAAATTCTTCTGCTTCACGCACTTCCGTTCTTTGCAAGTGACGCACTTCAGTTGCCATCTTCTCTAAAGAAGTAGCAATTAATGCTAATGTTGCATAGTACTCTGCATGGCGGTCACGTTGTAATGTTTGAGTGGAAATCGCACTTGATTCAATTCCTAATTTTTCGCACACATAATCTTGTACTTCAGGTGGCGTGTTAGCAAAGGTCCCCACTGCACCACTAATTTTACCAGCTTCTACCCCTTGGCAAGCTTGCTTAAAGCGAGTTAAGTTTCGCTGCATTTCTGCATACCACAAAGCAAATTTTAATCCAAAGGCAGTGATTTCCGCATGGACTCCATGCGTTCTTCCCATACAAGGCACATCTTTATATTTAATAGCTTGTATTTTTAATGTTTCAATAAAAATTTCTAAATCTTTTAATAAAATAGCATTTGCTTGTTTGTATAAGTAACCATAAGCTGTATCGACTACATCCGTACTCGTTAATCCATAGTGTACCCATTTCTTTTCTTCTCCTAATGTTTCACTGACTGCACGAGTAAAGGCGACTACATCATGTCTTGTTTCTTGTTCAATTTCATAAATACGGTTGATGTCAAATGAAGCATTTTTCCATAATTTATCGACATCCTCTTTTGGGATTTCCCCTAAACTGCTCCAAGCTTCACATGCTAAGATTTCTACTTTTAACCAGGCATCAAACTTAGATTGTTCACTCCAAATATTGCGCATTTCTTCTCTTGAATAACGATTTAACATTGTCTCTTCCTCCTACATGTCTTTTTTACCGATATCATTACGGTAAAATAAATGTTCACATTCAATTTTTTTAACATCACTATAAGCTTTATCAAAAGCTTCTTCAATTGTATCAGCTTCGCTTACTACAATTAAAACACGACCTCCATCAGTCACTAACCCATCTTCTGTTTTTGCAGTACCCATGTGAAATATATTTGATTTCACTGCTTCCAAATTAGAAATAACTGCTCCTTTAGTAGATGCTGCTGGATAATTTGTACTAGCCAAAACAACACCTAAAGCTACCTTGTCATTCCATTTTAATGTAACTTCTTCATGATTCATTACTTTTAAAATCGTTTCTACAAAATCACTTTCTAAACGAGGTAAGATTACTTCTGCTTCAGGGTCTCCAAAACGTGCATTGAATTCGATGGTTTTAACTCCCTCTTTGGTTAACATTAATCCACCATATAAGAATCCAGTAAAAGGGACTCCTTCTTCAATCATAGCTTTAGCCATTGGCTTCATTACTTTCTCCATTGCTTCTTCAATGATTTCTGGTGTGATCATCTTCACTGGTGAATACACTCCCATACCTCCAGTATTAGGTCCTGTATCACCATCATACGCACATTTATGATCTTGTGCAATTTCCATTGGTACTACAACGTCATCACATACAAAGCTCATTAATGAGAATTCAAACCCAAACAAACATTCTTCAATCACTACAGAATTGTTTTCCATAGCAAACGCAATATCTAAGGCCTCCATTGCCTCTTCTATGGTAGAAGCAACCGTTACACCCTTTCCTGCTTTTAATCCATCTTCTTTAATAACAATAGGTGCGCCTTGTTGTAATACATATTCCTTTGCACTTGCACAGTCATTAAATGTTGCATAAGCAGCAGTAGGAATGTTGTATTTTGCCATAATATTTTTAGCGAAATCTTTACTTGATTCTACTTTTGCTGCCCCCTGTGTCGGTCCAAATATACGCAATCCCTCTTTTGTGAATGCATCAACAATACCTAAAGCTAATATATCCTCAGGACCTACAATTGTTAAATCAATCGCTTTTTCCTTTGCAAACCTAATTAACCCTTCCATATCATCCGCTTGAATATCTACACATGTTGCAACATTATTCATACCAAAGCTACCTGGTGCAGCATAAACTTCATTTACACAGTCACTATGGTAAGATGCATACGCTAAAGCATGTTCTCTCCCACCTTTTCCAATCACTAAGACTTTCATAAAGACCTCCTATTTTTAACAGTTTTATTTTACTTTATTTACTAACTCAATACAATAAAACAAAACATAAACTTTTAGTTTTTCATAATTGGAAGGACTTACAACAAAAAACCATATAGAAAGAGTGACCCTTGTTACAATGTTATTAAATATTCATACATATATTTATCAAATTAAATAAAATAAGTGGATACAAGCTTGGCTAACTTATATCCACTTATTCTTTTCTTCCCTTAAACTAATTCTCTTATTTGATAGTTCCCTCCACCGTTAATGTGACAACACTTAACGGTATTTGTTTATCTGATAAATGTAACGCTTGTTTAGCTGCATGCTCTATTCCACCGCAACAAGGAACCTCCATTCTTACAACTTGAATTGATTGTATTGTATTCAAGGCAATAATCTTGGTAAGTTTATGAGTGTACTCTACTTCATCTAATTTGGGGCACCCTATAATTGTTACTTTATCTTTCATAAAGTCTTGATGAAAGTTGGCATAGGCATAGGCTGAACAGTCTGCTGCAATTAACAAATGGGCGTTTTCAAAATAAGTAGCCTGTGTTGCTACTAATTGTATTTGTATTGGCCATTGTTTTAAATTAGAAGATACTGTCACTTCATTCCGTGCATCTTTTAAAGCTAGATTCATCACTTTATTTCCCGGGCAATGATTGATAACAGGTGCTGCCTCCACCTCTTTTTCAATAACTTGAATAGCATCCGCTGGACAAACTGGTAAACATCTACCTAATCCATCACAAAACTCCTCGGATTGTAAAACGGCTTTTCCATTTACCATAGTAATTGCACTTTGATGACAGGTGTTTGCACAAGCACTACATCCGATACATAAATCATGGTTTATTTTAATTATTTTTTTTATCATATTATTTCTCCTTGTATGGCATTTGTATTATAATGAATTTAATTATGAAATAATGTTGTTGAAACAACATTTGGAGAAATTTATGCAACAACTAACTAATCACCCACTTTTCCAACAAATCCCTTCTACGCAATTACCAGATTTATTGACAAGTTTACATGTACATATCAAATCTTATAACAAACATAGCACGATTATTCAATTGCACCAAACTATACCCTATTTTGGCATTGTATTAGCAGGAAGTATACGTGTATCCACATACGATGAGCAAGGGAATGAACGTGTATTAAATCATTTTACAAATAACGATATCTTTGCAGAAGTATTTGTTTGTACCCATGTTCTTATGAGTCCTGTAGAAGTGAGTGCACAACAAGATTGCCAAATTGCCTGGATACAACCGTATACTAATTCTGCTCATCCTAGCTATTTTATTTTTATGCAAAATCTAATGCAGCTGCTTGCGCAAAAAAATTTAATGATGATGCAAAAAAACGAAATATTAGGTAAGCGCTACATTCGTGATCGTTTACTTTTGTATTTTCAATTTCAACAATCTAAAAATTTTACCCTTCCTTTTAATCAAGAGCAATTAGCAGCTTATTTAAGCGTAGAGCGAAGTGCTCTTTCTAATGAATTAAATAAAATGCGTAAAGAAAAACTCATTTCTTATCAAAAAAATGAGTTTACATTATTATATTAATCCGTAATAATTGAATCAAATGCATCTAACTTGGCAAATACTCCTGTGTAATTTGTCTTTTTTTTACTTTGATCTACAAGTAAAAACTTTTTATTTCCCGCATTAAGTAGTGCTATCTTAGTTTGTGCATCATCCATATTAGGTACACTTGCTCCAATTTTTCCATCAAATCCATAAGTTCCCATGAATACCTTATCTGCTTGAATTTGAGAAAAGAAATGAATTGTCATCGCTCCAAAAAAGCCGGATGATACTTCTGAATATTTTCCAGGTGCCATATATAATGTAATATTGCTTAACCCACTCACATATTGGACAACTGGATAAGAGTTAGTAAAAATAGTAATTTTTTTATTTTGTAGATATTTCAACATTTGTAAAGTGGTGCTTCCACAATCAATAATAATCGTATCGCCATCATTTACTAAAGCTGCCGCTTTTTTCGCAATGGTTTCTTTCACATCTAATTTATGATGCAATTTTTCTTGAAAACTTTCTTCTTTCATCGCTTCATTAATAAACACACTTCCATGTGTTTGATAAATTAATCCCTGATTTTCAAATAATTGCAAATCTCTTCGAATTGTCATAGAAGAAACTTGAAAGTGTTTTGTTAGTTCCTTTACGTTACATTGCTTATGTTGTTTAATATATTGTAGAATATCTATTCTTCTTTGTGCAATACTCATTTTTTCACCTCTTTTATTAGTGTATCATAAATCAGTTTAACTAACCACCTACACTAACTTTAACATTCAATTTTTTTGCGTATTCCATCGCTTGTGAAATACAATCATCTAGTTCTTTATCATCAAAATTCATATTTAATAACGGATAATTAATCTGCATTGCTTTGTATTTACTAATACCTAGCGTGTGATACTTCAAAATATCTATCTGTACTAAACAGTGCTCTAATTGCGCTAATACATCTATTCTTTTTTTTATATCTTCCATATGATCATTATAATTAGGTACAATAATTAAACGTGCTTGTACCATTTTTTTCATATTCTTTAAATAGCTTAAATTATCTAAAATAACTCTGTTGCTTACTTGGCAACATTTTTTATGTACTAAATCGTCATATGCTTTGATATCATATAAAAACAAATCAACTAATTCCACAATGTTAGCATAGTTGCGTAAATCAATATGACCCGCTGTTTCAATGGCAACATGAATGTCTTGTTTTTTTAACTGCACAATGCATTCATATAAAAACTCGGGTTGTAGAAAAGGTTCTCCACCAGAAAAGGTAACTCCTCCATTAGACATCGTATAAAATACTTTATCTTTAATTAGCTCTTCGACACATTGGTCAACGCTTTTAAATTGTCCTTTTACTTCTAATGCCCCGTGTACGCACGCATTAGAAACAGCTTCATAATCTTGTATTGTTTTTTGATTAAAAATGAGTTGCTCATTTTGTATACTAATCATGCCAGGAAATTGTTTACAACAATGATGACACTTTTTGCATAAATGCGCATGATAAAACAATTTCTTATGTGGATACATGCCCTCTGGATTCGCACACCAAACACAACGCAACTGGCAACCAATCATGAATACTGTCGTTCTGATTCCCGGTCCATCTTTCGTGCAATAATTTTGAATATGCGAAAGTAATCCTTGTACCCCTGCCATTTTATAAACTGTGCTCGCTACGATTAATGATGGCATCTTGTGCTTCTGGCATCAGCGTTGTAAATAGAGCACAATAACCAGCTACCCGCACCATTACATTATTATACTGTTCTGGGTTTTCTTTCGCTTTCAACAATAATTTTTTATCAACGATATTAAATTGATTATGGAATACATTAAAATGCTTAGCGCTTTGTAAGAAGGCAACAAATTTTTGTAAGTTATCATCACCATGTAAACACTGTGGAGAAAAGCGCATATTTAATAATTGTCCTCCTGCCATTTTCTTGTTTGGCAATTTAGAGATCGAGCGAATCACAGCCGTTGGTCCACTAACATCTGCACCAATACAAGGAGATGCCCCTTCATTTAATGGCAATGTTGCTTTTCTTCCATCCGGTGTAGCCCCTACATCAAAGCCATTCGGCACATAAGATGTGATATTAGAAGTAGACATTGTATAACGGCAGCCTTTTGGCCCTAATCCATGTCTAGATGTTCGATAATTGGGCAATAAAGCCAAGTATGATTCATAGACATCTGCTACAATCATATCTACATAATCAATATCATTTCCAAACTTGGGTGCATCTAAACACAATTTGCGAATACGTAAACCTTCTTCTGAATTGAAATTTTCATCTAATGCTTTTAGTAGTTGGTCAAAAGTAATTTTCTTTTCATCAAAGATTAATTTCTTAATGGCTGCCAAACTATCTCCAATAACGGATGGTCCAATGTTAGATTGTGAAATGAAGTCATATTCACTTCCCCCGTTTTTCAATGTTTTTCCTCTTTCTAAACAACAATCAATTGTACAAGAAGCAAATGCGTCCGCATCATGGTAAGCTAATGAAGCATCACACACTTCATCGCACTCAATTGCTAATTCAAAGTAATACTTTAACGCTTTGTTCCACGCACCCCATAATTGCTCATATGTTTCATAGTGTACATAATCACGATTGCTTCCATCAATATTGAATAATCGAATCCCAGATACTGGTTCTAATCCATTATGTAAAATGATTTCTAATATTTTTCCAAAGTTTATATATGTCATTCCCGTTGCTCGATGTCCCCACTTACCAGGAATTGCTGTTTCTACACAGCCCATTGAGGCATAATCTCTAGCAACCTTTTCACTCAAACCAAGTGATTGCATAGCAGGTATGCATACTTCATCACAAAATAGTGATGGCATTCCAAATCCTTCGCGAATTAATTTTGCACTATCTTCAATTAGTTGGTGTGGTGTTTCTTCACAATAGCGCACACTTAAATTAGGCTCAGGCAAACGAGTCTGATTCATAGCTTCTAAACACAAATAAGAAATATCATTTGTCCCTTCCTGCCCATTTGGTTTCATACCACCCACCATTAAATTTGAGTATAATGGATAGCCCCCACTATATTGTGTATGACCCCATGGTCGTACTTTATTTAAACTATTTGTCATAATGAAGAAATGCGTAATGATTTCAAACGCCTTTTCTTTTGATAAGGTATTGGCATTGATATCTGCTTCATAAAACGGTTGGATATATTGATCAAAACGTCCAAATGAAAATGAGTGTCCATTACTTTCAATCATCATTAATGTATGTGTTAAATAAACTGTTTCCACTGCCTCATAAAAATTTCTTGCTTTTCCCTCTAATAATGTTTCATACATAGTAGCATAATATTCTAATTCTATTTTACGCTCCTTTTTTATTTCATCTTTTGCTTTTTCATGCAATAACTTAGAAAACCGCTTGATGTAATGTAAAGCACCATCCATTACAATTACACTTGCTTCATAATATTCAATTTGGTCCTTTGTTAGTTGTTCTCTATTTTGTAAGTGCTCTAGTGCAATTTGTTTCATACCACCAAACCCATGATTTAACACAAAATCATGATTAGGGATAATGTGCCCATCTCCTGACATACTAATTCCACCACGATGTAATACATTTTGTTTTTCAGCTTGCCTATTTAACGGCGATAAATTCCTAATGACTTCATCTTGATGTGTTTGATTTTGCCAATACGCTTGTAAGACTCGCAATCTATTCTTATCCGTTTCACTAATAATGAAGTAATCCCCACTTCTTTTTTCAAATTCATCTAGTTCATCAATAACCCAATTAAATGAATATTCAGGATAGATGGGTGCTGCAAAATTGCTACTTGCTTGATTACCAAAAATAATACTATCTTCTTCAATATAAATTGTCATATTTTTAACTATTTCAGCAAAAGCTTTTGCTCTTTTTATAACTATTCCATCTGTTTCATTTTCTTGAAATACACGAGTAATAATCTCTGCTCTTTCACAACAAATGGTAGGTGTTCGATCCACCATCTTTTGTTTTAATCGATCCATTCGGTTCGTATCAATGTCTACTGTATTCAATTGTAAACTAAGTAATTTTTCCATTTCGTTTCTCCTATAACATACTTGCTGCTGACTCATCTAATACGATTGTTACATCTTTATGTAAATGTAAGATACTCGCAGGGTTTAACGGGTTAAATAATGTTTCTTCTTTTAATCTTTTAATAATTTTTGCTTTGTTCACTCCTAATGCTAATAGCACAATTTTTGATGTATCCATAATTGTTTGCATAGCAATTGTAATAGCTTGTGAAGGTACCTCATTCCTGTTATCATCAAAGAAGTGTGCATTTGCTTTTCTTGTTTCTTCACTTAGCTCTTCTAGGTGGGTGTATCTACTAAAAGCTGCATTAGGCATATTGAATGAAATATGTCCATCACTTCCAATCCCTAAGAAAATAATGTCAAATCCTTTATAATCTTGTATTAATTGTGTATAACGTAAGCATTCCTCTTGCATGTCTGGTGCATCCCCTTGTAAGTAATGAGTTTGTTCCTCTTGTATTCGACATGGGTCATACAAGTGTTTCTTTAAAAAATAATAATATGATTGTGGATGATTTTTAGCTAATCCTACTTATTCATCCATATTAAAAAATTTTGCTTGATTAAAATTAATTCCGTCATTTTTATAGACCGTTACTAATTGTTCTAAACAAAGCATTGGTGTCGAACCAGTCGGTAAACAAATATTACTGTTTTCCTTTTCTTGTATTTGTCTCACAATCATTCTTGCTACCACTTTACTTGCTAAATTTTCATTCTTCTCTATTATCCATTTCATACAGATCCTTCTCTTTACATTTATATATTAACACAAATTAACATAACTTCAAGATTATTGATGTTAATTTGTGTTAATTCTATCTTTTTCATTTATTTCTTTATATAATAACTCTATGAAATATAAAATATTATCGATATTAATCTCTCATAAAGGGCAATACATTTCTGGTGAAGTCATAGCCAAGCAATGCGCTGTATCAAGAGTAAGTATATCTAAGCACATCAAAAAATTAAAAGAAGAAGGCTATATGATTACCTCTCAAACAAATAAAGGATATCGTTTTGAACATACAAACGATATTTTAGAAGCGTCTATTATTCGATCTAATGTGCCAGCCTTTTACCATACGATTGAAACACTAGAAAGTGTGGATTCTACTAATGATTATATTAAAATAAAAGCCCCTCAATTAGAAGAAGGACACGTTGTTATTGCAAATGAACAAACCAAAGGAAAAGGAAGAAATGGAAAATCTTTTTCTTCCCCTAAACAAAAAGGTCTATATATGTCTTTTTTACTACGTCCTTCGTTATCTATATACGATAATTTAAAAATAACGGCATGTGTAAGTGTAGCACTTTGGGAAGCTATTCAATCTATTTACCAAATTGATTGCCAAATTAAATGGGTTAACGATATTTATATCAATCATAAAAAGATAGCAGGTATTTTATGCGAAGCAAGTTTAGAAATGAATACAGCACAAATGGAATACTTAGTCGTAGGAGTCGGCGTAAATGTGCATGATTATGTCCAACCTGATCATTTACAAGCAATTGCTACTAGTATTGAAACATACACTTCTTTTACACACGATCGTAATACTTTAGCGAGTGCTATTTTAAATGCATTTTACAAGCATTATAAAGTATACGATTTACAGCAATTTGCGCCTATTTATAAAAAACATTCTTGTGTCTTAAATCGTATGATTGTAATACATGAAAAAAACAATGTCTATTCAGCTTTTGCATTGGATATAGATGAGCGCGCTAATTTAGTCATTAAAAAAGAAGATAATAGCATTTGCACATTATCTTCCGGTGAGATTAGTATTTTACCAATTGATTAAAA
>CAYJGK010000004.1:44652-51054 GCA_964370065.1 uncultured Erysipelotrichaceae bacterium
ATAGCATTTGCACATTATCTTCCGGTGAGATTAGTATTTTACCAATTGATTAAAACCGTATTTGACTACGAATTAATGCATGTACCTTATCACTCGTTTCCTTTGGTTTAGAAGCACTATACTCTTCATAAGAAATAGGAGGTAAGTACGTAATATATAAATCTTTATCTTTATTATTTTTATCATCAATGCAATACGCATTGTTGATTGTAATGGGAACAATAGTAGCTTTTCCCATATAGGCAGGTTGAATGGCTCCCTCTTTAAATGCATTCATTTCATCCTGTTTAGAACGTGTCCCTTCTGGGAAAATCAATAAATTTTTGTTTGATTTTAGATACTTCACAGCACTACGTAACATAAATACATTCCCTTCACGCGTAGTACGTTCGAAGTGAATCGTATCTATATTTCTTGCCCATCTACCAAATATGGGCATTTTTTCATTTTCTTTTTTGGAGATAAAACTTAAAGGTACCGGACAGCTTGCTACAATTAAAACTGGATCCAATGTTCCTTGATGATTACATACAAAGTATATTGCCTCCTCTTTAGGTACATTTTCCACTCCACTTACATGCAGTTTATAGCCTAAATACTGTAATATATTTTGACTCCATTTTTGCGCCACTCTATAACGTTCTTCAAATGGTTTATTTCGAATAGCAATTCCCACAAATTGGGCAATCGGGGCAATGAATATAAATTTAAGTATTAATAGTAGTCTCATTTTAAACCTCTATCTTTCACACATTGCATAAGCAATGGTATATTCTTTTTCATGCGCAATAGATAGATGCACTGTAGCATCATCTACTATACAAGTTGGCTTATTATTTACCTTTATGATTTCAATATCTGATAATAACAACGGTTTATCATAGGCTTTAATAATCGCTTCTTTTGCAGCAAAGCGGGATGCTACATATTGTAGCGCACGCTCTTGTGCCAAACTAGTATATTCTGCATACTCATTAGGGGTTAATATTTTTTTTGCTAGTGCTTCCTGTCTGGGTAGAAATCTTTTAATTTCTACAATATCACAACCTATTCCAACAATCATATTACCCTTGTACAGCACACATAATTTCACCCTTAGCAGCAATTTTTCCTTCAACTGTTGCTTCGACATCGGCAAAATATATTCCTGCGCGCATATTTGTAAGTGTGACTTTTAAAGATAATACATCTCCAGGTGTCACTTGGTATTTAAAACGCATTTTATTAATCCCTGCAAAGTAACCAATTTTTCCTTTATTTTCTTCTTTTGATAATAATAATACACATCCTACTTGTGCTAACGCCTCTACAATTAAAACACCTGGCATCACGTGTTTTTGAGGAAAATGCCCTAGAAATTGCATTTCATTAGCACTAATACATTTTGTTCCAACAATTGTTGTTTCATCTTCGCTAATGCTATCAATTCGGTCAACCAATAAAAATGGGTAACGATGTGGAATAATTTCTTGAATTTGATTCGAATTGTAAATCATATTAACCCTCCCATTTCTTTAATACAATAGAAGCATTGTGTCCACCAAATCCTAGTGAATTGCTCATTGCATATTGTAAGTTTTGTGATCTATTCGTATTTGCTACAATATCTAAATCACAGTTTTCATCTTTATTTAAATAGTTAATAGTTGCTGGAATTAAAGCATTTTGTAATGCTTTAATCGTGATAATCGCTTCAATTGCACCACTTGCTCCTAGTAAATGTCCTGTGTTTGATTTTGTACTAGACATCGCTAATTGGTTTGCATGTTCTCCAAACGCTGCTTTTACAGCTGCTGTTTCCGTTTTATCATTTAAAGGCGTACTTGTCCCATGTGCATTTACATAATCAATTGCTTCTTTTTCAATGTTTGCATCTTTCACTGCCATAATCATTGCTTTTGTTCCACCACTTCCATCTTCTAATGGTGCTGTAATATGGTGTGCATCACATGTTGCTCCATATCCAACGATTTCAGCGTAGATTTTCGCATTTCTTTTTTGTGCATGTTCTAATTCTTCTAAAATTAAAACTCCTGCTCCTTCTCCCATTACAAACCCACTACGATCCGCATCAAATGGAATACTCGCGCGTGTTTTATCTGTTCCTGTATGTAAGGCACGCATTGATTGAAACCCTGCCATAGCTAAAGGCGTTATAGCCGCTTCACTTCCCCCTGCAATCATCACATCTTCATATCCATCTCTAATTTTATGAAATGCTTCTCCAATTGCATTCGTTGCTGCTGCACAAGCTGTTACACTTGCTGAACAATGTCCTTTAGCACCTACATCAATAGCAACATTTCCAGCTGCTAAGTTAATTAACGCCATTGGAATAAAGAATGGTGAAACTCTTGAATTTCCTCTTTCCATTAAACTAGTATGAGCTGATTCAATGGATTCTACCCCACCAATTCCTGAGCCGATTAAGACTCCAAAACGATCGGCATCGATTGTTGATACATCTAAATTTGCATCTTCCATAGCTTGTTTTGATGCAATTCTTGCAAACTGCGTAAAACGATCATTGAATTTTAAATCACGTTTACTAAAATACGATTCCATATCTAAATCTTTTACTTGTCCTGCTAATTTTACTTTAAATTCACTTGTATCAAAATGTGTAATTTCATCAATTCCGCATTTATTTTCAACAATTGCATTCCACATTTCATTTGGATTATTTCCTATTGGGCTGACTGCACCCATTCCACTAATTACAACTCTTCTTTTCATAAGTTCTCCTTACATGACCATTCCACCATCTACATTGATGGTTTGTCCAGTAATATATTTACTGTTATCACTTGCTAAAAACACAACGGTATTAGCTACATCTTCACATGTTCCAAATTTTTTAAATGGTACTTGTGCTAAAATATTTTGTTTGATTGTATCTGATAATGTATCCGTCATTTCCGTTTGGATAAATCCTGGGGCAACTGCATTGACACGAATTCCTCTTGGTGCTAATTCTCTAGCAATAGATTTCGTGAATCCAATCATACCCGCCTTACTAGCTGCATAGTTAGACTGCCCTATATTTCCAATTAATCCAATCACACTTGCCATATTAATGATACTACCACTTCTTTGTTTCATCATAATTTTAGAAACTAATTTAGTACAGTTGAAACATCCTTTTAAGTTAACATCCATAACGGCCATAAAATCTTCTTCACTCATTCTTAATAATAATGTATCTTTTGTAATTCCTGAATTATTTACTAAACAATCAATTCTACCAAAAGTATCCATCGCTTGTTTAAACATTTCTTCTACATCACTCATAACTGATACATTAGCACGTACACTAAAAGCTTCTACGCCTTGTTCTTTGCAAGCTTCTACTACTGCATTGGCTGAATCCTTGTTTCCGTTGTAATTCACTACAATATTATATCCTTCTTTTGCCATACTTAAAGCAATTTGGCTTCCAATCCCTTTACTTGCTCCCGTAATTAACGCTACTTTTCTTTCCATATTATTTTAGTGCTCCTAACATTTCTTCTAAAGTTTTTATATCTTGTACACTGTATACTTTTACATCGCGACTCACTTTACGAACAAACCCTTTTAAGGCTGATCCTGGCCCAATTTCAATGAATGTATCCACACCTTGTGCAATCATATATTCAATACTTTGCATAAAATATACACTGCTCTTTATTTGCTTTGTTAGTAAATCAATAATCGGTGTATCCTGCACTTCCGTTCCTGTTGTATTATATATAACTGGAATGTTGGGTTGTTTTAAATCATATGTTTTTAATACTTCATTTAATTGTTGTGATGCTTCTTCTAATAATGAAGAATGGAATGCACCACTTACCGCTAAAGGAATGACACGGCGTGCTCCTTGTTCAACTAGCAAACGACTAGCTTCTTCAATCGCTTTTACTTCTCCGCTAATCACTATTTGTTGTGGGCAGTTGTAATTTGCAATTTCACAAACACCAAGATGACTCACTTGCACACACACCTCTTTAATTAACACTTCCTCTGCTCCTAATACAGCTGCCATAGTTGTTGTCCCAGCTGGCAAAGCATTTGCCATAATCATTCCTCTTTTGCGAACGATATTAGCTGCATCACTGATGCTCATTGCTTGTGCATAACATAATGCGCTATATTCACCTAGACTTAATCCAGCTACATAATCAGCGTGAATACCTTGTGCCTTTACCACTTCTGCGATGGCTAGTGATGTTGTTAAAATACTGGCTTGTGCATAGGCAGTATCTTGCAATTGTTCAATAGGTCCTTCAAAACATAGTGTTTCTAAATCAAAACCAACTTCTACTGCATCATATACAGCTTTTGCTTCTGCATATTGTTGTGCTAATTCTTTACCCATTCCTACATACTGGCTTCCTTGTCCAGCAAATAATAATCCTATTTTCATATTACCCCTTTAAAGCCTGGTTTGCTTCTTCTATTAATGTATTAATTAATGTTTCTACAGTTGTCATTTCATGAATTAAGTGTGCTTTGCTTCCCACAAAAATCAACCCGTTATCAACATTTCCTAATGCAGATTGAATTAATGCTTCACTAATACAATATGGCGTATCCATTGGTGTACATGGTTTTAGACATTCCAAACATTGTTTCATACTAATATTTGGCTTTCCTGTAATACGCTGAATATAAGCATTATTTAATCCTCTTCCTGGAAATCCAGTTGGACTATGTACAATGCGAATGTCTTCTTTTGTACAGTTAATTACAGCTTGTTTAAAGGCTTCACTTGCATCACATTCTTGTGTTGCAATAAAGCGAGTTCCCATCTGTACACCACTTGCACCCAGTGTGATCATTTTCGCAATATCTTGTCCATTGAAGATTCCACCAGCTACAAAGACAGGAATAGTAACGCCATGTTCTTCTTCATACGGTTTAATTTCTGCCACTACTTCTAGTAATATTTCTTCTAATGTTACACATGTACCATTGATTAAATCTTCTTTTTTAAATCCTAAATGCCCTCCTGCTTCACAGCCTTCAATCACGACAAAGTCAGGTAATCGATTGTAGTGGCGCGACCACGATTTTAAAATTAATTTCATAGCTTTTGCACTCGATACAATCGGTGCTAATAATATCGATTCATCTTCCACTAATTTCGGTAAGTGCAATGGTAATCCTGCGCCACTAATAATAGCGTCGACATGATTTGCTACCGCACATTTAACATAGGTATCATAATCTGTACTTGCTACCATTGCATTAACCGCTAATAATCCTTTACCTTCTGAAATAGCTCTTGCTTTATCAATTTCTAATTGTAATCCTTTTTCATTGATGGCTATGCTATTTTGTCTAAATCCCTCTAATTGATATCCTGGATGGGCACAACTAATAACACCCATTGCATTGTTTTTCATCACATGACCAGCTAGCTTTCCAAGTGAAATGCCAACACCCATTCCTCCTTGGATAATAGGTACAAGTAGTTCTTTGTTTCTAATCTTTACACTTTTTAACATGCTATTTTCCCTAATTTTTCTTCTAGTGATTGGATTTCTTTTTTTGCTTCTTTTACCATATCGTCTAAAATGGTTTGCAACGGTTTCACTTCTTTACACATCCCAGCGATTTGTCCAGCCATTAAAGAGCCCATTTCAACATCTCCTTCAAACACTGCTTTACGTAATGCTCCTAATGTTAATTTCTCTAATTCTTCGCGATTTTCTACTTCACTTTCTAACTGTAAATACTCTCTACTCATTTTATTTTTTAAGATACGAACTGGTGAATTCATGCTTCTCCCAGTCACTACAGTGTCGCTATCTTTTGCTTTAATTACTGCATTTTTATAGTTCTCATGAATAGGACACTCTTGTGCTAATAATACACATGTTCCTACTTGTACTCCTTGCGCACCTAAACTTAAGGCAGCATTTAATCCACGACCATCTGCAATTCCCCCTGCTGCAATAACGGGAATGTTCACTGCATTTACAACTTGTGGAACTAAGGCCATGGTTGATGTTTCTCCAACATGTCCACCTGCTTCTCCCCCTTCAGCAATCACCATGTCTGCACCAGAACGCTCCATGCGTCTTGCTAAAGCTACACTTGGTACAACCGGAATTACTTTTGCTCCACTTTCTTTCAACATTTCCATATAAATTCCAGGGTTTCCTGCTCCTGTTGTCACAACTGCTACTTTTTCTTCAGCAATCATTTCCATGATTTCCTTAGTATAGGGGTTCATCATCATTACATTTACCCCAAATGGCTTATCTGTTAATAACTTACATGCATGAATGGCATTTCTAGCTTCTTCTACATTCATCGCACCTGTTCCAATGATTCCTAAACCACCGCAATTTGATACACACGCTGCAAATTCTGCTGTAGCTATATTTGCCATTGCCCCTTGAATAATCGGGTATT
>CAYJGK010000004.1:51154-79322 GCA_964370065.1 uncultured Erysipelotrichaceae bacterium
GCTGCAAATTCTGCTGTAGCTATATTTGCCATTGCCCCTTGAATAATCGGGTATTTTATATTTAATAATTCGTTAATCATACGTTCTCCTTACCACTCGATATATGATGCTGCATACGTAAATCCAGCACCAAATCCTACAAGTACAATTTTCATTCCTCTTTTTAATTTTCCCTCTTGCTGCGCTTGTGCTAATCCTATTACTACACTAGCTGCAGAGGTATTACCAAATTCGTGTAAATTAGTAAAGAATAAGTCTTCACTAACTTTCATTTTTTTACTCACATATTGAATAATTCTTAAATTTGCTTGATGAGGAATGATTAAATCAATATCCTCAATTGTTTGATTTGCTTTTTCTAATACTGCATAGACAGCTTCAGGAATTGCTTTGATTGCAAAACGAAATACTTCACTACCTTCCATTGTTAAATATTGATGGCTTGTTGCTATATTCTGTAATGGAGCATGTAAGGCATTCCCTTTAGCTTGTAAGATACCTTGCACATCTCCATATCCATTTGCATAAAACGCTAGAGGTTTGACGCTTGCATCATTTTGAATAATAATAGCTCCTGCTCCATCTCCAAATAATACACAAGTGTTACGATCTGTATAATCTATGATTTTACTCAGCGTTTCTGCACCAATCACTAATGCTTTATTAAATTGGGGCATCATACTACTCGCTACTTGCAAAGCATATAGAAACCCACTACATGCTGCATTCACATCAAATGCCATAACCACTTTATCATTTAGTCCTAATTTCTCTTGAATCAAACACGCTGTAGACGGCGTTACATGATCTGGAGTCATAGTTGCCACGATAATTAAATCAATATCTTGTACTGAAATATTTGCCTTTTCAATAGCTTCACAAGCTGCACGATATCCTAAATCGCTTGTGTTTTCTTCGCTACTCACATAGCGTGTTTGGATACCAGTACGCGTCCTAATCCATTCATCACTTGTATCCACTACTTTTGATAATGCATCATTATCAATACAATGTGCGGCTTTTGCTAATCCACTTCCTAGTATTTTAATTTGATTCATTAGTATGTACCAATGTTTCTAAACTTACTTTGTCGATCCTGCAATAAGTTCTTTTCTTTCTTTTTCTTTAATTCTGGTAATGTTTGCGCAATGTAAGCACGAATTTGATCACTCACAACTTCAATACAATTTTGCGCTCCTCCTGTTGGCTCTTTCACAATATAATCAACAATTTTTTTATCTTTTAAATCTTGTGCTGTTAATTTCATAGCATTAGCTGCCTCTTTTACTCTTGTGTCATCTTTCCATAAAATGCTTGCGAATCCTTCTGGTGATAAAATAGAATAAATTGAGTTTTCTAACATGACGATACGATCGGCTACACTTAATGCAAGTGCTCCACCACTTCCCCCTTCAGAAACAACAATACAAATTACGGGTGTTTTTAAGGTAGAGAAGGTATATAAGCACTGTGCAATTGCCTCTGCTTGTCCACGTTCCTCTGCTCCCTTACCTGGGTAAGCTCCTGCGGTATCGACGAATGTGATAATTGGACGTTTGAACTTTTCTGCTTGTTTTGCTAAACGAAGAACTTTACGATACCCTTCTGGGTTTGTCATTCCAAAATTTTTATCTAAATTTTCTTGTAGATTTTTCCCTTTTGACTGCGCTAACACGGTCACTGGTATCCCTTCAAAAGTCGCAATTCCACCAATTAATGCGGCATCATCTCCAAATAGGCGATCGCCGTGCAATTCATAAAATCCATCAAATAATAAAGCGATATAATCTTGTGCTTTGGGGCGTTCCTGATGTCTAGCTAAATAAACACGGTCCCAAGCATCTAAGTTTTGATATATTTCTTTCTGTAAACGATCAATTTCTTTTGTTAGATCAATATAATATTGACTATTTTTATCACTTATTGACTTTCTTTCTTCTTCTAATGTTTTAATTAGGATTTCACACTCTTTAATATTCATTAATGTTTACCTCCATGATATGCCAAAAGATCCCCTAAGACTTGTTTCATTTCAAAACGGTTTACGATCATATCCACAAACCCTTTTTCTAACACGAATTCAGCGCGTTGAAATTCATCAGGTAACACTTCATTGATTGTTTTTTCAATAACTCTTTTCCCTGCAAAAGCAATTAATGCATGTGGTTCAGCAATAATAATGTCTCCTAGCATTGCAAAACTTGCACTCACTCCACCTGTTGTAGGATGGGTTAATACACTAATGTATAAGCCACCATCATCACTAAAGTTTTTTAGAGCAGCACTTGTTTTCGCCATTTGCATCAGCGATACAATTCCCTCTTGCATACGAGCTCCCCCGCTAGTACAACTTATAATTAATGGGTAATTCTTTTTATGCGCTAATTCTACAGCACGAGTAATTTTTTCTCCTACTACAGCTCCCATACTTCCCATCATAAAATTGGAATCCATTACTGCTAACACACACCTTTGGTTATTGATTTTCCCAACTCCGTATACGACAGCCTCATTTAATCCTGTACTTTGTTTATATCGTTCTAATTTTTCATCGTAACCGATAAATTTATCTGTATTGGTTGTTGTCATTAACGCATCCACTTCTTTAAAAGTTGAATCGTCTACCCATTGGCGTATTCTTTCTCTCGCACTAATTTTATTCGGATGTTTACATGTAGGACACACATATTTATTTTCTCTCATATCTAAATAAGAAATACTTCTCTTACAGTTTTCACATGTTGTGAATACATTATCTGGTATTTCCTTTTTATTTTGATGATGAATAATTTGATTTCTAGTCTTTTTAAATACATGTAAACGTTCTTGACGTTTCTTAAATAAATTCTCCATTTTCTTTTAGCTCCTCAATAAATGTTGCTGCAAAACCTGTCGTATATTTACCTTCAATAAACTTCTTGTGATGTAAAGCAACGTAATGAAATTCAACATTTGTTGAAACTCCATCAATAATTAATTCTTCTAGCGCAATACGCATTCTCTTAATACATTCTAAACGTGTGCTTCCATAACTAATTAATTTTAAAATCATTGAATCATAGTATGGTGGAATTTCATACGTATTATACACAGCTGTTTCAATACGTATTCCTCTCCCTGCTGGCAAACACAAGAAATTGATTTTTCCTGGAGAAGGTGCAAAATCCATCTTTGGGTTTTCCGCATTAATACGACATTCAATCGCATACCCTTCACATTTAATTTCTTCTTGTTTTAAACTTAATTTTTGTTTGTCCGCTATTTTAATTTGATGTTTCACAATATCCACACCAGTGATCATTTCTGTAATAGGATGTTCTACTTGAATTCTAGTATTCATTTCCATAAAGTAATAATTATTGTATTTATCTAATAAAAATTCGATCGTTCCCACTGAATTATACCCCACATATTGACACGCCTTCACTGCATCTTGACACATTGCATCACGAATATCTTGTGGTAATACAAAGCATGGTGCTTCTTCAATTACTTTTTGATTTCTTCTTTGGAAGGAACAATCGCGTTCATATAAATGAATAGTGTTTCCAAAATGATCTCCAATAATTTGGACTTCTATATGTTTGGGTTCTTCAATTAACTTTTCCATGTATACTTCATCATCATTAAAACAAGCCATTGCTTCACTTTTTGCATTGTAGTAGTTGTCTTCAAATTCTGCTTCCTTGCGTACAATACGCATTCCACGTCCTCCTCCACCATTACTCGCTTTAATCATAACAGGGTATCCTAGCTCTTCAGCTTTTACTTTACCTTCTTCAACAGAAGTAATGATTTCTTTTGAACCTGGAATAATAGGAACTCCTGCTTCCATCATCATCTGACGAGCCATTGACTTATTCCCTACTTTTTCGATTATATCTGCATCTGGTCCGATAAAGATTAATCCACACTGTGCTACTAAACGAGCAAATTTGGGGTTTTCACTTAAGAACCCGAATCCTGGATGAATGGCATCACACCCTGTTGAACAAGCTGCTTGAATAATATTATTCATATTTAAATAACTATCTTGTGAACGGGGTCCACCTATGCAAACTGCTTCATGCGCTAATTGTACATGTAGTGCATTTTTATCTGCTGTTGAGTAAATTGCCACACACTCAATACCCATTTCTTTACATGTACGTATAATACGAACCGCAATTTCTCCGCGGTTCGCAATTAAAATCTTTTTAATCATACTAGTCACCAATCGCGATTAATGGTTGTTCAAATTGAACCATATCATTATTATTCGCTTTGATTTCTACCACTACTCCATCGCGATGTGCACGAATTTCATTCATTACTTTCATCGCTTCAATAATACACACAACATCCCCTTTTTTTACATTACTTCCCACTTCCACAAAGTTAGCAGAATCTGCACTTGGCGCACTGTAGAATGTTCCAACTAAAGGCGAAGTCACATAATCCTTCACTTCTTCTACAGCTTCTTGCACAGGAACAGGTGCTACTATTGGTGCTGGTGCACTTGCTTGTGGCATAACCCCTTGTACCACAGCTTGTTCTTGCGCTTTTTTTAATTTAATTTTTATATCATCAATTTCAAGATCCATTGAAGCAATGGTGCTCTCCTCGAAAATTGAAATAATTGTTTTGATTTTATTTGTATCCATACTCTATGTTTCTCCTTTATTTGAAAAAGAGCTAAGTACCCTTAGCTCCTAGCGTTTAAATTATTGTTTTTTCTCAATGATGTCTAAGATATCTTGAACTGTTACTAAATTAGCTAATTCATCATCTTCGATACGTACATCGAACTCAGTTTCTAATTCTAGAGCTAATTCAACTGCTGCTAAAGAATCAATTCCTAAGTCTTCATTTAATTTCGCTTCTGGCTTAACTAAGCTTTCATCAACGTTAATTGCATCTACCAATACTTTTGTAATTTGTGTCATCATAATCTGATTCCTCCTATAATTTGATACACTTTGAAAATCAAAGTTCTTGTACATTATACACTCTTTGAAATTCAAAGTAAATACTTTAGAAGGCTTTTTAATCTTGTTTAATGATGGAAGCGGTTTACTGCTTGCAGTCGCTTTGCGATATATACAGCAAGTATACAGGCGATACTATCTTGAACAATGAATACATATACTAAATATTGCAACACCCAATTGTAATCGAATGATAAATGATATACGTTTGCTTGAATAAATAAGAAATAGCCAATACCGATTATATAAATAGCCAATAAACCAAGTAAACTTAACATAATTTGATGTTTTGTTTGCTGTATCCATTTAGAAGCATAGGAAAGGCTAATCCCTACTATAAAAAAGGCGATTAAATAACCAAAACTAGGTTGTAGGACATATGCTATCCCTCCTCCACTAGCAAATACAGGCAACCCCGCTAATCCTGTCAACAAATATAGACCTACACTAAACGCTACTTGTCTAGTGGGTAAACTAAAAGCAATTACCATTACCATTAATGTTTGTAGAGTTACAGGTACAATAGTGATCGGCAGTTTAATAAAAGCACTGATTGCTAATAATGTAGCAAACAAAGCTGCCTTGGTCATTTCTTGAATTGTTATTTTCATAATATCCTCCTTTCAAACAGTGTGAATATAACACGTTTACTCTATGTTGTAAACTACAATGTTGTTTTTAGGTTTACAATATACATAAACAAAAAAAGTGCTTTGCACTCAATCTGTTTTATGTAAGTTCTCGTATTCTTTTCTAAAGTAGACCATAATATTATATAGAGAATCATTTAGCACTTGGTTTTCTTGTAATCCTAAATCTCCTATTGCTTTATCAATCATATCTGCATGAAAAGCATCATGAATAGCCATTACCTTTTCCGCTTTCTCTGTAATTTCTAAACGTACAATACGTTTATCTTTCTCATCCTTAATACGAGTAACGTATCCTTTTTTGATTAATTTATTCACATTCGTTGTTAATGTTCCTTGTGTAACCATAAGTTTATTGGCTAATTGAGTCATTGTATTACCTTTAATCTTCTTTATATTTTCAATGATATGTACATCGTTCATTGTTAATGTTACACCACTCTTTTTCAAATTTCTTTCTTCTAGGGATAAAATTAAATTAAAAAGAGAGACGAGCAATTCATTTAGTGTATATCTAGCACAATTCATAAGATACCTCCATTTTTTTATAGGATATAGTTTAAATTAAAATTAGTCAAGTGATATATTGCACAAATTTTACGCAAATACATAATTGACTATTTTAATGTTCTCTCTTATGATAATTAAAAAGGAGGTTATTTTCATGATTAACCAAACATTTGAATACGGTCTACATGTTATTCAAAAATTACAAGAAACACAACAAGATAACATTGATCAAAGTGCATCTTTGATTGCTGATAGTTTTGCCAATGGACGCCATTTCTTCGTTAGCGGGAGTGGCCATTCTCATACAGTTGCTGAAGAGTTTTATGGACGTGCAGGAGGTCTTGCTTTTCCTATTCCTATTATGACAACAGAGTTAACATTACAAGAACATCCTACTAAGAGTACCCACTTAGAGCGGTTATCTGGATACGCTAAAATACTTGTTGATTTATACGGTATTGCACAAGGAGATGTCATTTTAATCGCTTCTAATTCAGGTCGTAATGCCTATCCAGTAGAACTGGCTTTAGAGAGCAAAAAATTAGGGGCAAAAGTCATCGCCATTACTAATTTAGCACATTCAAGTAGCTGTCGTTCACGCCATGAAAGCGGTGCGAAATTGATGGATATTGCAGATGTTGTCATCGATAATTGTGGGGCACTAGGAGATGCAAGTTTACAAGTAGAAGGTTGTCCTATTCCTATGGCGCCTACCTCTTCCATGGCGAATGCATTTATTGTAGCTGCTATCACTACGCAATGCGCAAAATACATTGCGCAAAAAGGATTGGAAGTACCTGTTTTCCTATCTGCAAATGTAGATGGAAATGAAAATGTTAATGAAAATCACTTTAAAAAATATACTCGTTTATATTAAAAAATGCCAGTGCACTAGGTTTGTGCATTGGCTTATTTTATGTTTTTTATTTCATTAATTTCATATGGCGTCATTTGATATATATAATTAATCCAATTGCGATACAATAAATTAGCATGCGATTTCCACTTCCAAATTACTTTTTGCGATGGATCGTTTTGTGGATAGTAATTAAAGGGTATCTGGATTGGCTTGTTTTGTAAGGTGTCTCGTTTGTATTCTTCCGCCAGTGTATTGCGTGCATACTCAAGATGACCACTTACAAAAACTTGACGTAAATCATGGCTACTCAATAAAGTAGAGCCACTTTTCTTACTACCTGCTAGAGTGATTATATCTTGGCAGTGCTGAATTCCTAACTCATCAAATTGCGTATGCCTAGATTGGGGCATATTAAATACTTCATCAAACCCACTCGTTAAGGCATTGTGTGCATAAAGTTGTTGTGCGTCAATACCAAATAGCTTTTCATTACACTTTTGCTTATTAATTTGGTAAAAATGATATAGCGCTGCTTGGGCACCCCAACAAATAAACATGGTTGAAAAAACATGTGTTTTTGACCATTCCATAATTTTCTGTAATTCTTCCCAGTAGGTTACCTCTTCAAACTCTAAATGTTCAACAGGAGCACCTGTAACAATCATTCCATCAAAACATTGATTTTTATAATGTGCAAAGGTTTCATAAAACTTTAATAAGTGTTCTTCACTTGTGTTTTTAGAAGTATGTGCACTCATCTTCATAAAATCAACTTCTATTTGAATCGCACTCTTACTAATTAAACGGAGCAATTGTGTTTCTGTTTCTATTTTTTTAGGCATTAAATTTAAAATTAACACACGAAGTGGACGAATATCTTGGGTGGAAGCACGATGTGCATCAATAGCAAAGATATTCTCCTTTTTTAAAATTTCTTCTGCAGGCAAACCATTTGGAATTGTAATTGGCATACACTCACCCCTATCTATTCTAATAATCATAATTCATAATGTTTCATTTGTCTAATAATTATTATTTTTGTGGATTTAACAACAAAACACGAGGTTTTTATATGGTTTGTCGTATTATTATTTACCGATTCAAAAAAAATGTTGTATAATATTACTATATTATTTATTCTAATTAAGGAGGGAACTATGTCAGCAAGAAGTGATTTTAGACGTAATGAAATATCAAAATACATCCAAGAGCATGGTAAAACCACAATTCATGCTATGGCAAAAGAATTTCATATTTCATTAGAAACACTACGTAAAGATTTAACACACTTAGAAAATTTAGGAGTGATTTATCGTATACATGGAGGGGCGATGCATCGTAACGCTAATTACGATTTGCCCATTGCCATCCGTACACAAGAAAATAAAAAGGAAAAATTTTTAATCTCTAAAGAAGCCATTCATTTCATTCAAGATAACGATACGATTTTCTTAGATGCAAGTAGTACCGTCTTACATTTAGGTAACCTACTAAAATTAAAAAAGAACCTAACGATTGTTACTAATTCATATGAATTAGTTCCTATTTTAGCCGAAAGTGAGCATCGTATATTGATGGTGTGCGGAGAATATAGAAGAGATGGAAATCGCCTTGGAGGACACTACACTACCTTATTACTTAAAAACATTTATTTTGATGTTTGCTTTTTAAGTAGTGATGGTAACCAGAATATGGATGGACCTGGTCAAATGAGTGATGACGAACTGTTTTTATTGAAAACAGTGTTAGATAATTGTAAATTTAAAGTTTTGCTTTGTGATAAAAGTAAATTCAGTAAATTCGCACATTACCAATATGCCACTTATGATCAATTTGATGTACTTATTACAAACGACTTAAGTAGTCAACTAACAGATTCATTATCTGTTCCCAAAATTATTAATATTTCATATAAAAATGAATAAGAAAGGTTATACTATGAAAGAAATTATTTACAAACAAACACAGCCACCACGTGCTCAAATTATTACACCTCACTTATTAAGTGATGAGACAATGCTAGAAAGGAAAGAAAAAACAATAGTTCAAATGAAACAAAGCGGATACGATGCATTAATTATTTATGCAGATGTCGAGCATGCTTCTAACTTTGAGTATTTGACTGGATTTATCCCACGCTTTGAAGAAGCTTTATTAGTGTTACATAAAAATGGGGAAGCTTATCTATTAGTTGGAAATGAAGTAATGGGAATTGTACCATTTAGTAGAATACCCGCTACCTCTATTTTAACCCAACAATTTTCTTTGCCTGATCAACCAATTCAACAGTATGAAGAACTTCCTATCAATTTACAAAAAGCAAATATTACAAACGATCAACATATCGGGATTGTGGGATGGAAAGGTTTATATAAGCAAGGTTCTCATTTATATGATGTACCACATTACATAGTGGAAGCTGTGAAACAAATTACGCCTTCTATCACAAATGCAACCGGATTATTTATCGACGCTAAAAATGGAGTGCGAATTATTAATAATGTGGATGAAATTAGACACTATGAATATGGGCAAGTGTTAGCTGCTAACAGCATGCTTTGTGCGATGAATGAAATAGCGGTTGGCAAAAACGAAATTGAAATGGCTAGTTTACTAGAACAACAAGGGCAGCGCAATAATGTCGTAACTGTTTTTGCAAGTGGGCAACGTTTTCAAAAAGCAAATATTTACCCCACTCTAACCCCTTTACGATTAGGTGATAAAATTTCTATGACCGTTGGTTTTAAAGGCGGTTTATCAAGTCGTAGTGCCTACCTTGTAGAAGAGACTTCTCAACTAGAAAGTGATGTGCAAGATTATATGGAACGCTTAGTGATACCCTATTTTTATACTATTGCTACTTGGTTAGAAACTTTACATACGAATATGTTAGGGAGTGACGTATATTCATTAATAGAAACTATTTTGCCTAAAGAAACATATAATTGGTCATTAAATCCTGGTCATTTATGTGCAGATGAAGAATGGTTATCCAGTCCTATTTATAAAGGTTCTTCAGATTTACTTCAGAGTGGAATGTTGATGCAATTAGATATCATCCCATCGATTAAACCTTACTCTGGCTGTACATGTGAAAACGGTGTCCTTTTAGCAGATGCCAATTTACGTAATCAAATCCAAGCACAAGATCCAGAAATGTGGGAGCGCATGTTAGAACGTAGAGCTTATATTAAAAATGAATTAGGGATTCAAATTCATGAAGACATTTTACCTTTATCGAATATGGTTGCTTATTTAAGACCTTATTTACTAGCCAAAACAAAGGCTATGTGTGTTGCGCAATAGGAGGAAAAAAAATGAGCAAAATAGACTTACATATGCATTCAAATGTGTCATTGGATGGTGATTTAACACCACAAGATATGATTAATTTAGCACATAGTAATGGATTACAATATATCAGTTTTACAGATCACAACAATACGCAGGCATATAATTTAATTCAAGATAAAAAAGATATAACAATTATTACAGGTGTCGAATTAGATTGTCACTTTATGAATAAAAACTTCCATATTTTGGCGTTTTTCATTGATCCAAATAGTGCTGAGTTTAAAAAAATAGCAACTACTATTCACCATATGGAATTAGCAGCTGGTCAACACTATATGAAACAAGCTAGAGAAATTATGGGGCTGGTTATTGATGAAGATAAATTATTAGCGCATTACCCTCATGGTGTTTATACTGGGGAAGCAATATGTGAAGTCGCTTTGTTAGAAGAAGCCAACAAGGATAATCCCTATTTACAAGATTACTTGCCAGGTGGAAAATATGAAAGTGCTCCAGATATCAATTTCTATTGGAATTACTGTGCACAAGATAAGATTTTATATTATCCTATTCAATATATGGCAATGCAAGATTTATTTAAGCTGTTACGTAAACAAAACGCATTTATTGTGTTAGCACATCCTGGTAATAACACAAGTGAAAATCTAACACTATTAAATGGGATCGTTGCTTTAGGTATAGACGGAATAGAAGTATACAGTAGTTATCACACTGCTCAACAAATCGCATTTTATAAACAGTTTGCACACGATCACGACTTAGTTGCTACATGTGGAAGTGATTTCCACGGTAAACATAAACCGCATATAGAGATGGGACAATGTAATATACCTACAGAGGAAGAAGACCAACTAATCTCATTTATTGAAACAAAATTAAACTAACAAAAAAAGGACAATTATTATTGTCCTTTTTTTACATTTCTTTGACTATGATTTTTATCCACCAGTTGGTTCACAACTGCCATCTTTTGTAATATTAATGCAATGGTTTCATTTAACTCTTTTCCCTCACGATAATCCGCCTTACATATAAAGTCAACTCTACGATTATCCAGTAGGTCTATGACTTTCTCTTTTTGTGTATAGACAGCGATACTTTGTCCACCATTTTCTTTTACTAATTTCATACACGGTACATCCGTTAATCCATCACCAATATAAATCATATTACGAAATGGGATAGGACGTTCAATATCTGGTACAAATTCATTTAATTGTTCATCATCATATACATTCAATATACCTTTGTTTATGCGGAATAAAAATTGCGTTTTATTTGTATAGTTTACAACTAACGCAGGCCAATCTGCTACTCCATTTTCATCGTAGTGAAATTCACAAGCATATATTTTTTTGAATTTGTCCTTTAAAACACTACCCTCAATAATTTCTTTTAAACCACTACTAATAATATAATGTTCCAATTCTAAGTTTAAACTATCAGCATACGCATTGATTCGATCAAAGTAGTCAAATACCCCCTCATATAATTCAATATGCTGTCCCGCTTCTACAAAGTTTTCTTTCTTGATTGGGACTTGCGCTGCATTTGCTTTTCTAAGCATATAATACATATACGCTAAAATACGATCCATTTTATCTGTTTCTGCTAATTGTGTAACGTCTCCCCAAAAAGATTTACTATCCATTTTTACAGATGGTATAAACGAATATTCTTGCATATCTTTTGTACATAATGTTTTATCAAAATCATACATCATCGCTATTTTTGTTTTTTTCATACATTTACCTCATTACTCTTATTTTATCATGGATAATAGAAAAAGAAACACAAACTTATCGCTTGTGTTTCTATACATCCATTTTATACATGAGTTCTTCTTCATATACTTGTATTTGATTTTTTCCATTAGCCTTTGCTTCATATAAAGCCTTATCAGCTTGCTTGTACAACGTTTCAAAATGTACTTGTGATTGGCGAATCGCGACTCCAATACTAACGTGATATTCGACACTATTTTCATTTAACTGGTTGTGATAAGCTACTTCATTTACTATTTTTTCAGCTAACTTAGTGGGATTTGTCACGGCTTTACCTTCTTTAAAATAAAGAATAAATTCATCTCCGCCTATTCTTCCAATAATTGCTTGTTCACTAAATAGTGCAAGCAATATTTGTGCGATATTTAAAATACATCTATCCCCTATCATATGCCCATATGTATCATTAATTTCTTTTAATCCATCAATATCAACTAAAAATAAGGCCCCTTTTGCATAGCTGTTTTTCCCAATTTTCATTTGAATTAGTCGTTCTACCGTCTTTTTATTATAGACTCCTGTCGCTAAATCACGATTTGATTTTCCTTGAAATTTTCTAACTAATAGAATAGCCACACTCACAATAAGTGAAAAAACAATAAAAATAGCAAAAATGAACTCATCAATATGTTGCTTTAAAAAAGATTCTACTGAAATAGAAGAAGTAAAACCACCTAACCATTTGCCCGTAAGTTCATCCATGATTCCTTTGCCATTCACACTATGGATTGCTATATTTAGCTTTATGAGTAGTTCTTCGTTCTCTTTTTGTGTTCCAAAGCAGAATGCATTACTTGTTAGAGCGGACCCTTTTATCGTGATTTCGCTTATACCCTCTTGTGCTAGCACGCGGTTTCCAACTGCATATCGTCCAATGACATAATCAATTTCATCATCTAAAATCGCTTGAAAGGCTACTTCGTAATAATCGAACATCGTCACATCTTCAAAATTCATAGGATCAATAAATATTTCTTTACTAATACTATTATTTAACGCTGCCACTCTTTTGTTATATAATTCTAAAATAGAATTATATTCTTCTTTTCCAAATACCACAAATTGATTGACACCGACTGTTTCACTTAAATTATATCGCTCTTCATAGTATTCATTGAATTCTAATCCAAGAATTAAATCTGCTTCCTTTTTTTCCATTGCAAGTTTCGCATCTTCCCATGGTAATAAGCGTAAGTCAATATTCACTTCCATCTCATTAGCCAGGGCATTTAACACCTCAATATCATATCCTTCTATTTCCCCTTCATCATTATAAAAGGAATAGGGAGGATATGCTTCATCCGCCACTACAACTATTGTTTCTTCATAGTAATTATTTGCTTGGTATACTATTTTTGGAGCTTCTGATGCACTTTGTTGCAACGAACAAATCACAATCATTACCATCAACAAACTTAACCCAATCGTATACGCAATCACCTTAATCCCTTTTTTCATGATTTTCGCCCCTTAATAGTGTCTATTATTCCGATGCTAAGCTTTGTACCACTATCATACAGCATTATTTAAATTTGCACAACTCTTGCATTTCTTTGACTTGTATGATAAGTTATGTATGTACAGGTGTATTTATATACATGAAAACTTTGTTGAAAAAGGCAAACCCTTTGAAAAAAGGCGACGCAAAACTATAGGGTCTAAGGCTATAAGCTATGATTGCCAGTTTCCTGCAAGTTCACAATTATTTAATTGTAATTTGGGGGTATCTTATGAAAAAAACATCACAGAATACAAGCTTATCGAATATTCAATCAATTAATAGGTTCAGAAACTGCTAATGCTTTTGTGAACACTAATTCTTTTGTGAAATATTTGTTTGCTTCTACTCGAAACACACACTTATTTCCAATTGATTTTCAATTGGTTTTTTGTCATTCTTAATGATAAAGATCATATTTCTTTGCCTTAGTAATCCATTTGTTGATTCTCTAACGCTCACTAGAATAGCTGCTATTTTATCATTAGAACGCACAAATAAAGTGATCAAATCATAACTTATATGCATACACCTATACACACGATACTGACACGATGTTACGATATGACTCATCACAATACCCATATTATAACATCACAATATGATTTGATATCATAGTTGAACAATATCAAATAACCTATACTTTGACAGTGAACCTCATCTAATCAATAGTTATCAACTTATTGCTCTGCCCTATGATGATGTAAAACTATCTCCCAATTACAATTAAATTAAAATAAAAATTCTCCTATCGTGCCGTTCGGCTACCACGAACGATAAAACCTATTTTCTTCCTTCTATTCTCTAACTTTGATGTGCGATAGGATCCAATAAAAAAAGGACACCTCTAAGTGTCCTTTTTTTACGTTTAGATAGCTGCTTTAAAGATTAAATACATATCTTCCTCTTGTAAACTTTTTGCACTACCAATACTACCATGTCCCGCTTCACTACATGATTTCGCCATATGACGTAGTTGTTCTTCATTAACTTCAATATTCATTTGGCTCATTGAAGTTGGCATATCGATAGCACTAAAGAAAGCTTCTAAAGCCTCTATTCCTTGTAAGGCCATCTCTTCTTGATTTTCTTGTTGCTCAACTTTCATTACTTTTGTTGCGAAAGAAACAAAAGGTGTTAAACAATCCTTGTAAACGTAACGAGCCCAGCTGCCCCAAAGTGCAGCAAGTCCAGCTCCATGTGCTACATCATATAACCCTCCTACTTCATGTTCTAACATATGCGTAGCAAAGTCATTGCGCGCGTTTCCGCATCCTGTTAAATCATTATGTGATAAACTAGATGCCCACATAATTTCTGCTCTAGCTGCATAATTAGATGGATCTTTATATAAGATAAGCGAATTATCAATAACAGTACGCATTAGTGCTTCGGCAATACTACGCGTAATTTCCATTGTTTCACCTTGTACAAAATAACGTTCTAAGGTGTGCATTAGAATATCTACACATCCACAAGCCGTCTGATAATCCGGTAATGTCATAGTTAATTCTGGATTCATAATTGCAAATTTAGGGCGAATATTTTCATGCCCATAATCGCGTTTCAATCCTCCCTCATCTTTGGTTACCACACTTCCACTACTCATTTCACTTCCCGCGGCGGCAATTGTTAATACACTCGCAATTGGTAAAGCATCTGTTGCATGCGCTGTTTTCATAAATAAATCCCACACATCACCATCTAGTACACTACCCCAAGCTATAGCTTTTGCTGAATCGATTACACTTCCACCACCAACAGCTAAAATGAAATCAACTTCTTCTTTTTTACACAATTCGATCCCCTCATAAACTAAGGAAAGCCTTGGGTTTGGTACAACTCCTCCTAAACTTACATACGTAATTCCTGCATCTTGTAACGATTGCATAATACGATCTAATAAACCTGTTCGCTTTGCACTTTCACTCCCATAATGAATCAACACTTTTTTCGCTTGATATGATTTAATTAATTCTCCTGTTTGCTTTTCACTACCTTTTCCAAACACTACTTTAGTCGGTGCATAATAAGTAAAATTATTCATTTATTTCTCCTTGTAATTTAATTTCTTTTGGATATTCCCATCCTTGTATTTCTTCGATATTAAAATAATCTGGTTCCACTCCACGATTAATTTGCAGGGCATGATAATACATCTCAGCTAACTCCTCTGTATACGCCGCTTTTAAATACGCCTCGTATACATTTTGACTATCAAATGCAAATACACCATGTTTTTCCATCAAGAAACATTGCGCTTCTTGTGCTGCTTCCACAACTGTTTTAGCTAATTCAGCTGTACCAGGTGTCCCATATGGCGATACAGGCACTCTACCTTTCGATAACCCCATCGCAGCGACTTCAAATACGATAGCTGGCAACGGCTTATTCACAATTGCAAACGATGTAGCATACATCGAGTGTGTATGTGCAATTCCTTTTGTTTCCGGTCGTGTGTCATAAATTTGAATATGCACTAATACTTCGCTAGTTGGTTTCAAATTTGATTTATTTTCTATTACACATGCATCCATATTCATTACAATCATGTCTTCTGGTGTTAGACTTTCTCGATTGACCCCACTTGGTGTCACTACAATTAGCCCGCTCTCTAAATCTCTTGCAGAGAAATTACCTGATTTATGTTTACATAATCCATCTCTTTGTGCTCTTTTCGCAATTTCGCATACTTCTTCCTTTAACTTTTCTAGCATAGTACGCCTCCTTTATTTCATTATACACTTGTAAGCGCTTAATTGAAATAAGAAAAAAACAAGAACATAAAGTTCTTGTTTAACGATAAATAACTGGAAATTGTGAAGTAAGTGCATCTACTTCTTCTTTTACCTTTTCGATTTCATACAGATTTTCTGAATTAGATAAAACACGTACAATCCATTTCGCAATTTGCTTAAACTCTGTTTCCTTAAATCCTCTAGAAGTCATAGCTGCACTTCCTAATCGAATACCACTTGTTGTAAATGGTTTTTCATCATCAAAAGGAATGGCATTCTTATTACAAGTAATATGTGCTGCATCTAAAATATGCTCTGCTTTTTTTCCTGTAATTTGGAATGATTGTTTCACATCTACCATCAATAAATGGTTTGTACTTCCATTCGCAATTAAGCGACACCCTTGTTCGATTAACTCATTTTGTAAAGCTTTCATATTTTTTAGCACTTGTTTTTGATAAGTAACAAACGAAGGTTGCAACGCTTCATGAAAGCATACTGCTTTTGCTGCAATAATATGCATAAGCGGTCCTCCTTGCATACCAGGAAATACATTGCGATCAATATCTTTCGCAAATTTTTCTTTACATAAAATAATTCCCCCGCGAGGTCCTCGTAGTGTTTTATGTGTAGTCGATGTTACAAAGTCAGCATAAGGTACTGGATTTTGATGTAATCCTGCAGCAATTAATCCTGCAATATGTGCCATATCCACCATAAAATATGCACCAATTTCATCTGCTATTTCTCTAAATTTTTTAAAATCTATTTCTTTAGAATATGCACTTGCTCCAGCTACAATTAATTTCGGCTTTTCTTGTAAAGCAATTTTTCTGACTTCATCATAATCGATTTCTTCTGTTTCGCGATCGACTCCATAAGAAATAAAATTATATAGCTTTCCAGAAAAATTTAGTGGATGCCCATGTGTTAAATGTCCACCTGCTGCTAAATCCATCCCTAATACTTTGTCATTGAAATCTAATACACTTAAATACACTCCCATATTGGCTTGTGAACCAGAATGTGGTTGCACATTAGCATGTTCACAGCCATATATTTCTTTTAATCTATCAATTGCAAGTTGTTCAACACTATCTACGTGCTCACATCCCCCATAATATCTTCTATTTGGATACCCTTCTGCATACTTATTTGTTAAAATAGATCCTGCAGCTTCTAACACATCTTCAGATACATAGTTTTCTGAAGCGATTAATTCAATATTATATAATTGTCTTTTTGCTTCTTTTTCAATAGCTTGTTTAATTAGTGTGTCTTTCATAGTTATTGATCCTCAATTTTCATTACTTTATCAATTCTTCTAATATGTCTTTCATCATTTGAAAATGGTGTTTCTATCCAAATTTTAACGATTTCCTTAGCTAATTCAATTCCTAATACACGTTGTCCTAACGCTAATACATTGGAATCGTTATGATCTCTAGTCACTCTTGCACTAAAGCAATCAGATACTAATGCACAACGAATACCCTTTACTTTATTTGCACTAATGCTTACCCCAATACCCGTTCCACATAATACAATGGCTCTCTCATTTTCTTGATTGGCAACACTTTTGACTGCTGGTAACACAACATCTGGATAGTCTACAGCACAGCCACCTTCACACCCAAAGTCTTGTACTTCATGGCCTAAATCTGTTAATAGTTGTTTTATTTCCATTTTATATTCATATGCTCCATGATCACATGCAATTGCTATTTTCATAATTTTTCTCCCTCTTTTATACACTTTTTATTTTACCATAGTAATTAGAAAAAGATTACTGTATCTTATCATAAATATACATTATTTCTTCTTTACTAATCATTCCTTCACGCAAGATTCTAATTGTATCCTTAGTTAAGTCCACAATAGTGGATGGTGTATCACTTTTGCTATATCCCGCTACAATACCATCCATTCTTCCATCTAGTTGTTTCAACACATCATCGCTATTGCTACAAGATGTTTGAGCACTTATATTTGCACTACTTACTAATAATGGTTTTTCTAATGCATCCATAATGGCGCAAACAAAAGCATCATCTGGCATTCGAATGGCAATCGTATCTAACCCATTACTCACATAGGCAGGCACACTTTCTTTTCTTTTGACTACAATAGTAAACGCTCCTGGCATAAATGTTTCCAATAATTCTTTATGTGATGAATCTATCTCTGCTACTTCATCTATTTGTGCAAGTGAGGAAACCATCATGGGAATTGGCTTTTCATCTGGTCTTTTTTTGGCTTGTTTTAGTTTATGTAAAGCATCTTCTTGATCATATACAACGCCTATTCCATAAACGGTATCAGTAGGAAAAGCAATCACTTTCCCCTTCTTTAACGCTTGTACAACTTCTTCTAATTGATCACATGTATATTGTTTAGTTTTCATCTTTTAATTCTCCTACTGCTTTATATAAGGTTTGTTTGATTTTATTATATTCCGTTAATGGCATCATGATTATCATTTCTTTTTCATGCCTTTTTACTAATGTAACTTCTTTAACCACATCTAGAGTCGATGCTAAGTCATTGCATAATAAACTTTCTTTTAAAATTTTCATACTTTCACCTCTTCTTTATTATACAATATTTACGGGTTTTATTTCGCCCTTTTTTATTGTATAATAATTGCAATACTCAAGGGGGAGACAAATATGAACAGAAGTATTAATCGTATTGTATGGACTGGATTAGGTATTGCTCTTACATTCTTATTTACTACCTTTATCGCCATCCCGATTGGGCAATTTGGATATGTAAATTTAGGTGATAGTGCCATCTTGTTATTTGCTACATTCTTGCGTCCTTTAGAAGCCTTTATTGTCGGTGGAATAGCAAGTGCGCTAGCAGATTTATATTTAGGTTATTCTCATTACGCCCTATTCACATTAGTCATAAAAGGGTTAGAAGGGCTTTGTGTTGCCTACTTATTCGCAAAGCTACCTCACAAAATGAAATTAGCATCGTATTTATTAGGGTGTTTCATTTTAGTAGCAGGTTACTATTTTGCTGATGCCTTATTATACAACAGCTTTGTCGTTGCTATTGCAGGAGTCGGATTTAACTTCACACAAGGAGTCACAAGTGTGATTGTCGCTACTACCGTTTACACTTTATTAAAAAATCATTTGCCTAAAAAATAAAAGAAAGCCAATCTTACGATTGGCTCTTTTTTTATCCTAATAATTCATCTAATTCATCAATCAATGAATCAAATAATTGCAGTGCATCTTCAATCGGTTTAGGAGAACTCATATCCACTCCTGCACCTTTTAATAAATCAATTGGTGATTGACTACATCCACCTTTTAAGAAAGTTAAGTAATCTTCAACTGCATTTTCTTCTTGATTTAAAATGCGTTTCGATAATGTCATCGCTGCACTAAATCCTGTTGCGTATTGGAACACATAGAAATTCATGTAGAAATGAGGGATTCTTGACCATTCTAATGCAATTTCATCGTCTACTACTACATCTTTACCATAGTAGAATTCATTTAATTGCTTATATAATGCATTTAATGATTGTGCTGTTAAAGCCTCATTATTCATCGTCATTTCACTAATTTTTAATTCAAATTCAGCAAACATTGTTTGTCTATATACCGTATTTCTAAACTGCTCTAACACATAGTTAATTAAGTATGCTTTCATTTTTGAATCATCACTTTGTTTTCTTAAGTAATCCATTAATAGCGCTTCATTACACGTAGAAGCCACTTCCGCTACAAAAATAACATAATTACGATCAACACTATTTTGTGTTTTGGTAGAATAGTACGAATGCATTGCGTGTCCCATTTCATGTGCTAAGGTAAATTCAGTACTTAATGATTCATTGTAATTCATTAATACAAATGGATGAATATTCATCCCTGCAGAATATGCACCTGAACGCTTCCCTTTATTTTCAAATTTATCTACCCAACGGTTTTCAAACCCATGTTTTAATGCTTCATAGTAATCTTTCCCTAATATTTTTACTGAGTTTAATACTTCTTGCTGTGCCACATCATAAGGAATATTCACGTTTAATTCATCCACTAATGGAACGTGTAAATCATACATGTGCAATGACTCCACACCCATGATTTTTTTTCTTAAATTCATGTATTTGTGTAAGATTCCAATATTTTTGTGAACTGTTTCAATTAAATTTTGGTATACACTAACCGGTACATTGGTTCCGTGTAGCGCAGCTTCAATTGGCGTATTAAAGTTTTTCGCATTCGCAAAAAACTTTAATTGCTTATTTTGTGCAGCTAGTAAGCTAGCCGTTGTATTTTTTACTTTATCGTATTCTCCATAGTATTGCTTAAATGCGGATTCTCTTAATGCACGATCACTTGATTGTAGTAATTTAATGAAATTACCTGTCGTAATTGCATGTTTTTTTCCTTGCTCATCTTGGGCATCAGGATAAGTCATATCGGCATTCATTAACATCATATACGTAGTCGTTGGTGCACTACCCATCTCTTTAGCGGCTGCCAAAATTGCCTCTTCTTGTTCACTTAATACATGATCCATACTTCTTCTAGCATCACTAATCATTCTTTTATAACGAAGTAACCCTGAATCATTTTGGTATGCTTCTTGTAATTTTTCTTCTTCAATCGCCATTACTTCTACATTCACAAATGATAATAATTTACCGACTTCCACAATGATTCCTCTAGCTTGTTCCATCATCACTTGATAATGTGAGTTAGAAGTATCTACATCACTACAACGACTGGCATAACCATGAACATCGCTTGCAATAATCATCATGGTTTCTTGTTTGGTTAGAAAGTCTACTAGTACAACAATATCATTTAATTTTCCCTTATATGTTGCTAACAATTTCGCCTCTTCTAATAGTTTTTCATATGCTTTTTGCCAAGCCATATCATTTTCATACATATCTTCTACTGCCCAAGTATCTTGTTTGGCAACATCTTTTCTATCTTTTAATTGGCTCATAAAGCCCTCCTTTTACTATATTTTAGTATATCCATAATTTTTAAAAATACCCTTAATCTAACTTAAGGGTATTTTTTTATAAACGTTTTAATACAACTTCTTTTCCTAACACTTCAATTGTACTCATTAAATCTGGTCCATGCACTTGCGCACTAATAGCAACACGCAGTCCCATAAATAAAGGCTTACCTTTAATTCCAGTTTCTTTTTGTGTCTCCTTAAATGCTCTTTTTATACTTTCAACATTCCATTCTTCTAGATTACTTAATTTTTGTTTGAACGCACTTGCTACCACAGGCGTTGTTTCCCACTCCATTACCTCTTTTGCTGCTTCATCTAATATGAAATCTTCTTTAAAAAACAGGGAAGATAACTCTACAATTTCTTTACCATAAGACATTTGATCATGATATAAAGCGATTACTTTTTCCATCCATGCATCTCTTTTTTCACTACAGTCATATGCTTCTAGTAAAAATGGTTTCGCTAATTGTACAACTTTATCTAAAGGAGTTGCTTTAATGTATGTATTATTTACCCAAATTAATTTATTTTTATCAAACATACTCGGTGATTTTGATAAACGATTTTCATCAAATATTTTAACTAGTTCATCATGAGAGAAAATTTCTTCTTCTCCTTCTGGTGACCATCCTAATAATGATAAGAAGTTAAACATCGCTTCAGGTAAATACCCTTCTTCTTTATATTGTGAGACGAATTGCATAATACTTTCATCACGTTTGCTTAATTTTTTACGTGCTTCATTAACGATTAATGTCATATGTCCATAAGTTGGCTTTTCCCATCCCATCATTTCAAAAATCATTAGTTGTTTGGGTGTATTGGATAAATGTTCTTCTCCTCTAAACACATGAGAAATCTTCATTCGATAATCATCCACTACTACTGCAAAGTTATATGTAGGAATTTTGTTACTTTTCACAATTACCCAATCCCCGATATCTTTTGACTCAAAACTTACTTTTCCACGAATCATATCATTGAATTCATATACTACATTTTCTGGTACTTTTACACGAATAACATAAGGCTCATTCGCTGCCTCTTTAGCGGCTATTTCCTCTGCACTCAAATGTGTACACTTACGGTTATATTTAGGTGCAAAACCGAGTGCTTCTTGTCTCTCTTTTTCTGTTGCCAACTCTTCTGCTGTACAGAAACATTTATATGCATGTCCATTGACTAATAAGGTCTCAATTACTTCATTATAAATATCAAGTGCTTCCATTTGTCGGTATGGTCCACACACCGGATTTGGGTTAGTTGGTGATTCATCAGGAATCATCTGTAGCCAAGCTAATCCTTCTAATTGTTCTTGCTCTCCACCCGCAATATTGCGATCAATGTCCGTATCTTCAATACGAACAATAAAGTCACCATTATGGTGTTTGGCAAATAAATAATTAAACAATGCTGTTCTTGCTCCTCCAATATGTAAATGTCCTGTTGGACTAGGCGCATATCTTACTCTTACTTTGTTCATTTTGTACTCTCCATTCTTGCTTATTTATTATATCACTTTACACAGTATACTGTACTTTTTTTTTATTTTTTATACAGCAAAACAACACATTGTGCTACAACTCCCTCTTCTCTTCCAACAAAGCCAATTTTCTCTCCACGTGTCGCTTTAACGCTAATTTGATTTTTATCACAATTTAGTGTTAATGCAACATTTTCGATAATCGTATCGATATAAGGTGCCAACTTTGGCTTTTCAATTAAAACTAAACTATCCAAATTACCTAGGGTATATCCCTTTTGTTTAATCTTCTCATATACTTCTTTTAGGATACATAGACTAGACATTCCTATATATTTTGGGTCTGTATCAGGGAAGTGATACCCTAAATCTTTTAAAGCTAATGCCCCTAACATAGCTTCAGCAATGGCATGGCATAAAACATCCCCATCGCTATGCGCTAAAATCCCTCTAGTATGATTCAATTTCACTCCACCAATTGTAATATAGTCCCCTTCACAAAAGGCATGTATATCCGTTGATTGTCCAATTCTAAACATTCTCATTCCTCCTCATAAAATAAAAAAGCAATAACGATTGCTTAATTTTCAACTGGCATCTCCATGTGTTTCTTGCTCAGTTCTTCATATTCTTTTGCTTTATCTAATTCCCCTTTGTTTTCATATTGAACAGATAATAAGTATTCATAAATAGCACGATTATTTTCAGGAAGATCTTCCATAATCGCTAAAATATCATCTATGTGATTCCATTTTTTTTGAATGAAAATATCATATGTTAATGTTGCTTCTTCAATCATTCTCACATTGCTAAATGTTTGAATTTTCTCAAATAATTCTTTGCACTTAATTTTATCTTCCATTCCTACATAATAGTTGAATGCTTTAATTGTCACGTCTTCTTCTTGTTTTTTATTCATTTTCATAGCTAATAACGACTTAAAAGAATCATTTATTTTACGTTTATTTCCTTCCATAATCACGGCATTTAATTTTAAGTATTCTACATTAAATTTAGGAAATAAATATTTAATAATTCCTTTATTAATTAATGCATAAAATGCTTCAAATTCACTTTCACTTAAATGTTTCATTAACTTAGTTAAGTATGATTGTTTTACATAGTACATAACTAATGATAATGCTACCGTCACTAATACGGCAACTACTAATACGATTAATGCTGTATCCATTTTTATTCCCTCACTTTTATAATATATTTATTATACCTTTTCGTCATCAAAAAAGAAAGGGGTATCATCCATTCCTTAAAAATATGTTATACTTAATTACAAAGTAAGGAGGTATATTATGTATAAAATAATCGCATTTGATTTAGATGGTACCTTATTTAACGATGATCATTTAATCTGTGAAAGAAATAAATTAGCATTACAACAAGCTAAAGAAAAAGGAGTACGCTTAGTTCCTTGTAGTGGACGTGGGGTGGGGTATCTTGGTGATTTAATACAACAACTAGATCTTCACACAAATGAAGATTACAGTATTTTAGGAAATGGTGCTATTATTGTAACGAATAAAGATCAACATATCCTACATTGTGATGAATTAGAAATAGATGTCGTTTCACAATTAATTACTTATGCTTATGTAAAGAAAGTAAATGTACAAGTATTTACACCCCATCAAATTTTTGTATACTTTTGTGATAAGCGTGAGCGACAACGTATTCAAACATTTCAAAGCGACTCTTCTTTTTTACCACCACTATTTATTGATGAATTAGATTTACAACCATTAGATAATCAAATTGCTTATAAAATGGTCTTTCAAATTGAAGATATGGATTACTTAAGAAGTTTACAAGATGACGTAGAAAAAATAGGTAAACAAAATTTAACCATTACTTATTCTTGTGATCGTTATTTAGAAATTAATGTGAAAGGTACAGGTAAAGGAAGTGGATTACAACATTTGGCAAAACACTTAGGAATTAGCATGGAAGAAACAATTGGTATTGGTGATAGTTACAATGATACAACTTTAATTCAAGATGCCCAAATTGGAGCAGCTATGGCTAATGCAGTCGCAGAAATTAAAGCAATAGCAGATTATCAATGTACTCGTGATAATAATCAAGGTGGTGTTGCTGAAGTCATTGAAAAGTTTATCTTATAAGTTTATAATATAGAAAAGAGGAGAAAACTAATGAAACAATTAAAATTAAGTAATGGTTATACAATTCCTGAAATCGGATATGGAACATGGCGTACGCCAGATGATGAAACATGTATAGAAGGGGTTCGCATTGCACTGACAAATGGCTATACACACATTGATGCAGCTGCCATCTATGGTAATGAAATTAGTGTAGGTAAAGGAATTGCATTAGCTGGTGTAGACCGTTCTCAATACTTCCTTACATCAAAAGTATGGAATAGCGAAAGAGGATATGATAAAACAATCGCTGCTTTTCACAAAACAATAAAAGATTTAGGCGTTGATTATTTAGATTTGTATTTAATTCATTGGCCTGCTAATGCTGTACAATTTGAAAACTACAAACAATTAAATGCAGATACTTGGCGTGCTTTAGAAGATTTATACGAGCAAGGTTTAGTGAAATCAATTGGTGTCAGCAACTTTATGTTACACAACATTAAAGATTTAGAAGAATCTGCTCGTATACAACCAATGGTAAATCAAATTGAATTCCATCCTGGGTATATGCAATCTGAATTAGTCGCTTATTGCCAAGCAAAAGGAATTGTTGTAGAAGCTTGGAGTCCCTTAGCTAATGGTGATGTATTTAAAAGTGAAAACTTACAAACCATTGCTACTAAATACAATAAAAATATTGCGCAAATCGTGTTAAGATGGGTGTTACAACATAATGTATTACCTTTAACTAAATCCGTCACAGAAAGTCGCATCGTTTCTAATATCGATATTTATGATTTTAGTTTAACGAGTGATGAAATGCAAATCATCGACCAAGAGCCAGCATGTGGTGCTTGTACAAACCCTGATTCAGTTACTTTCTAGCCCTATTTCCTAGGAAATAAACAAGTAGATTACGCTCTACTTGTTTTTTTTGTCGTTTAAATAGTTCGTGTTACCGATTAGGTGTTGTGAGAATAGATAGTTCTATATTATAATAGAGTCATAAAGAGGTGAAATAATGAGTGATAAAAGAGCGATTGCCATCTTTGATTCAGGTCTAGGTGGAATGAGTGTATTAAAAGAATGTATGAAGCAGATGCCATATGAGAATTACATTTATTATGGGGATAGTTTATATGCTCCTTATGGGACCAAAACAAAAAAAGAAATCATTGATCGTTGTCACACGATTTGTGAACAAATGCTAGAAGAAGATGTGAAAGCCATTGTCATTGCTTGTAACACAGCAACTAGTGCTGCAGCCCCATCTTTAAGAGATTCTTATTCTATTCCTATTATTGGGATGGAACCTGCTTTAAAGGTAGCGGCTAGCAAAGCGGATAACCAACGTATTATCGTGTTGGCTACTCCCTTCACTTTACAAGAAGAAAAATTTCGAAATTTATTAAAAGAATATGAATCTAAACATACGATTACCAATATTGCTTGTCCTGAATTAGTACAGTTAGTAGAACAAAATGAATTAGAAGATAAAGCAAAAGTAACTGCACAACTCGTATCTTATTTTAAACATATAGATATGAATACCGCACATAGTATTGTATTAGGGTGTACTCATTTTTCATTTTATATACCCTTCTTACATGACTTATTTCCACACTGTAAAGTCATTGATGGAAACTATGGCACAGTCTATCATTTAAAAGATATACTAATGCGAGATAAGCAATTAAATGAAACATTAGGAAGTATTCAAATTAGAAATTCAGATGTTTCTAAGATACCTTTATGTGAAGCTTGGATTGAAAAATAATTCATGGTCGATATCCAAGGGTTAATCAGTCTACAATTTCAATTATTTCTTTATGTAAGCATTGGTTTTATATTAAATCGTTTGCACATTATTAAAAGTGAAGCAAAAGCTGCTTTGACAGATCTTGTCATATACATTGTCTTGCCTTGTAGTATTATTGTTTCCTTTTTTATTGAACTAGATACTTCTGTTATGCAACATATTCTTCTTATTTTATTTATTTCATTTATTATTCAATTTGTTTGTTTAGTAATCGCTCACCTTTTGTATTCTAAACAAGAATCAAGTTCTTATAGTGTGTTAAAGTATGCCACCATTTGTTCAAATAGTGGTTTTATGGGAACGCCTTTGGTGCAAGGTATTTATGGTTTGCCTGGCTTACTTTATTCTTCTGTTTACTTAATAGCGGTCCGTATTTTTATGTGGAGTGTAGGGCTTTCCTGTTTTTATAAAAGTGATCTAAAGAGTGTGCTATTTAAAGTTTGCACCCACCCCTGTATCATCGCCGTACTGATCGGATTATTCTTTTTATTTGCAGATATCACATTGCCAAGCATTGTCTTAACAAGTTTAGAAGGCATTGCTAGTAGCACTACTTTTTTATCTATGTTAGTTATTGGCGTTATCTTATCCGAAGCAAAAGTAACTCACCTACTAACAAAACAAAGTATTGCATATAGCGTGATTCGTTTAGGAGTGATTCCTATTACTGTCTTTATTGGCTGTTTATTCTTTCAAGTAGACCCTTTAATCACAGTTGTATCCACTGTATTAGCAGGTATGCCTGCAGGTAGTACTACTGTTATCTTAGCGACTAAATACAATGGAAATGAACAATTAGCAGGTCAACTAGTGTTTACATCCACATTATTATCATTGCTTACAATTCCTATTTTATGCTTAGGAATGGAATTGTTTTTTTAGGAGGTTATCATGGAAAAGAAAATATATATAGGAGCCGGTTGTTTTTGGGGAGCTCAAAAATACTTTAGTTATATCAATGGTGTTATCGCTACTCGAGTTGGTTATGCAAATGGTAGTCTATCCAATCCTAGTTATGAATTAGTAAAATCAGGCGTTGGCCATGTTGAATGTGTAGAAATTATCTACGATGACAGTATCTTAAATTTGAGTTTATTGTTAGAGGCATATTATGCAATCATTGACCCTACTTTATTAAATCAACAAGGTGGCGATGTGGGAGTTCAATATCGTACGGGTATTTACTATGAAAATAATCAGGACTTGGTAATTATCAATGACTCAATAAATGCATTAAAAGAAAAAGTTGTCCCTGTGCAAATAGAAGTGTGTGCATTAGAAAATTTTTATGAAGCAGAAGGTTACCATCAAAATTATTTAGATAAAAATGCAGATGGATACTGCCATATTGGACAATGTGCATTTGACAACGCTAAAAAAATAAATAAACTATAAAAAAAGAAGCAAGATTGCTTCTTTTC
>CAYJGK010000005.1:0-56837 GCA_964370065.1 uncultured Erysipelotrichaceae bacterium
ACAACGCTAAAAAAATAAATAAACTATAAAAAAAGAAGCAAGATTGCTTCTTTTCATTTACTATTTAATAATTGGTTTTTCCCAACTTGCATTAGCTTCTACACCTAATAATTTAGTCACTGTAGCAGCAACATTAGCTAATCCAAAGTCACCTTCTGCGATTTCTACATCTGCACCATAGACAATAAATGGTACTTTATTTAATGTGTGAGATGTTTTCGCTTTGTATGGTTGTCCCTCTTTTGGTTTATCATACATTTCATCTGCATTACCGTGATCCGCTGTTACTATTAGAATACCATCTACGCGTTTAACCGCATCTAATACACGTTTTAATTGTAAATCTACTGCCTCTACTCCAATAATTGTAGCTTGGTAGTTTCCAGTGTGACCCACCATATCCCCATTTGGATAGTTAGTACGTAAGAAGTCGTACTTACCTGATTCAATCGCTTCTACTAATTGATCTGTAATTTCAGCTGCTTTCATCCAAGGTCTTTGTTCAAATGGTATTACATCACTTGTAATTTCTACGAATGTTTCTAATTCTTCAGAAAATTTTTCACTTCTATTTCCATTCCAGAAATAGGTAACATGTCCATATTTTTGTGTTTCTGAAATAGCGTATTGAGTGATGTTAGCAGCTACTAAAGTTTCAGATAATGTATTTTTAATTTTTGGTGGGAATGTTAAAAATAATTTTGGTATTTCTAAATCCGCATCGTATTGCAACATCCCAGCAAACATAACATTTGGTACTCTTACACGGTCAAATTTATTAAATGAATCCCCTTCTTCAAATGCCTTGCAAATTTCTTGTGCACGGTCCCCTCTGAAGTTGAATAGAATGACACTATCTCCATCTTCGATTGTTCCCACTGGCTTCCCTTCTTTTGCAATAACAAAAGGAGGTAAGTCTTGGTCTACAACACCTGTTTCATTACGGTATGTTTCAATTGCTTCCTTCGCACTAGTAAACATTCTTCCATCACCTAATACATGTGTTTTCCATCCACGTTCAACCATTGACCAATTTGCTTCATAACGGTCCATTGTAATGTTCATACGTCCACCACCACTTGCTACTTCAGCATGGAAGTTAGCATCGTTGATTTCTGCTAATTTATTATCTAATGCTTCTACATACGTTAAAGCACTTGTTTCAGGTACATCACGCCCATCTAACATAATATGAATTCTTGCTTGTTTTACGCCATCTGCTTTTGCTTGGTCTAATAAAGCAAATAAATGGTTAATGTGTGAATGCACATTTCCATCTGATAATAATCCAATAAAATGCATTGTTGCATTTTCTTTACAATTTGTTACTAAATTTTTCCATGTTTGGTTAGCAAACATTTCTTTTGATTCTATTGATACATTAACAAGTTTAGCTCCTTGTGCATATATTTGTCCACAACCTAGTGCATTGTGGCCAACTTCACTGTTTCCCATATCTTCATCGCTTGGTAATCCTACCGCTAATCCATGTGCTCCAATTGCAATATTCGGACATGTATTCATTAATTCATCTAATACTGGTGTATAAGCGTTGTACACTGCATCTCCTAGATGGTTTTGCGTTAAACCCACCCCATCTGCTACAACAAGTACTACTGGTTTTTTAGTCATTTTAAATTCCTCCTGTTTTCACTTATATAATATATCATAAAACGAGCACCTTAGACTATGAATATTATAAAAAAACTCAAGCAAATGCTATTGCCTGAGTTTACATTTTATTCTTTTTCAATAAGCGTTTCTTCTTCCTCATCATCATCTACCATAATTGAATCTGTATCAATTACGATGTCCTCAAACTTATGACGAATACGCAAGTCCCACTTATTATCCTTTAAAATAACAAAACGATCGTCCAGTGACATATCTGAATAGAAATCACCGATTAAGTCATCTGCTTGTGATTGGTTTAGTCCTTTAACTTGGATTACTTCATCCCATAATTTTGGAAATGCAATTTCCTTTTTCTTTTTTTGCATTAATTCAAATGCAATATCTACCATAGGTTGTCCCATATTAATCATCCTCCTATACATTACATTTTTTCTGTGGCTTCTACACCAATCAGTTCTAAAGCATTGCTAAGTGTGATTCTACACGCCTTCAACAGGTCTAATCGTTGTGCACTTAATGCTTCATTTTCTTTGTCATTAACCTTACATGCTCCATAGAAACTATGGAATAATGATGCTAGTTTTTGTATGTAATTACATACTTTATGTGGCGCTCTTTGCATAGCTGCATCACTCACAACACTTGGGAATTCATTAATGTATTTCATCAGTTGTACTTCTTTGTCATGGATTAGTAAGTCGTAATTTTCAACGGTCACGCTTAAGTCTATGTTTTTTAAAATTGAACACATTCTAGCATGTGCATATTGTGCATAAAAAACGGGGTTATCATTACTTTGTTTTCTTGCAAGTGCTAGGTCAAAATCAAAGTGTGTGTCCACTGCACGATTAACGAAGAAATATCGTACTGCATCTACACTAGTTTCCTCGCATAACTCTCTTAAAGTTACTGCGTTCCCTAAACGCTTACTCATTTTTACCTCTATTCCATCTTCCACTAAACGAACCATTTGAATGACATCAACATCCAAAGTGTTGGCATCTTTTCCTAATGCTTGTATACTTGCTTTTAATCTTGGTATATATCCATGATGGTCAGCCCCTAAAAAATCGACAAGCTTATCATATCCTCTTTCTAATTTGTCCATATGATAAGCAATGTCTGGCACTAAATATGTATATGAGCCATCGCTTTTTCTTAATACTCGATCCTTGTCATCTCCATATTCTGTCGTTCTAAACCATAACGCACCTTCTTCTTCATACACTTTTCCAAGTTTTGTTAGTGTCGCTACCGCTTCTTCTACTTTGTGTGCATCACGAATTGCTTGCTCACTACTCCACACATCAAACTCTACTCTAAAAAAGGCCAAGTCTCTTTTCAGCTTTTCTAACTCTCTTTTGATTCCTTCTTTTTTAAATAGCTTTTCATCAAAGTTATTTAAAAATTGGTCACCAAATTCATCACTCATATCTTTTGCAATTTGAATGACATCCCCACCAAAATAACCATCTTCTGGCATAGCCACTTCTACATCGAAGTTTGCGCAATAACGCGAATATAATGATTTCGCTAAATTATTAATTTGGTTTCCTGCATCATTCACATAAAATTCTCTAGTTACATCATATCCACTTGCTTTTAAAATACGAGAGACACTATCTCCCCAAGCAGCACCTCGTGCATGTCCTAAGTGTAAATCACCGGTTGGGTTAGCACTTACATACTCACAATTAATTTTAATTCCTTTACCTGTTTCATTTTGTCCATAGTTTTCTTTTTTCTTTAACACTGTTTTAATGATATTTGCTAAAGAAGCTTTTACCATTGTAAAGTTAATAAAACCTGGTCCAGCAATACTAGCGCTTTCTAAATCACTTGCTGCATAATCAATATGGTCAATTATTGCTTGCGCTACTTCACGCGGATTTTTTTGTACACGCTTTGTTAATCGCATTGCCATATTCGTAGCATAGTCCCCATGACTGTTATCTTTAGGGATTTCAATGACTACTTCATTTAATTCTACTTGTATAGCAAAAGCTTGTTCAACTGCTTTTTGGATTCCTTCTTTTAATTTTAACTCAATTATATTCATAATTACCCTCCATTACTTCGATATCAATAATAAAACCATCCTTATCCTCTTGATCCGATTCAATATCGTATTCCACTCGTATCTGCATATCATTATTTTGATATGCAATTGTTTTAATTTCTACATCAAACTTTCCAAACTCACTGGTAATTTTATTAAATGTTTGGGCGTTTGGTTTTAATAGTAATTCTGAATTCACTTCACCAAAGCGATGTATTTCCATATATTGTTCAAAACAATAAAACACTACTTTTGCCTCATCATCATCAATAAATGTAAATCTTATATAATCACTATATTCATCTATAAATGCTTCGCCTTCATACATAATGCCTGTTTGTAATGAATAGCGATGAGTTTGTTTTACTAGTATTTGTTTTTTCATAACACTCTCTATTTCTTGTGTATTATAGCACACTCTTTTATGCATGCAATAAAAAAATTTAAACTTATCCGCTTTTTTATTGCTTATGAAAGTGATTTCAATGCATTTCCACTTTCTTTCTATTATATACTACATATTCTTTATTAATGCAAACGTTTTTTTTGTGTACATAATATGTGATAGTATTGTATTTGTTTATAAATATGTTAAAATACTCTCATTGAGGTGATTTTTATGAGCAAAGCAACTTTAGCATTATTAACAACTGCAATCATCTGGGCGACCGGTTTTATAGCCGTTGATCAAGCGCTGGCTAGTGGTTGGGAAGCATTTCCTTTACTTGCAGCTCGTGGTTTAATTGGCGGTTTATTTTTACTACTATTTTCTTATAAGAAAGCTTGGTGGAAAAACAGAACAACTTTACGTTTAGGTATCACAAACGGATTCATTTTCTTTTTAGGTTTTGCTTTTCAAACCATAGGACAAAGTTTATCAAGTGTTCCGAATACTGCATTCTTAACTTCATTAAACGTTGTATTTGTACCATTTATTTCTTTTTTATTCCTACATAAAAAACTAGAACTTAAAATCTACTTTGCTGCTTTTCTTGCTTTAATCGGTAGTGCTGTGCTTTCCTTTAGTGAAGGTCTTAGCTTTCATTTAGGTGATTTTTATTTGTTTTTATGTGCTATCTTCTTTGCCTTACAAATCATTTATAGCGAAAAATGCGGTGAACACAATGATCCTTTTAGTATCATTACTATTCAATTATTAACAATGGGTATCTGTTCGTTAATTCTTATGCCCATTACGAATCAAATGCATGTTCCTACACAAGCTTGGCCAAATATTTTATATCTAGCTATCATCGGTAGTGTCGTATCATTCTTATGTCAACTGTATGGACAAAGCCATGTCATTCCTAGTAAAGCGAGTTTAATCTTATCACTAGAATCTATTCTAGCTACCTTGTTTAGTATACTTTTATTATCGCAACCAATTACCCCTTCTATCATCATTGGAGGTAGTTGCTTATTTGGAGCAGTATTAGTAGTAGAAGTAAAATTTAAACAAAACATGAAATAGAATAGAATACTCTTTCATTGAATTCTATGAACAAATTTTATATAAGATCATGCAGGTGATGTAGCAAAAGGCCGTCTTCTTAATTGAAGACGACCTTTTTTTGTTTATAGTTTTATAAACTGCTCAACATCCATTACGAATATTGTTGCTCCCCCTACTTGTACTTCAACTGGGAATGATGCAAATCTTCCAATATCGTATGACGCTGTTGATGGAACAACCTCTGTTCTTTTTCTTGAGTATTCCGAAATCACTTCAATTGCTTTTTCTACACAATCATCTTCTGTTCCTACAATTAATGTGGTATTCCCTGCTCTTAAGAATCCCCCTGTAGTGGCTAGACGTGTGACTTGAAAATTTTCTTTTGTCAGTGCTGATGAGACCGAAGGACTATCTTCATTTGACATAATAGCTAAAATTAATTTCATAATCTACGCCTCCTTTTCTACTTAAATAGTATCATGTTTGCTTTTTTTTATCAAACTAATGTTTTTTCGTACAATGTCTTTTAATCCATTATTTGAGTAATCTAACACTCCTTTTTCATAAATTAATATGCCTCGATTAATAATACAAATTAGGATTGTAATCGAGCACAATAGCGAGACAATTAATTCACTGATGGGCACTTGTTGTGCCATAATACGGCACGGCATGAGTAGCATATTAAATAGTGGCACAAAGGATAAAGTATAGCCTAAACCTTCGCTTAAATCTTGCGGATTGTTTAAAGCTGTTACTAAATAATAAATACCTAATAACAGCAAATAAAAGGGTGCTTGAATATTAGACGCTTCTTCTATGGTTGCGGTAAAACTGCTAATAATGACTAATATTAACTGCATCATAAAAATACCCATACATAAAAATAATAATACCATAATCACTTGCATGAGAAAGGTAGATGTTAAATCAAAGGTTGCTATTAGTTCTTGAAAAGTTAGTGCTTCTGTTTCTAGTAATTTCATCTGTTTTAAAAAAGCAATCAACCCTGCTCCCTGATCATATAATTGACGAATGAGTAAAGTGATTATGATATAGCTGATGCTTGCTATTCCTTGTAACACGATGACTAGCCAGCCAACTATGATTTTACTATAAAAATGTAATTTTGCGGAAACAGAAGTTAAAATTAATTCTAGCGTTTTAGTCGTTTTTTCATTCACTACTTCACTAGCTACACCGGATATAAAACTAAGCATCATAAAATATACACTACTAACAAACATGAATATTATATTCGCTTTTGTTTCACTCATTGAATCTTTTTGATTGAGTACTTTGTTTTCTAGTGCAATTGGCGCATTATAGGCTTCCAATAATTCTGCTTGTTGGCTAGTTTCCATAATTTTTTGTTTTTCATACATACTTAAATAATTTTGTATATTCAACATCTCCATTGTTGATAATATGTATTTACTATGAACAATATACGATTGCTCTATCTTTTCTATAACTAACTCATTTTGCTTCATATGCTCTTCCACTGTATTGGTAAGTGGCATAAAGATATAATCATTTTGACTTTCTTGCAAATATGTTTGTAATTGTACATCGATATTAGAAGTATAAACCGTTTGTTGCTCACTAAATTCAGGATCAAAGAAGTGTACTACTTTATCAGAGAAGATTGCACCTAGTATACCAATACATAGTAATATATTAAAACAAATGGTCGATTTGTTTTTGAACCTTTTATGTAAGGAAAAACGAATTAAAACTCTCATTTTATTTTCTCCTTAATGATATCATGTAAAGAAAAATACTCTAAACTAACTTCTTCGATATCTTGGCTTAATAATAATTGAATAAACGTTTTTGCTTGCACATATGACTTTATGATAGCGACAATATAGTCTTTATCACGATGATAAGATAGAATGCAATCTTCTTTAACTAAAACATCCTTTTTAGAACGATACTTAACAATCCTTTCTTTTTTTCTTTTCTTTATCCTATCGATATCCCCTTTAAATATGATTTTACCCTCTTGTAAATACACGATTTGATCACAATAGTGCTCAATATTATGATATTGATGACTCGATATTAAGATGATTTTTTTTTCTTGTTTTAACTTTAATAGTAAATTTTTAAATAATTGGACATTATTAATATCTAGTCCATTTAATGGTTCATCAAATATGATAATATCGGGATGATGAATAAGAGCACATAGAAATTGAACTTTTTGTTGATTTCCTTTTGATAATTCAATAATTTTGCTATTTGTATATTGTCTAATATGTAAATAGTCTATCCAGTATTCATAACTATCTTCCATTTCTTGTTCATTCATTTTCTTTAATCGCGCTAAGTAATATACTTGTTCTTTTAGTGTTAAATTACGAAGCATGCTTCTTTCTTCTGGCACATATCCAAATTTTTGAAACAATGAATGATCTAATATCGCTTTATCTAAAGTCATTTGCCCTGTATTGGGTTGCAATAGATTAAGTAATAATCGAAATGTTGTTGTTTTTCCACAACCATTACTACCTAACACCCCGCATATTTTACCTTTTGCAATTTGAAATGATAAATTTTGTACGCCTCTTCCATTACCATAGTCTTTATTTATATTTTCAAGTTTTAGCATCGTTCACCTCCTATTTATTTATATGTAAAAGGCATGGTGTTTCCTATAAAAAAATACCTTGCTAGCAAGGTATTAATGAAATCGATAAATCTCAACAGCTGTCGCTCTTCCAATATCGTAACTTTGTACAACTACACTTATTTGATCTGGTTGATTTATATCTTCCATAAACCCACCATGTACAGCTTGTCCATTACCAATATATACAGCACAATGGTAAATACCACCAGTTGTGGTATACATGACTATATCTCCTATTTGCAGTGAAGGCATTTGTTTACTTGGGTCACCATAGCCATCATAGATACGGCCACACTCACTAGAGTCAATTCCTGCTAACTCTAATGAGTTTAATACTACATTAATACAAGAGTATGGACCATACCATGTACCTTTGTTTCCTACTTGCGAAAGAGCAGCATTTGCAATTGCTTGTCCTAAAGGTGTCGCTACATCTTGGTTCACTGGCTCATTTATTTGTGGAGTGTAAGTCGGTTGCACCACTTCCACTATAGGGGCTTCTTGCACAATTATCGTTGCTTGTTTAACCGCTTGGTTCCCACTGGCATCACTCGCTATCACATCAACAACATAGCTCCCTGCTTTTGTAAAATCAACTTGTGAGGTATCCACTTGTATAGACACTACTTGTAAATCTTCCGCTTTAAAATACTGTGAGATATCACCAGTAAAACCGTTTTCTATTTCTACTTCATTTTGAAAACTAATAAAGCTAGGTGCTTTTTTATCTTCAATTACAATTTTTATCGAATATTTTTCATCATTATATTCTACCACTATCGTGTGTGTTCCAATTTTTAAGTACCTTTTATCTAGCTCATACTCTAGTTTGCTTGTATCTAAATGCAACTCACTTTCTTTTACATCTCCTTTGGTATTCACGTAATCTTTTACCTGTAAAGAATGGTGTGTCCCATACTCCAATATCACTTCATCCTTTATAATATTTATTTCTACTTCTTGTGCTACTTCTTCTTGTTTGATTTTCACATTCACCAGCACAAGCAATATAGTGATTCCTATTAAAAACAGCATTCCAATCATTAGTTTATATTTTTTCTTCATATTTTACCCTTTTTTATTTTACAATATTTTATTATTTTTTTATAATGATTATTGTCATTATCTTACATTACAAAAAACTACATCCGATGATGTAGTTAAAAGTTTTTATAATACCAAATACAAGTGTTGCTTGCTTTTGTGAAGTGTGTTTTTTCTTGCAATTTTAAACTCGCTATATTTTCTGCATTAACTTGAGAGTAAACAGTTGCATTCTTTTTTTTGTTTAGAATTTCATTACTCATTGCGCATTGTAGTACTGTTGCAACTCCTTTTTTACGATGTGTTTCACTTACTTCTAACATTCCTAAACATCCTGTTTCATGAACGCCAATAAATCCAACTAATTCTTCATCAATAAAAGCTCCTAACATGCCTGCTTGAATTCTATTTTCTATATAGTTACTAGGGAAGGCTTGTGAAATAGTATACCACTCTTTCACAAGTGTTAAATGCGTCATATCTAAATATCGCAAGTTAACATTACTTTCTTTTAATACAAAATAAGCTTTTCTTTCATACACATGATTATAACTATATAGTTTGTGTGCAAAAGTATACTCTTTATCAAACGCTTCTTCAAAGATTGCATCGTGTGCTACAAATACACTAAAATCAGTCGGTATTTTTCGCAAGATATCCACAACCGCTTCTTTTGTTATTGCACTCGCTAAATGATATTTAGATGTATGATCATATAATAATATTCCATCTCGTTCATCATATAAAACATCACAATTCCCTTGTTTATATATTTCTATCATATCTATATAAAGTACCCTATTTTGTTTTAAATAGCGCATTACACTATCATTATCATGGTTAATCACTTCATAAGGTTGACTCGTTAAGCGAGTTAGCAAGAAAAAACGGATACTACTAAATAGTAGTAGTCCGATTCCTAAGTATAGAACAACAGGTATTTGATCGACGATACCAAAGATGCTACAAGCAATACCTGTTAATCCCAGTATTAGTGATGATGTTTTAATTTGATTCATTAACGTACAACACTTCCTACTGGCAAATTCTCCACACTTATTACTTCTAATTGTTCTCCATCATCGCCTGCAAGGATCATTCCCTGGCTTTCTACTCCACGAATTTTAGCTACTTTTAAGTTTGTGACTACAACCACTTTTTTATTCACCATTTGTGCTGGTTGATAATGCGTTGCGATGCCACTTACTATTTGACGCACTTCGTTGCCAAGGTTAACTTGTGATACAAGTAATTTATCTGCCTTCGGATGTTTTTCACAATGTGTGATCACTCCTACTTTTAATTGTGTTTTCATAAAGTCATCAAAAGTAATTTCCGGCATTTTTTCTTCTATAATCTCTTCTACAAAGTGTTCTGCATTGATTTTTTCCATCATTTCTTTTTCATCAATACGAGCAAATAAGATTTCTGGTTTTTCACATACTTTTTCACTATCTAATTGACCAAAGCTTGTTAAGGATGCAAAATCTCTTTTCTTCGTTTGTAATTGGTCTAATATTTTATTTGCACTAGTTGGCATAAATGGTAACAATAATACACCTGCAAAGCGAATTGCTTCATGTAAATGATACATCACTGTCGCTAAACGAGGATGTTGCTGTTCTTCTTTACCTAATACCCAAGGTGTTGTTTCATCAATATACTTATTACAACGTCTTAATAATATGAAGATTTCACCAATTGCATCTCCTATTTTTAAATCGTTCATCTTTTCATTTACTTTAGTAACTGTTTCCAATGCTGTTTGAATTAATTCTTCATCGATTGCTTCTTTCACATTTGTATTTTCGACTTTTCCATTAAAATATTTATTTGTCATAGAAATCGTACGATTCACTAAGTTACCTAGTACATTTGCTAAATCTGAATTAATGCGTTCAATCATTAATTCCCAAGTTAATGTACCGTCTTGTGCAAAAGGCATTTCATGCAAGCAGAAATAACGTACCGCATCCACTCCAAAATAGTTGACTAATTCATCTGCGTAAATCACATTTCCTTTTGACTTACTCATTTTTCCATCTCCAATTAATAACCATGGATGTCCAAATACTTTTTTAGGCATTTCTATATCTAAAGCCATTAACATAATTGGCCAATAAATAGAGTGGAAACGAACGATGTCTTTCCCAATTACATGCACATCAGCAGGCCAATATTTATTAAATTTAGGATCATGATTGCCATCTACATCATATCCTAATCCTGTTATATAGTTTGATAAAGCATCAATCCATACATAAACAACATGTTTAGGATCAAAGTCAACTGGTATTCCCCATGAAAAACTAGTACGTGAAACACATAAGTCTTGTAATCCTGGTTTAATAAAGTTATTGATCATCTCATTTTTTCTTGATTCTGGCTGAATAAAATAGGGATGTTCATCATAATATTGCACTAAACGATCTGCATATTTACTTAATTTAAAGAAGTATGCTTCTTCACTTGTTTGAATAACTTCTCTACCACAGTCTGGACATTTTCCATCTACTAATTGTGTTTCTGTCCAAAAAGATTCACACGGTGTACAGTATAACCCTTCATACGCCCCTTTATAAATATCCCCTTTTTCATATAATTTAGTGAATATTTTTTGTACTTGTATTTTATGATAAGGATCACTTGTACGTACAAACTCATCATAACTTGTATTCATTAAATCACAACTCTCTTTAATAACGGCTGCAATTTCATCCACAAATATTTGTGGGCTCACTCCTTTTGCAGCAGCCTTTTCTTCTATTTTTTGTCCATGTTCATCTGTACCTGTTTGAAAAAATACATCGTATCCTTCCATTCTTTTATAGCGTGCAATCGCATCACTTAATATAATTTCGTACGTGTTTCCAATATGCGGTTTACCTGATGTATACGCAATAGCTGTTGTTAAATAATATGTGTTTTTTTCTTTCATAATGTTCCTCCTGTAATATAAAAAACTCATCCAAAGGACGAGTTCATCGTGGTACCACCTTAATTTGTGTCAAAGACACCTCAGTCGTTAACGCCGAACTACGCTTTTTCTAGTAACTAATGGGCCATGTTCAAGTCTCTCATTTCATAAGTTTACACCAACCACTTATTCTCTTGGCAAATGATTTGACTTTACTCTTCCATATCTTCGTTCTTTATTCCTTATTATTATAATATTTGTTACCCTGTTTGGCAATGATAGTTTGTATTTTATAAGTAAAATCCCTTCTATAAAATAGAAGGGATTCTCTTATTTTACTAATTTATTAATCGTTTGTTCAATTGCTTGTTGTGCCTCTTTTGGACATCCCGTTTCCCCTAAGTGGAAATTTGGTTTTTGTGTTCCGTGATACTCACTACCTGCAGTAACAATTATTTTCTTCCCTTTACATAAGTTTAAAAGTTGTTCTACATCTTGTGCATTATGGTAAGGAGTAAACAATTCTACACCATTGATATTTTCATTTAATAACGTTACTAAAACACTTTGATTATAACGTAGTGAATGAATAGGGTGTGCTACGATTGCTTTTCCTTCACTTGCGTGAATTAGCGCTATCATATCCATTGCATCAGGATAAATAACTTTTGTATACGCCGCTCCTTTTTCACCAAAGAAATCCCTTATGAAATTCGTAATGGATTGTCCGCTTTTTGCTCCTTTTATATAAGGTGCAATGAGTGGGTGTGTTTGGTATACTTCTTCACTTAATACATAGCGTGCTAATTCTTCCTGGCTAACAACATGAAAACGACTCTTACTTAATAGGTAATCAACGTCTACTTTTATATTTAAATGTTTTTCTAGTAAAGCTATTCGTTGTAAAGATGTTGCTTTTTCTTTAGCCAAGTTCTCATTTTCTAGACGAAGGAATCGATCATCATTTCCTTCGATTCCATATCCAAGCAATCGGATATGTTCGCCTTTATACTGACAGTCAATTGTAATCCCTGCAATGTATGTAATACCATATAAAGGTGCTAAACGCTTTGCAGCTTTATTTGCTTTGACACAGTTATGATCACAAATTGATAAAGTTGTAATTCCCAATTGTTTTGCTTGTGTAAGCAAGTCTTCTACATTCACACTTCCATCATGTGAGTAACTTGAATAAACATGTAAATCAAAGGGGCTGTTATTTCTAGGTTTGATTATTGTCTCCTGCACTACTTTTTTCACTTGTCTCTCTTCAATCGGATTCGTATCTATTTTTTTTACTACTTTTGTTTGAAGAGCAAAGTCAATAATACTTCTATGTAGCGGGTCAACAATAACTATAATTACATTTAATAAAAAATAGATAATCACACCCATAAATGAAAACAACAAGTAAGCAATTAAAATAGGAATTGAAAACCCAATTATATTGCGCATGATTATAAAACGTGGCAGTAGTTTTCTATTTTTATTGCTGACAACTTGTAATTCCATTGCATATTTTCCACAAGATGCCTCTTTCAATAAAAGTGCACATCCTGTATTGAATAAAAATAATGAACCTAGTAATGCCATATAAATAATACTGGATGTATCGTAATATGTTTTTAAAGGTATCGTCCCTGCTAATACTAATAACATGACTAAATCCCATAAATACATCGCAAACAACATCCCTGCTAAATCTCCAAGGAACGCTATAAAGCGCGTTGGCAAATCCGCATATGTCATATTTTGATAGGTTTTATTTTGTATTGTAAATGGTTTTTGATGAGTTTGTTTTTGCATAATATTCACCTTTCTTTTTACCATTATAACACGATTTTAAACCTTTGATGACGTGTTTTCTTCATTACTCACATTTAATTCAAAATAGAATGTAGACCCTTTCTGCACAACAGAATGCACACCATATACAGCTTCATGCAATTCTAACACACCTTTCACAATACTCAATCCTAACCCACTTCCTCCTCGTGTACGATCCCTAGTTTGATAGTAACGATTAAATACATGATTTAAATCTTCTGGTTTGATTCCTTTTCCGCTGTCTATAATTTCAATTCTAACTTTACCATCCTGTACACTTTGTTTCACGATTATTTTTTTATTGTCTTCACTATAATGAATTGCATTCAATAATAAGTTATAAATAACTTGATTCATTTTTACGCTATCTGCATCTACATACACTATTTTTTCGTATGCAAATGAAATATCATAAGAATCATCATGCAATAGTATTTTAACTCGATTCACAATATCATGAAGGGTTTGTGTTAAGTTGAAATGACTGATTTGTAAGGGTTCGTTATTACTTTGTAACTTTGATAGTACTAATACATCATTGATTAAAGTTGATAATCGAGTACATTCATCAATAATTACTTGAATGTTTTCTGGTTTGTTTTCACCTGGTATTTCACGCATCATTTCCGCATAACCACTAATCATTGTTAATGGCGTACGAATATCATGTGTCATATTGGCAACTAATTCATTACGCAACTGTTCTACTTTAGCTAAATTTGTTTTCGCATAGTTCAAAGTATCATTTAATTCTTCAATTTCTAAGTATCCTTTTCCTTCAAATGTGATTTCAAAATTATTATTTGCCAATTGTTTTGCAGAATCGTTAATTTTCTTTATCGGTTTGGCAATATGTTTTGCTAATAAGAATGCTAGAATTAAAGAAATTCCTATTAATACTGAACTAATTAATATTACAATGATACTTAATGTATCACTAATTTCACTAATGACACTAATACGTCCACTTACCATTAATAAAAATGGTTCGCCTTCTACATAACCAATTTCTGCTACCGTAATACTTTCCAATACAGCGCCTTGGTCTTCTTTATTAAATAAATAGTCCGAGAAACTATTTGAAGTATTGTCTTTTACACTATGAGTCGTTCTTCCCCCGTTCTCCAGCGCTTCTTTATAAAGCTGTGATATTTCCCGTGAATTAGCAGGTACGTATCCACATACTCCTGCGTTTTGTGAATTTTCATAAATTGTTTGATTATTTAAATCTATTATACGCACACAATAATTAGTATGATCACTTAAAGTATCCAAACTAGCCTCTAAATTTGAATTGCTTAAATTATCTGCAATTTCATCAGTTAAATTCTTAATTTGGGTTGTTTTTACGTTTTGGTAAAACTGATTTAAAAAAACGACTTCGGTCAACCATAATAATGCCACTAAAACTGCTATAAACCCCATAAAATAACTAAATATTTTAAATTGCAGGCTCGCTCTACTCTTTCTCTTCAAAACGATATCCTACTCCACGTAATGTTGTGATTAACGAAGCGTATTCTCCTAGTTTTTTTCTTAACAATTTAATGTGCGTGTCTAAAGTACGGTCATCTCCATAAAAATCATACCCCCAAACTCGATTTAATATTTGCTCTCTTGTTAAGGCAATGTTTTTATTTTGAATAAAATACAATAACAATTCATATTCTTTTAACGATAAATCAACTCGCTCTTCTTGAATACTTAATGTACGAGCTGTAAAGTTAATTTTCAAACCTTTAAATTCATATAATTTCACAATTTCTTCTGGATTCACACGATTTAATATTGCTTTAATACGCATCATCAACTCTTTTGGTGAAAATGGTTTTACTACGTAGTCATCCACACCATGTTCAAATCCATGCACTTTATCATATTCTTCACCACGCGCCGACAATAAAATAATAGGTACATTTCTAATTTTTTTTATTTCTTCCGTTGCTGTAAAACCATCCATCACTGGCATCATAATATCCATTACGATAATATCATACTCATTATTTTGTGCTAATTCTACTGCTTGCTCCCCATTACATGCTTCTTCTACTTCGTATCGTTCATGGATTGCATATTTTTTAATCATCTCTCTAATTTGTTGTTCGTCATCTACTAATAATAATTTTGCCATAAAATCCTCCATTGTATTGTTATTTTACTTTAGCATTGTGTACTATAAGTGAAACAATTAAAAGAAACTAAGTTGTTCTTGTATTTGTTTTGTTTCATATTGATTAATGTATTCGAAAATACGATTCACATCATACATAATATGGTGTGCTTTACATACTCTTTTAATTTCATTCATAATTGCATAGTGATTACGACTTCCACATATATATTGATTACGAAAATGCCTTTGGTATTGCTCTTTCATTTTAGGAAATAAAACATCTAATTGTTTATAAAAATATTCTCTATTTCCTTGCCGCATCGTTACGCCTATTCCAAAGCATACAATACCTTTTACTTTTTGAGCGATACATTGTGCTAATAATTGTTTCACGTTATGCATATCATCATTGATAAAAGGTAGAAAAGGGCCTAACCAAACCACTGTTGGTATCCCTGCTTCTTTGCATCTTTTTAATATTTCTATTCTTTGTGAAGTTGTGGATACGTGTGGTTCTAATTGCTTACACAATTTTTCATCACTCGTTGTAAGTGTTACTTGCACCACGCATTTACTTTGTTCATGGATTTGTTTTAACAACGAAAGATCACGCAATATTAAATCTGATTTCGTTAAGATAGATATTCCAAAACCATATTTTTCAATGACTTCTAAGCACCCTTTTGTATATTGTAATTCACGTTCCAAATGGAGATAAGGATCACTCATCGCTCCTGTTACAATCATTACTTTTTTCCGTTTACGACGCAGTTCATTTTCTAATATTTGAGGCGCGTTTTGTTTAACTTCAATATCTTCAAATGCATGCTTCATTTGATAGCATTTACTTCGAGAATCACAATAAATACAGCCATGACTACATCCCCGATATATATTCAAAGAATGCTTGGCACTCAATAATTTTTCCACAATTGAATAATGCATACAATTCCTTCTTTCTCTATATTTACTGTATCGTATTCTATAAAAAAAAACAATTCATGATTTCATGAATTGTTTTTTTTAGTTGAAATCGTAATAGATTCCTTTTTTCAAGTATACGATATGTTCGCAAATGTTAACAGTGTGATCTTTTGTACGGTTAATATTACGTAATAGTCCTGCTAAATAGACAACTTGTTTTTTATCAATTGTTGGGGTATCAATTAATGTATTTTTGAATTCTTTCGCTAATTCTTCAATGGCTACATTTTTTTCTGGTACTAAAAATGCTAAATCTAAGTTACCGTCTTTATATGCTTCCATAGCTTCTTTTAACATTTCAATTACACTTGTTTCCATACTCATACTATGATTAATGATTTCATCTTCTTCTAAATCTTTACCACGAATTACATACGCTGCAAATCCCTTTGCATAATCGCCAATACGCTCTAATTCAGAAGCAATTTTAATGGCTGCAATAACTCTTCTTAAGTCAGTGGCAACTGGACTCAATAAAGCAAATTGTGCAATCGCTTGATTATTAATATCTTCTTCATAACGATTTACATATTCATCTTTTTTCACAATTGATAATGCTATCTCTTTATCTTTGTTGTGCAACATCTCTAATACTTTTTCATGTTGTTTGATGACTAACTCTCCCATGGTATATACACTTGCTTCAATACTTTCTAATGATCTATCTAAATTCATATATCTCTCCTATCCGAATCTACCTGTAATGTAGTCTTCTGTTTTCTTAAATTTTGGCTTTGAGAATAATTCCAATGTAGGTGCAAACTCTACCACTTCTCCTAATAAGAAGAATGCTGTTTCATCACTAATACGACTTGCTTGTTGCATAGAGTGTGTTACGATTAATATTGTAAAATCTTTTTTTAATTCTTCAATTAAATCTTCAATTTTTTTAGTTGCAATAGGATCCAATGCACTAGTTGGTTCATCCATTAAAATAACTTCTGGCTTCATAGCGATTGTTCTTGCAATACATAGACGTTGTTGTTGTCCCCCTGATAAACTTAATGCACTACGGTGTAACCGATCTGACACTTCCTCCCATAAAGCTGCTTGCTTTAATGATTTCTCTACTAATGCATCTAAATATTTTTTATCTTTTTTTCCTTGACATCTTGGTCCATAAGCAATATTATCATAAATGCTCATTGGAAATGGGTTTGGCTTTTGAAACACCATTCCCACCTTTGTACGTAATCCAATTACATCAATTTCTTTGGATAATAAATCTTCTTCTAAAAAGCGAATACTTCCGTTTACTTTTACGGTATCAATTAAATCGTTCATACGATTCAAAGTACGTAAGAAGGTTGATTTTCCACAACCTGAAGGCCCAATTAAAGCCGTTACTTTATTTTCTTTTATTTCTAAGTTAATGTTTTTTAATGCGTGAAAATCTCCATAATATAAATTGAAATCTTCAACTGTAAATGTGTTTTTAGACATGCTTGTACCTACTTTCTAACAAATTTCTTAGCGACTAATTTCGCCGTAATATTTAATACGATTACTATAATGATTAATACTGATGCCGTAGCAAAGGCTTGTTGCTTGGCACTATCTCCAATCCCTTCATTCACTAATTGATATAAGTGAGTCGTTAACGTACGACTTGATGAAAAAATTCCTTCTGGCATATTATATACCATTCCTGCTGTTAATAATAATGGTGCTGATTCCGATACAATTCGTCCCATTCCTAATATGATTGCTGTTAAGATACTTGACATACAACAAGGTAAAATAACTTTGAAAATCGTTTGTACTTTACTTGCTCCTAATGCATAAGATGCTTCTCTTAAGTCATTTGGTATTGTTTTTAATGCTTCCTCTACTGTTTTAATTAGAATTGGTAAAATCATAATTGATAAAGTAAGAGAACCCGATAGAATGGAATAACCATTTGTGAAATCTTTTAAATATACAACAAATAAAGCAAATCCAAATAAACCATATACAATACTTGGTACACTAACTAAACCATCTATGGCAAAGCGTAATACATTTGTAACTTTATTTTCTCTTGCGTATTCATTCAAGTAGATGGCACTTAATATACTCACTGGCGTAGCAATAACTAATGTTAATATTACAACATAAATTGTTCCTACAATCATTGGTGCAATTCCACCACCGTGTTGTGCAGCATTATATTCACCTGTAATAAAATCTAATGAAATATGACTTAATCCTTGTTGCAATATGTAAAATAAGATGAAAAATAAGGTTGCTACACAAATAATGGCTGCGCTGTGAATAAACAAGTATTGAATACTATCTTTAACTTTTCTACTCATTATGCTTTCACTCCTTTTCTTTTCACAAATAAAATTCCGATATTTAAAATAGATACAAATATAAATAGGACAACTCCTGTTGCGAATAAGGCAGCACTATGCGTACCTGTTGCATACGATAACTCTAAAATAACGTTTCCCGTTAATGTACGCCCTCCACTTAAATAGGCTCCGACAATATTACTCAAATCCGGGAATGCAATCGCATTACCTGCAACTAAAATAACCGCCATTGTTTCCCCTAATGCACGACCTATTCCTAATAGGAAAGATGTTAAAATACCTGATTTTGCATACGGTATCTTTGTTTTAAAGATGGTTTGAATTTTACTTGCCCCTAATGCTAATGATCCTTCTACTACACTTTGTGGTACAGCTTTTAAGGCACTTGTTGATAAGGATACAACTGTTGGTAATACCATTAAAGCTAAAATAATAGAAGCGGTAAATAAAGTCGTTCCACTATTCAGTCCAAATGTAGTTTGTACAAATGGAACCACTACAGACAACCCGAAGAAACCATAAACAACACTTGGAATCGCAGCTAAAATTTCGATAACAAATAATACAAACGAACTTATTTTTTTAGAAGCGACTTCGCTAATATAAATCGCAGTGTATAAACCAATGGGTATCCCTATCGCCACTGCTAAAATAGTAGTCATGATTGTTGCAACAATAAAAGAACCAATTCCAAACACATTAGATGCAGGTAGCCACTCGGTACCAAATACAAATGAAAGGACATCTACTTCTTGAAATAACGGTAATGCTTTTAATAAAATAAAAAACAAAATTGCAAATAACGAAATAACAGTAATAGAAGTAAATGCAAATACTATTTTTTTAAATACACTATCTAATCTTTTTTTATACGTAATTGAATTCATAATAAACCTCTCTCATAACAACAACAAACAAAGCCTTCGCTTTGTTTGTGTGTTTCTTTCTGTAATAATTTATTCAGCTGGTGTCGCAATGTATTTGTTTTCTTCAATAATTGCTTTTCCATCTTCCGAGTAGATAAAGTCGATAAACGCTTGTGCTCCCTCGTAATCTTTTTTCACTGCTAAAGTAAATGGTCTTTGTAATCCATAAGTTCCATCAGCAATTGTTGTACCACTTCCTTCAACTCCATCAACAGTTAAAGCTTTTACTTCATCACTTAATGATCCTAATGAAATGTATCCAATTGCATTTTCATTTCCCGTAATTTGTGAAACTACTGCACCAGTTGAGTTTTGCACTCCAGCATTTGCAACTTGTTCTTCTGAATCAAATCCTAATACTGTTTGGAATCCATCACGAGTTCCTGAACCTTCTTCTCTAGCTAATACTGCAATTTCAGCATCTGCTCCACCTAATTCTTTCCAGTTTGTGATTTCTCCTGTATAGATTTTTTTAGCATCTTCTAATGAAATATCTTGTACTGGATTGTTTGTGTTTACTACAATTACAATTCCATCTAATGCAATTTCAACTGCATCTAAATCTTCTAGTTCTTCTTCTTTTAATCCACGTGAAGCCATCCCTAAATCAAATGTTCCATCAATTGCACCTTTTGTACCAACTGAACTTCCTCCACCTTGTACATCTACACTTCCTAAGCCTTGTGCTTCAAATTCAGCAGCTAACACTTCCATTAAAGGTTGCACTGAAGTAGAACCACCAACAATTAAACTTACTCCTTCATCACTTGTTTTTTCACCACAAGCAACTAAAGTTAAACTCATTAACCCACATAATACTAATCCTAATAATTTTTTCATTTTATTTGTCCTTCCTAATATTTCTCTTTTTGAACACTCATAGAATATAATAGTTTTATTAATTAAAAATGTAGATATTGTTAAGAAATTGTTAATAAAATAAAAACACAAAATTTTTTACGATTTTGTGTTTACTTTAAATTTGATTTTAAAAGTGGTTCCTACACCCAATTTACTTTTTACGCTCACACTTGCTTGATGCGCTTCACAGATAGAACGAACAATACTAAGTCCTAGCCCACTTCCTCCACTATTTCTACTGCGTGCTTTATCTACACGATAGAAACGTTCAAAAATACGATTACAATCTTCTTGGGATAAACCCACTCCCTCATCTTGAATAGAAATTATTAAATGCTCATTTTCTATTTCCATAGTAACGCACACTTTTCCATGATCACTATATTTAATAGCATTACTGATTAGGTTATTAAATAGTGTAATCATTAATTCTTCATCTACATTTAAAGTTATATCTTCCTTAAATTGCTTTTCTAAACGAATTCCTTTTTTATTAGCCAATACTTGGAAAGAATTCATACTTCTTTCAATGATTTCACTCATTTTAATGAATTCTTTTTTTAAAATTAATTCATTCATTGATAACCTAGATAGTTGTAGCAAGTCTCGTACAATAAATTCAAGGCGCTTTGTTTCTTTATCAATTTGAACTAAAAACTCTTTTTTTGTTTGCTCATCGTCGAAATCTTCTCTATTCAAAATTTCAATCATTCCTTTTATCACACTAATCGGTGTTTTCAATTCATGAGATGCATCTGCAATAAACATTTTTTGCAAAGCTTCTTTTTCTTTTGCTTCACTAATGTCTTGAAATAATATTACACATCCACTGAATTTGGTATTGGTTGTAACAGGTATACAAATTGCATTATATGTTTTCCCATCTACTTCAATCACTTTTTTAAATTTACGCTCAAAAATAAAAGCATCTTTAATAAAATGCGCAACCGGTTCTACACAATCATTATTAATATAGTCCATTTTTATTTCCTCTATACTATTTCTAAACAAATTGAAATGTGAATTATAAATAGCGACTTCTCCATATTCGTTTAACAACATCAATGGTGAAGGTATATTACTTACCATCGTTAATAATTGTTTTTGTTTTAAATATGCATCTTGTGTAGTGGTTTTAATTTCATTCATTAATTCTTCGTTTTCATGTGTAATCTTATCATTTACTTCTCTATGATCTCTTTTTATTTCATATGCATAAAATAATGTTAAGAAAAAGGTTACAACATATACATTTATTAAAAATGCATACATAGCAATATAAGCACATAGTAAACTAACAATTAAATACACAAACTGTTTCTTACTCATTACTGTGCTCCAGTATATACCCTATTCCACGACTTGATTTAATATTGGCTTTACTTTCTTTTAATTTAGAACGTAGTTTAAAGGTGTGAACATCTACAATACGTGTATCACCATCATAGTCAAAACCCCATAAATCATTTAATATTTTATCCCTAGATAAAACAATATTATTATTTAAAATATAGTATTCTAATAATTCATATTCTTTTTTGGTAAGCTCTAATAATGTATTTTCAATATAAGCAACTCTTCTTTTTTCATCTAAACGTAAATCGGCATATTCACGTACGCTTTCTTTTCTTTTTGTTCGTTTTAAATGGGCGTTGATTCTCGCCATTAGTTCTTTAGGTGAAAAAGGTTTATTAATATAGTCATCGGCTCCCGCTTCAAAAGATGTTAATAAATCTTCTTCTTCTCCTTTTGCTGTTAGCATGACAAAGACACTATCTATATTCGCTTCTCTAAATTTAGTGATTAATTGGATACCATCATAATAAGGCAACATCCAATCAATAATCATTAAATCATATTCATTGTGTAATCCTTTTTCTAAGGCTACTTTTCCATCTTCGGCTTCCTCTACATCATAACCTGCTTTTGTTAAGTCGTAGGCTAGTATTTTTCTAATGTTGTCTTCATCTTCAATTAATAATATTTTTCTCATATGTTTACCCTCATCTATATTTATTATATATGAAAATTTTTATAATTACACTTTGATTTGTTAAGAAAGTGTTAAGCATACCTATATACACCTTTCCTATTCCTTCATTTTGATAGAATGAAATGTGTATTTGTGATACTATATATAATTATAAAGGATGTGAATATATGGAAATAAAATTAGCAACTACGCAAACTGAGTTTTTTTCTTTAATGCGTGTACGAGTATTGGTCTTTATGAAAGAACAAAATGTAGATCCTAGTATTGAGTGTGATAAGAACGATCAAAGTGCTTTGCATTTTATATATAAAATAGATAATGAAGTTATCGCTACTTGCCGTGTTTTATTAGAAAACGGTTATCATTTAGGTCGTATTGCTGTATTAAAACAATACCGAAAACAAGGAATAGGTGCCGCCCTACTTCGCTATGTAGAACAATATGCAAAACAAAATAACATTCATCGTTTAGAATTAGGGGCACAATTGCATGCTGTTTCTTTTTATGAAAACTGTGGTTTTCAAAGCTATGGAGAAATATTTGAAGAAGCTGACATCCAACATATCATGATGGAGAAACATCTATGAAAAGACAGTTAAATACCGTTAAACAACCACTTAAGTTTGACTATATATTGTTATTGATTTTACTATTAATTAGTATTAGCAGCTTTATTGCCATCTATGCATCTTTTCCATTAATCCCTGTGTGGCTTGTGCCTAATAAATTATTATTTAATCAAATTTTATTTTATACACTAGGTTTTATAGCTATCTTAATCATTATTTATTTAAGCAATGATAACTTAAAAGAATTTGCAATCCTCGGTTATAAAATTGTATTAGGATTATTAGTTTATTTAATAATTGATTACTTTTTACAACGTATATTAGGAAGAAGTGGTAATATTTTACCCTTTGCAAACACTGTTAATGGTTCTACTTCTTGGTTCTTGTTTCCTGTAATTGGTACTTTGCAACCAAGTGAATTCATGAAAGTAATATTAATTATTGTATGTGCTTATGAAATTAAAGATCACAATGCAGATAAAACGGATTATTCTTACTCTAGTGATATTTCTCTGTTTCTAAAAATATTAAAATGGGCCTTATTACCTATGATCTTAATCCTGTTGCAACCAGATACTGGAATTTTTATTATTATTGCTTTTGCTTTAGGATTAATGGTTGTTTGCAGTGGCATTCGTAAAGAATGGATTATTGGCGGCTTTATTTTAGTAGCAGTTGCTGCCTTTATCTTCTTTTATTTATTTTACTTTGATCGTAATTTATTCACTGCTCTTTTTGGTGATAGTTATCGTATGCAACGAATATATGGTTGGTTAGAAACAGAGAGTGATATATTAGGAAACGGAATGCAATTATACCAAGCTTTATTAGCGATTGGTTCAGCAGGTTTATTGGGACATGGTTTACAATCTAACGCTATTTCTATTACTGAACCACATACAGATTTCATCTTTTCAATAATTGGTTCCAACTTTGGATTAATCGGTTGTTTAATAATTGTAGGATTATGCATTGCTTTAGATGTTCGTATTATACAAATTGCATTACGTACAAAAAACCAAGTTGAAAAATTGATTTTATGTGGATTTATCGCCATGCTTGTCTTCCAACAAATACAAAATATTGGAATGGTTATTGGTTTACTACCTATTACAGGTATTACTTTACCAATGATTTCTTATGGTGGAAGTTCCTTGTTATCCTATATGTTAGCTATGGGTATTATTATGAATACTTCGCTCAAAGCCAAAAAATTATCAGATTATGTCTATTAGGGGGATTTTCCTCCTTTTTTTATTGTTTTATATTTTATCTTTATTAAGATAATTTCTAAAAAAAGTAACTCTTTTGAGTTACTAATATAATGTTCTTAGTCGTTCTAAATAACTATATTTTTTGTAGCGAATAAAAGACACTGCTAAATCACTTACTTTGCATGTGATTTTTTTAACATCATCTATTGGAAAATATAAGTGATCATAACACAATATAGCACCACTACTATCTTCACTTATAAAAGATATTTGGCGATCATTTTTCATAATATAAGGACTTCCTAAAGAAGTGTGTTTCGCATTTTGAATTCCTGCTATTTCACATAACTGCAAAACTTCTAAACCACTATCAATGACTGCTCCTTTTAATGAACGGTTATAAGCTGTAGCTCCAGCTTGTGTACTTAAACAAACACCATTTCCTTTTACTGTTTCAAAAAATTCATCATCGATGTATATATCAACGTTTTGTGTTTTACATACATTTTCAATACGCATTTCATTTAAGGCATAATAAGTTTGCTTGTTATCTACTTCGATTTCTAATAAATGCGATTGAAATACCTCATATATTTCATGATTTAAAATATCAGCAATCACTTCTTCTACTTCGTTTTCTGTATAGTCTGTAAAAAAACCTAAAGTTCCTGTATGTAAAGCAATAAAGTGAATGGATTGTAAGTGTGTTATATATTGGTGTACAGCATATAATAGTGTACCATCTCCTCCTACACTAATTACTAAATCTGGATTTTCTTTATCATACATCAAGTTAGAATTAACTAACTTTTCTTTGATTGTTTGTTCGATTGCTGCTGACTTTTCATCTTTTTTTGCCACAATTGAAAATCTTTGCATCGTAAACACTTCCTTTTCTCTATCTCTTATTGTATCATATCTATGGTGATAAACAATGAACAAAAACATAGAAAAAGAATTAAAAATTTTAGTGAGTGAACAAGCCTTTCACGCTTTACAAAAACAGTATCCAAATTTAGTTTTTCATACACAAACAAATGTATATTTTGATACATTAGAAAATGACTTGCGTTCCAAAAAGATGGCTATGCGTATTCGCAGTGTGCAATGTAAACATATTTTTACATTAAAAATAAATGGGCTACAAGGACTAGAAGAGTATGAATGTGAAGTTTTTACTAATGATAGCAGTGCTTTACAACAACCAGAAATTATTCAATTGTTGCAACAATTGAATATTGATTTAACTTTTCATGTCATAGCGAATTGCACCACGCATCGCGCCATATATGAAAATGAATTTGCTCAACTTTGTTTTGATCATAATGAATTTATGACAAGTAGTGATTATGAATTGGAATATGAATACAAAAAAGAACACGATGGCGTTTCCGCCTTCAATACTATTTTAAGCAAAATTGGTATGCAATATAAAAGCAACTGTGACCCTAAGATTGTGAGAGCGTTATGTACTACTATTTAATCATTAGCATGATTACATTTCTTTTATTTTATATTGATAAACGTAAAGCAATCAAACAACAGTATCGCATATCTGAAAAAACATTATTTTTATTTATATTAATTGGAGGTTGTATAGGCGCATTATATGGAATGAAATTATTTAGACATAAAACAAAACATATAAACTTCTATATATTATCCATTTTATCTTTATTTTTGCATATTTATATTTATCTTACATACATAAGATAAAAAGCGATTGATTTCCCTATCAATCGCTTTTCTTTTAGTGTATTTTCTTTCTACCTTCCATTGCTTTAATTAAAGTTAATTCATCTACATAGTCTAAATGACCACCCATTGGCAAACCATGTGCAATACGAGTTGCATTCACTCCCTTATTATTCAATAGTTTAGCAATATATAGAGCTGTTGTTTCTCCTTCTACAGTGGGGTTTGTTGCAATGATTACTTCTTGTGTTTCATCCTTGATGCGATCGAATAAACTCATTAAATTAATATCTTCTGGTAAAATTCCTTTACTTGTGGAAATAACACCATTTAAGACGTGATAAACACCAAGATATTCCTGTGTTTTTTCCATAGCAACTACATCTTTAGGGCTTTGTACAACACATATGATTTGCTTATTACGATTCCTATCTTTGCAAATTTCGCACTGTTCATCTTGTGCTAAATTACCGCAAACAATACAGTTATGAATCCCTTCTTTTAACCCGATTAAACTAGTAATAAATTCATCTAATTGTTCCTCACTAAAATTCAACATTTCAAACGCATAACGTTCTGCACTTTTTAACCCCACCCCTGGTAGTAAACGTAAGGCTTCAATTAGCTGTTCAAATTTTTTAGGATACATTTTAGAACATGCCTGGCATTTTTACTCCGCCAGTCACACCTTTCATCAATTCTTCTTTTTCGTCATTCATTTTTGTTAGTGCTTCATTTAAACAAACAATTAATAAATCTTGTAAGATTTCTTTGTTTTCAATATTTAATAATTCATCATCAATAGCAATGTTACTCACTTTACCATTTCCTGATACAATTGTTTTTATCTTATCTCCATTGACACTCGTTTCATATTCTTTTGTACTTAATTCTTTTTCTACTTTTGCAATGTTGTCTTGCATTTGTTTAGCTTGTTTCATTAATGCTGCTAAGTTCATATTAATCCTCCTGGATGATTATTTCATCAAATATTTCTTTTATTACTTGCACTTTATCTTCTTCTTTTTCTTCTTGTATTACTATTTTAATTGGTTGGGGTAATGTATTGGCTCTATATCTTTCTTTAAATAGTTCAACACAAACTTCATTCTCTTGCATTGTTAGCGCAAATACTTTTTTCGGTTTCAATAATAATTCTTTAGTAAATCTTGTAAACACACTATTTTTATCTAAATCATTAATTTCGTTAGCACGAATACTGCTCGATACACTAATAACAATATATTCATTTGCACTGGCTGTAATAGTGCTGCTTTTTAATAAGTTAGCATATCTTGCATATTCACGGTCTAATAAATAATTATTTAAACGCATGAATTGTTTCATATCTTTTTCTTTTTCAGGCTTATTAGCCCCTACCAATAATTGAAGAATTAATTCATTTGTTATTTTAAAAGGGTTACTTTGTTTTTCTTCTTGTACAACAGGTGTCGTTGTTTCCTTTATTACTGGTTTAATTGATTCTTGTATAGTTTCTATTTGTTTTTGAGCTTGTAAGACCTCTTCCCTTGTTTCAACGAAATCTTCGCTCTCTGATGTATAATCAAATTCGCTATTGTAAATTATGTTATCTGATTGTTTATCCATTTCTATTTCTTGAGTTGGCTGTATAAGTTGAGTCTCTACATCTTTTACTATTGGTACACTGTTTACATCTTCACATATTGATTGTGTGACTTCTACAACGCTCTCTTCTTTAGTACTTGCAACAATAGGACATAGTTCAACTAATTTTAATAACCCTATTTCTAAATAGGACATAATACTAGTCGCTTGTCTATATTTCTCATTAGTATCCATTAAAATATCAATCATTGATAATCTTTGATGCGTTGTTGTATCTTTTATTAGGTTTTCTACTTGTTTTTCATTTAAAGTAGTTAATAAATTTAATTGTTTAGTATATTCAAATACTATTGATTCTTTCAACAACTCAATTAATGAACTAGTTAATCTTTTTAAGTCTGCTCCTGATTGTTCAATATGATCAAGTGCACCCATTAATTGTTGAACATTCTTTTGTTTAATTAACTGAATCAACTGACATAATTCTTCTACACTGATCACACCATATATTTCATTTACATCTTGTACACTAATGATTTCTGTTGCATAGGCACGACATTGATCTAATATACTTAATGCATCACGCATTCCTCCATCAGCTAATATCGCAATATTTTCAAGTACCTTGTCCTCTACTTGAATTTGTTCTTCTTCTACAATATACTGCAATCTTTTTGTTATTTCTTTATTAGATATCTTATTAAAATCAAATCTTTGACATCTAGAAATAATCGTTGGAATAACTTTATGTGGTTCTGTTGTAGCTAGGATGAAAATTACGTGAGCTGGAGGTTCTTCAATTGTTTTTAATAATGCATTAAATGCCCCCGTTGACATCATATGCACCTCATCAATAATATAAATTTTAAACTTCCCTAAAGGAGATGGTGCATATTTCACTCTTTCAATTAAGTTTCTTGCTTCTTCTACCCCATTATTACTAGCTGCGTCAATTTCAATAATATCTTGGTGTGTTCCATTACTAGCAGCTATACAGCTGTCACATTTCCCACAAGGTTTATTATCTTCTTGCATACAATTAATTGCTTTCGCAAATATTTTTGCTGATGATGTCTTTCCTGTCCCTCTAGGACCTGTAAACAAATAAGCATGTGCGATTTGATTATGTTCAATCGCATTATTTAATGTTTTCACAATATGTTTTTGTCCTGCCATGCCAGAGAAATCGTCTGGACGATAGGTTCTATATAAGGCTGTGTAACTCATGCAATACCCCGCTTTCTTTACCTATTATATCATAGGTAAACAGTGATTAATATCCTATAAAGAAAAACGAAATCATTTTTTTTGACTTCGTTTTTCTTTGAAAAATTGAGTTAATAATTGTGCGCACAGTTCTTCTTCTACTCCTGAAATATGTATCGGATAATGTGGAAATCCTTGCTGCTCATATAAATTTAATACGCTATCTATACAGCCACCATTTGCATCTGTAGCCCCATATATTAATTTCTCTATTCTAGCCTGCATGATAGCTCCTGCACACATGATACATGGTTCTAGTGTTACATATATAGTACATCCATCAAGACGCCAACTCTTTAATGTTTTGCAAGCATCTTGGATAGCCATAATCTCTGCATGATTAATACTTTGTTTTGCTTGCTCCCTTAAGTTATGTCCTCTACCAACAATGATATTATCTTTAACAATAACAGCTCCTACTGGTACTTCATCTAATAGATAAGCTTTTTTTGCTTCGTGAATAGCTTCTTTCATATATTCATTCATAATAGTACTCCTATATATAATAAAAGCTACCACACACACTAGAGCTGACACGTGGCTGCTTCGTTCCCGACCTGACCAGATTAGTTAGTTAATGTTGTGGTAGCATTGTTATTATAGCATATTTGAGCAGTAAATCAACTACTTATTTATATGTTTCACGTGAAACATATAAATGATTTGCTTATTAATGTTTCACGTGAAACATTAATAAATTGTGCAAGTGCCTCCAACAATTAAATCAATAATGGATTGAACGGCGATTTCATCATTAGTTTCCGAATGAACGATATCTAGTGGATCACCTATTTTGTCATATGTTGCAAAATCAACAGTTATCGTTGTTGTTACAAATCCATCGTGACTTGCAATAATAGCATTTACTCCTGCAAAAGTATTATAAATTTCAAATTCTTCTATTGTTGAATTATATAGTAATTGCATATTTTCTGTTGTGTCGTATGCGTTATCCAATGTTAGCTTCACATCAATTTGAACACCTGTTACATGTTGAAATTCATTATAGAAATATATTTCACTGTATTGCGTAGTAACAGCCTCGTTTCCAGCAATAGAACTACCGTAATCACAAACTACTCTTCCGCCAACGTTAGTATACGTGTTTAATGGTACAATCATGATTTCTTTTTCTAATACTGTATAATTGTAATTTTCATCCACTACACAATATTGAATTGTATACTCTCCTTCTATTTGGCTATCTACATTTGTTGTATAGAAATAAGCATTATTAATTGTATCAATCTCTTTCACTTTACCCGAATTATCAATTACTCTTGTATTAATTTCATCATGAGCTTTTTCTATTGACTCAATACGATTATCAAATTCTTTTTGATCAACCAATTCAAAATTTGGCTTCTTTATATTTGGATCTTGAGGCATATTTTTTATTTCAGTAAATGTAATCCAAGGATCTAGCGTTGTTCCAACTTGCATCTTAATAGCTTCCTCTTCCTCTAGGCGCAATACAAATTGTGGAGCTGTTGAATCCACTACTCGAATAATTTTATTTTCCTCTTTTGTTTGTCCATTTGCTTTAAAAGTAAAAGTCAAATCATAAACCCCTACTTCTTTAACCTCTACATCAGGAAAAGTGATTTTTGCGTCTTTAGGATTGACGCTATCAATAATTGATTCATATGTAAACTCATCTCCATATTGTACATTCAATTTACTTTCATCAAATTGAATTCCATATGATGAAATAATAATAATATAAATCATTATAGGTACACCAATTAAAGTTGTAATTCCTAGTGCTAATGCTTTAGGGCTTTTCATTTTTTTTAAAATTTCTTCTTTTTTCATTTTTTTCTCCATTTTCAATAAAACAATTAATTTATATTTTTAATTGAGTTATACAAATACCTTGATTCATATATTTCAATTAAAAATAAAGCGACTAGTTTCTATCAAAAAATAGCCTAATCGCCTTATTTTAAAGGTTTTAAATACATTTTTAGTCACTTAAAAATATTGCTGTATTTTCCTCTTTTTTATTTTTTTGGTGCTAAAATCTTTTTTCCACCCATATACGGCTGTAAAGCCGTCGGTACATTTACTGTTCCATCTTCATTTAAGTTATTTTCTAAAAATGCGATTAACATTCTTGGTGGTGCTGCAACTGTATTATTCAATGTGTGTGCAAAATATTTACCCTCTTCACCGTTCACTCTGATTTTTAATCGTCTAGCTTGTGCATCCGTTAAATTTGAACAACTTCCTACTTCAAAATATTTTTGTTGTCTTGGACTCCAAGCTTCTACATCACAACTTTTTGATTTAAGATCAGCTAAGTCACCCGAACAACATTCTAATGTACGAACTGGAATATCTAAATTTTCAAATAATTCCACTGTGTATCGCCACATTTTATCATACCATTCCATTGATTCTTCTGGTTTACAAACAACTATCATTTCTTGTTTCTCAAATTGATGAATTCGGTACACCCCACGTTCCTCAATTCCGTGTGCCCCTTTTTCTTTTCTGAAACAAGGTGAGTAGCTTGTCATCGTTTGAGGCAATGTATTTTCATCAATAATAGTATCAATATATTTACCAATCATTGAATGTTCACTTGTACCAATTAAGTATAAATCTTCGCCTTCAATTTTATACATCATACTTTCCATTTCCGCAAAACTCATAACACCTGTCACAACATCGCTACGAATCATGTATGGCGGAATACAGTATGTGAATCCTTTATCAATCATAAAATCTCTAGCATAGGTAATTACTGCTGAATGTAGGCGTGCAATATCTCCCATTAAATAATAGAATCCATTCCCTGCTACTTTTCTAGCAGCATCTAAGTCAATTCCATCAAATGAGTCCATAATATCAAAATGATATGGAATTTCATAACTAGGAACAATTGGTTCCCCATACTTTTTAATTTCCACATTATCTTCATCATTTTTTCCGATTGGTACACTTGGATCAATGATATTTGGAATAGCCATCATAATTTCTTTTACTTTTTCAGAAACAATGTTTTCTCTTGCCTCTAGCGCTTTTAATTCTTCCGCCATAGCTTGTACTTCCAATTTTTTATTATTTGCTTCTTCTTTCAATCCTTGGCCCATTAATGCACCTATTTCTTTGCTGAATTTATTACGGTTTGCACGCAAATTATCTGCTTTTGTTTGAATTTCTCTTGCTTCTACATCTAAAGCCAATACTTCATCAACTAACGGCAATTTTGCATCTCTAAATTTTTTACGCATATTTTCTTTTACTAATTCTGGATTTTCTCTTACTAATTTAATATCAATCATGTTTTTTTCTCCTTAAAAATATAAAAAGGGTGGCATTAAAGGGACGATTACTATCGTGGTGCCACCCTTCTTTAACTACTTGAGTCCTTAAAGTGATAACGGTACTACCGGAATCAACTACTTCATTCATTGATTCACTCCTAGGTTGATTTCAGCACATAGTCTATTGATTCGCACCAGCCATCAACTCTCTGTCAAACATCTTTGCTTACTTATCCTATTCAACGCTTTATCTATTTTTACCATAGTTCAACTATTTAGTCAATTATTCTTCTACTTTTGTATCTTCTACAATTCCTTCTACTTCTTCTTCACATTCTTCTGTTTTTTGTACAACCGCTACTTTAGAAACAGTTTGTTCCTCACTTACATTAATTAAGCGAACTCCTTGCGTGTTTCTACTGTAAACTCCAACTTTTTCAAGAGAAATACGAATAATAATTCCTTCATTCGTAATAATCATTAAATCTTCTTCTCCATCTACTGCACGAACCGTAACTAAGTTACCTGTTTTTTCAGTAATATTGATTGTTTTAACTCCTTTTGCTCCTCTTGTTGTCAGACGATAAGTATCCACTAGTGTTTTCTTACCATATCCGTTTTCACTGACTGATAATAAGTATTTTCCTTCTTTATTAGTGGCTACACCAATTACAGTAGATCCATCTGTATTAAATCCTTTCACTCCGCTTGCAGAACGTCCCATTGAACGAACTCCTACTTCACTGAAACGAACAGCTTTACCATTTGATCCAGCAATAATGATTTCTGTATCACCATCCGTTGCTTTTACACCTAATAATTCATCGTTTTCTTTTAATGTAATTGCAATTTTTCCATTTTGTCTAATAGATTCAAATTCGCTTATTGGTGTACGTTTTACTAATCCATTGATCGTCACAAAGAATAAGAATTTAGCCTCATCTTCCTCATTATAAGGTACTAATGCTTTTACTTTCTCACCATCTTCTAAATTTAATAAATTTACAACCGGTAACCCTTTTGAAGTACGGCTTCCAGCTGGTAAACGATATCCTTTCATTCGATATACTTTACCCAAATTAGTAAACATTAATAAATGATCGTGTGTTGACATAGTAATTAATAAATCAACTACATCATCTTCATTTACACTCATTCCTTTTACACCACGTCCACCTCTATTTTGGGTACGATATGTATCAATAGGAATTCGTTTAATATAGCCAGTGCTTGTCATCGATACTACAATTTCTTCAACTGGAATTAAATCTTCATCTTCAATATTAATTTCTTGATTACTAATTTCCGTACGACGTTTATCACCAAATTTTTCTTTAACTGCAATTAATTCCTCTTTAATAATCGTTAATACACGATCATTATTACTTAATATATCCTTCAAATCAACTATAATAGCCAACAAATTATTGTATTCTTCTTCAATTTTTTCTCTTTGTAACCCTGTTAATCTTCTAAATTGCATATCTAAAATTGCTTTTGCTTGAATAGCTGATAATTTAAATTCATTCATTAATCCTTCTGTAGCACTAGCATCGTCTTTACTCGCTCTAATTAATGCGATAATCGCATCAATGTGATCTAAAGCAACACGTAATCCTTCTAAAATATGAGCACGATCTTCTGCTTTTTTAAGATCAAAGCGTGTTCTTCTTTCTGTTACTTCTATTTGATGATCGATATAACATTTTAAAATTTCAATAATTCCTAATTGCTTAGGAGCACCATTGACTAAAGCTAACATATTCACACCAAAACTTGATTGTAATGGTGTTAAACGATATAGCTGATTTAATACAACATCAGCTTGTACATCTTTTCTTAGCTCCAATACGATTTGAATTCCATCACGATTTGAAAAATCATTTAATGATGTAATACCTTCAATTTCTTTATTACGCACTAAGTCTGCAATTTTAGAGACTAAGTTTGATTTATTAACTTGATATGGAATTTCAGTAAATGTTAGTGTTGTTTTTCCATTTGATTTTTCATCTACATTTACACGACTTCGTGTCACTACACTACCTCTACCTGTTTCAAATGCTTGTTTAATTCCACTTCTTCCTAAGATGATTCCACCAGTTGGATAATCTGGACCAAACATATAATTTTCCATAATTTCCAATACTGTAATATCAGGATTTTCCATAATCGCAATAGTAGCATCAATTGTTTCACTTAAATTATGTGGCGGTATATTAGTAGCCATCCCTACAGCAATTCCCATTGATCCATTTACTAATAGGTTTGGGAATCTACTTGGTAAAACAGTTGGTTCTGTTTCTTCTCCATCGTAGTTAGGTGCAAAATCAACTGTATCTTTATTAATATCTTCAATTAAAGACATAGCTAATTTAGACATTCGTGCTTCGGTATAACGCATTGCAGCGGCACCATCTCCATCCATAGAGCCAAAGTTACCATGACCTTGTACTAAAGGATATCGATATGAGAAATCTTGCGCCATTCTTACCATAGCATCATATACTGAACTATCGCCATGTGGGTGATATTTACCTATTACATCTCCCACTATTCTAGCAGACTTTTTATAAGGTTTATCTGCTGTAATTCCTAAATCATGCATGGAATGTAAAATACGTCTATGTACTGGTTTTAAACCATCTCTAACATCAGGTAAAGCACGAGATACGATTACTGACATTGAATAATCAAGAAATGATTCTTTCATATCCTGGACAATGTCATATTTAATTACTTCATTTTTGTCTTGCATCAAGCTTCCTCCTATATATCTAAATTTTTAACGTAGACTGCATTTTCTTGAATAAATTTACGTCGTGGTTCTACTTCATCACCCATTAACATTGAAAATATTTCATCTGCGATAATAGCATCTTCAATTGTTACTTGTTTTAACAATCTATTTTCAGGATCCATTGTTGTTTCCCATAATTGATCAGGATTCATCTCTCCTAATCCTTTATATCTTTGAATTTTACTTTTATCTCCGAACTCATTACGAATCGTTTCCATTTCATTTTCTGAATATGCGTATTTAATATTATTTCCACGCTGCACTTTGAATAAAGGTGGTTGGCTAATATAAATATAACCACCTTCAATTACCGGTCTTAAAAAGCGGTATAAGAACGTTAATAGTAGTGTACGTATATGAGCTCCATCCACATCGGCATCGGTCATAATACAAATTTTATGATATCTAATTTTAGAAATATCGATTTCATCACCAAACCCACAACCAAATGCAGTCACCATAGAACGAATTTCATTATTATCGAAAACACGATGAATTCTAGCTTTCTCAACATTTAAAATTTTACCACGTAATGGTAAAATAGCTTGATACATCGGATTACGGCCTTGTTTAGCGCTTCCTCCGGCTGAATCCCCTTCGACTATATAAATTTCACATTCGCTTGCATCTTTACTTGAACAATCAGCTAATTTACCTGGTAATGATGAAATTTCTAATGCATTTTTTCTTCTAGTTAACTCTCTTGCTTTTTTAGCAGCGATTCTAGCTTTATTCGCTAATGTCGCTTTTTCAACAATAGCTTTTGCAACCGCTGGCTGTTCAGCAAAAGTACGTTCTAATTGACTTGTTAGAATAGAAGATACAATTTTACGCACTTCACTATTTCCTAATTTCGTCTTTGTTTGTCCTTCATACTGTGGATTTGGATGTTTCACAGAAATAATAGCAGTAATTCCTTCTCTTACATCATCTCCATTAAAATTTTCATCTTTCTTAAGTAATCCATTATCACTTGCATATTTATTAATAATACGAGTTAATGCAACTCTAAATCCATCTTCGTGCATACCACCTTCTGCAGTATTAATATTATTACAAAATGAATATACAGAAGGCATAAAACCTTCATTATATTGGAATGCTATTTCCGCTATAATTCCATCTTCTTCCCCTTCTACATAAATGACATCTTCATTAATTACTTCTTTATTTTTATTTAAGAAAGTAACATATTCTTTAATACCACCTTCATAATAATATACAATTTCTTTTACTTCTTCTTCTCTTTCATCACGAATAATTAAACGAATTCCTTTATTTAAGAAAGCTAATTGACGAATCCTTCCATTTAATGTATCAAAATTATATATTGTAGTATCAGTAAAAATTGTTGGATCTGCTTTAAATCTTACAATAGATCCATGCTTATCAGATTCTCCTATTATTTTTAAAGGGGCTTCTACTTTTCCTCCAGCACTAAAACGCATAGCATGAATATGCCCTGCTTGATGAACTTCTACTTCTAGCCATGTACTTAATGCATTTACAACACTTGCACCTACTCCATGCAATCCTCCTGAAACTTTATAAGCACCACCACCGAATTTACCTCCAGCATGTAAGACAGTAAAAATAGTTTCTACTGCTGAAACATTTGTTTTTTGATTAATTCCAGTAGGCATTCCTCGTCCATTATCTTCTACACGAATCACATTGCCTTTTTCAATTGCTACAGTAATGTCACTAGCATAACCTGCTAATGCTTCATCAATTGAATTATCTACTATTTCCCATACTAAATGGTGTAATCCTCTTTCAGATGTAGTACCAATATACATACCTGGTCTTTTACGTACTGCCTCTAAACCTTCTAATACCTGAATATCATCAGCGGTATATGAATGTATCACTTTTTCTTCTGCCATACTTATTCCTCCTTACATAAACAAATTTCATTATCTTTTACTTCATAATAATAAATTGCTTTGCCATCTATTTTTATTGGCTCTGTTGCACTAATAAAAATTTGAATATCCTCATTTAATAAATATAATAATTTTAATCTTCTACTTTCATCCAGTTCTGAAAATACATCATCTAATAATAAAATGGGATACGTATTAGTAATCTTGTATATACTTTCAACAATTCCTAATTTTAAAGCTAACATTAAACTACGTCTTTGCCCCTGCGAGGCATAGGTTGATACTTCATATCCATTCATTAAGAATATAAAATCATCTTTATGAATACCATATGTTGTTTGCTTTAATAATTGATCTCTTTCCAAACTATTTTCATATTTTTCTCTCATATTCTTTTTCATACTATCAATATCACTATATGCCACAAACCCTTGATAATCATAAGAAATTTGTGTATTGTCTTCACTTAATAATGTATAAAATTGTTTACTTTGATCAATCATTTGTTGAATAAACTTAATTCTTTGTGTCATGATTGATACTTGTAAATCAATCATTTGTTCATTTAATATTTCAATAAAATGAACATCTATATTACCTTTTTTTAAATATCCATTTCTTTCTTTTAAAAGTTTTGAATATTTATTTAATTTATACATGTACGATTTTGATAACTTACTTAATTCTAAATCAATAAATTTTCTTCTCGCTTTTGGTGTACCTTGAAATAAATGCAAATCATCTGGGCAAAATAAAACAGCATTCAATACACCAATAAATTCACTTACTTTAGAAATAGGTTGATTATATAAAAATAAATGCTTACCTGTTTTTTGTGTGACACATTTCATATTTATATGTTTACCTTTTTTATGTACAATTCCTTCAATCATAAATGAATTTTCTTCTTTATTAATTAAATCAGCTATTTGATTTGTACGATGACTTTTTGTACAAGATAAGAAATACATACTTTCTAATAAATTTGTTTTTCCTTGTCCGTTTTTACCACTTATAAAATGAATACCATTTTGAAAAAAAATCTCATTACTCTTGTAATTTCTAAAGTTTCTAAGTCTTATTTTTTTTAAAATCATTGAATACTAAATTCATTACCTTCTACTACAATGACATCATTTGAATATAACTTTCTACCTCTACGATTTTCTAGTTCTCCATTTACTTCAATATGTAGTTCTTTAACAGCGAATTTAGCTTCCCCACCACTTGAAATAATATCTGCTAACTTTAAAAATTGTCCTAATGTGATATACTCTGTTTGTATTTCTATTTTCATATTTTACCTCATTTTACATCCTTTTCATTATACCATAATATATATATATATACTATGTTTTGAGTCGATATATACATAAAAAAAGAAGTAAAATACATATATTTTACTTCTTTTTTATCTTATGCATAAGTACGTACTGGTAAGACTAACTGAATTAAATTTTCATCGTCAATTGCTTTTATTACAAAAGGACGCATCTCTCCATTAAATGAAATGCTCACTAATTGGCTTTTAACCACCTTTAAGGCGTCAAAAACATATTTTCCATTAAATGATATCTCTAATACTTCATCTTCGTAAGAAGCCGTAGAAAGTTCTTCTATGGCACTTCCTACTTCTTTTGATTTACTTGATAAGACACATTCGTTTTTACTTAAATTTAAACGAATCACACTCACTCCATCATTTTTAATAAAACTAATGCGGTCAATAGCTGATAAAATTTCTTTTGAATCTACTGTTAATTGATACATAAAACTATCAGGAATTAATTTAGAAGTATCTGGATACACACCATCAATTAAACGAGTTTGAATCATTACATGATCTAAAATAAATTGGATTTTTTTATTTGATAAACTAATTGTAATAGTATCTTGTTTATCTAATGATTTTAAAACTTCATTTAGTCCTTTTGCAGGAATAGTAATATCAAAATTTAATTTATTTTCTATTTTTACTACTTTTTTACTTAAGCGATAACTATCTGTTGCGATACAAGTTAAGGTATGATCATGGCATGAGAAGTTCACACCAGATAAAACAGGTTTAGTTTCTTTTTCACTAGTTGCAAAAGTAGTTTCTTGAATAATATTTTTTAAAACACTAGATTCCATAGTAAAGGTATCTTCACAAGGTGAAAAATCTAATAGAGGATATTCATTTGCATACATACCATTAATTTTATATTCAGAGTTATGTCCACTAATTTTAGTAGTACATCCATCTAATACTTCTATTTCAATAATTTCTGTATCAATTTTGCGTACAATATCTAAAATATATTTAGACTCTATAACGATACTCCCTTCACGTTCAATAATTAATTGATTCTCTTCATTTGATAAAATTTCATTTTTTATAGAAATATCCGAATCGCTACCAATTAATGTAATGCTTTGATGAGTCACTTCAAACTTAATACCAGAGAAAGCTGGTAAAGGCGAGTAATTTGAAATGGCACGAGATACGATTGCTAACGCATCATAGAATTCTTTTTTATTTATTTTGAAATACATGGTATTCCTCCTTATAAGTATTTTTAAAGTATATATTATTATTAGTGTGTGGAAATTGTGGAAAAGTATAAATAAGCCTTTATTTATACTACTATTCTAACATTTTTTTATGTGTATAGATAGTGGTAATTATTCCACATTCAATTTTTGCTTAATTTGGATTAAAGCTTTTTGATAAGACTCTTTTGTCTTTAATAACTTATTCATTTTCTCATAACTTGACATAATTGTTGAATGATCCCTATTACCGAACTCACCACCTATTTTCTTAAATGGCAAATCTAATAAATCACGGCATAAATAGACTGCAATATGCCTAGCATTTGCAATATCAGCTGTTCTTGATTTTGATTCTATTTGCTTTTTAGTAATATTATAGTAACTACATACTACTTTTTTTATTTTATTAGGTGTTACTTCATCATTATTTTGCGAAATAGGATTGTCTTTAAAACATTTTGTAGCAAATTCTTCATCAATTATCTCTTCACCATATAAAATAGATTTAAATATTAATTCATTTAATGCGCCTTCTAATTTACGTACATCTTCATTAAATTTACGGGCAATATAATATAAAGCATCTTCATTAATATTAATTTCTTCTTGTCTAATATTTAGTTTTTTACGTAAGATATTAACAGCTGTCTCAAATTCTGGTGAATCGATTCCAATCGATAAACCAGAAGTAAAGCGATTAATAATACGATTGTTGATATTATTTAATTCAGATGGGTAAACATCACTTGTTAATATAATTTTTTTATTATCAGCTATTAACTTATTATAAATATTGAAGAATAATTCTTGTGAATCGTTAGTTTTTGCTAAATGTTGGATGTCGTCTATTAATAAATAATCTAATTGAGTCATGGCTTTAATTAAAAGATCACTTTTTTTCTTATACAATGAGTCAATAATTAAACTAATTAAGTCATTACCATCTATATATAAATATTTTTTATCTGGTTCTTTCAATTTTAAGTAATTACAAATAGCATGTAATAAATGTGTTTTTCCTAATCCAGAATTACCATATAGAAATAAAGGATTAAATCCTTCCATTTCAAAATTAGAAACACATGTAAAAGAAGAAGCATAAGCAGCTTTATTACATTTTCCTTGAATAAAATTTTCAAATGTATTTTCTTTTCTTATTTTATTTCCATTTTCATATATAAAACTATAATCTTGTGTTTTCGCATTGTTATGATTTAATTCTTTTACAGATAAAACTCTTATTTTAACAGCTTTATTTAGTCTATCTTGTAAAAGTGATTCGAAGTACTCTTTATTTCCATCAAAGAAATTTTTTGATGTGGTAAAAGGTACACTAACAATTGCCGTATCGTCATGAATATCATATAAATTTGAGTCTTTTATATATGTTGAAAAGGTCGTTGTATCAAATTTTTCATCGTTTTGAACCGTCGATAAGACGTATTCCCAAACTTGAGAAGTATTATCTTGTATCATATTATTACCCCGTTTTATTTTCCTGCTGTATCACTATTTTATAATAAAAAAAAAGATAATTCCATAAAAAAAAATAGACAAAATATTTATCCACAATATGAATAGACACAATAAGTCTTTATATAAAGGGTTTGTGAATTTTCCACATCTTTTTAGTGTGGAAAACTAGGTTTGTTGTGTGGATAAATAATATCCATGTGGAAAAAAAAAATAATAAAACCTTTAAAAAAAGTTTTACTGTTAAATATCAACAACTTAAAAATATTAAATAAGGCTATTTTAAAGGGTTTAAAATGATTTTAACAGTTTTCCACAAGATGTGGAAAACTAGGTGTATAAATAATGTTGATAAATATAAAAAGTTATAAACATTATTAAATTTAACTATTTTTTTTCCACATGTTTTTTTTAGTTGTTGAAAACTTTTTGTAATATATTAAATTCTTTATTTTTAACTATGTCATAAGTCATTTGTAATTCTTGTTTATTTACTATATAATTGCTTTTTGAATATAGGAGATTTTTATGAAAAAGAAAATTATAATTGGAAGTATCTTAACTTTTTTAATCGTATTAATAGTTGGAGGATATTTTGTAGGAGATTATTTTACACAATATGCAATTGGTAGAAAACCTGTAGATTTAATAGATGACAAGTCCCCTACTTATGTACAAAGTGAAAAAGAAATACTTGCAAGAGAAATAGCAAAAGAAGAAGTAGAACAGTTAATCAATAATCACTTAACTAAAGAAGTGAGAATAGATTCATTTGATCATGAATCTTTATACGCTAAAATATTTGAGAATGATTCTAATAAATGGGTCATTATTGTTCATGGATATACTTCAAGTCATTTAGATATATTAGATATTGCTGCTAAATTTTATGAACAAGGATATAACGTATTAACACCTGATTTACGCGCACATAATGAATCAAGTGGTGAATATATTTCAATGGGTTACTTTGATGCAATTGATATTGTGGATTGGACAAAATATATTAATGATAACTATGATGATGTACAAATTGTTTTACATGGTTCTTCGATGGGAGCAGCAACTGTTATGATAAGTGCTGGCGATAAAGATTTACCAAATAATGTTGTGGCAATAGTAGAAGATAGTGGTTATACGAATGCTTATCAAATGTTTGTTGAACAATTAGACTATCGTTTTGGTTTACCTTCTTTCCCTATTTTAAATATTTCATCAGCTGTAGCAGAAATGAAAGCCGGTTATAATTTACGTGATGCCTCTCCTATTGATGCGTTGCAACAATCAAATGTTCCTATTCTATTCACGCATGGCGATGCGGATGGATTTGTTTTACCGTATATGCTAGAAGAATTATATCATTCCTATTCTGGAGAAAAAGAAAAAATGATTATTAAAGGAGCAGATCATACTGCTGGACGCTATTTAGAGAGTGAATATTACTATCAAACAATGTTTAAATTCTTAAATAAATACGTAAAATAAGCCTTATTTTAATAGAAAAACTAACTTGTTGATTTATTATTAACTTTTAATTGACTTATGAATTTATATTAGTTATAATCATAGGGCAATGTTGATTAAAAAAATGTAAAAAGAATTGGAGGTGTCCTTTATGAAAAGAACGTATCAACCATGTAAGAGAAAACATCAAAAAACTCATGGATTTAGAGCTCGTATGAAAACACCAGGAGGACGTAATGTATTAGCACGTCGTCGTAAAAAAGGTAGAAAAGTATTATCAGCTTAAAAAAGTAAAAGTAACTTCAGTTAAACTGAAGTTATTTTTGTATCTAAAGGAGGGTCTTATGAAAAAAGAATATAGAGTAAAAAAGTCTGAAGAATTTGAAAAAATAATAAAATATAAAAGATTTATTGTAGATCCAGCTATTGTTTTATATATTAAACCAAGAGTAGAAAAGAAATCTAGAATAGGTATTACAGTAAAAAAGAAAATTGGAAATGCTGTAGTGCGTAATAAAGTAAAAAGACAAATACGGATGATGGTACAAGAAATTTACAATTATGAAGAGGAATTCGATACAATTATTTTAATAAAAGAGAAATATATAGAAAATGACTATATTTTTAATAAAAAAGTACTGGAAAGATTGTATAATAAGGCAAAAAAAGTTAAAATAGAAAAGTAACTAAATTTATAAGAAGGAGAAATTATGAAAAAATTTATGCAAGACAACAAAAAACTATTTTTTGTGAGTGTCTTACTATTAATGTTTGTAACAGCATGTGCAAGCGTTAGAGATTCTAATGGTCAAATTATCGAAAGTATGTTAATTACTTTGGAAACACCGTTTACAACTTCAGTATCAGAGAGTTGGTTCAATATTTTTGTTTGGCCAGTTGCTCAATTAATTAACTTAATTGCTGAATACTCAGATGCAGGGATAGGGATTATTGCCGTTACATTCTTATTAAACTTTGGGATGGCAGCGGTATCGATTAAACAACAAGTCGCTACACAAAAAATGCAAGCATTACAGCCTGAAATCCAAAGAATTCAAGCTAAATATGCAGGGAAAACAGATCAAAATAGTAGATTAAAACAAGGTGCTGAAATGCAAGCAATCTACAAAAAACATGATATTAACCCATTTGGTTCAATTATCACAATGCTATTACAATTACCAATCATTTTCTCGGTATACCAAGCAGTAATGAGAGCAGAAGCAGTAGTAGAAGGAACATTCTTAGGAATTGATTTAACATTAACACCAATGGATTCCATTACAAAGTTTGGTGAGCATTCAATAGCGATTATTTCTATTTTCGTATTAATGATTATCTTCCAATTCTTATCGTTAAAAATTCCTCAATACTTACAATCTAGACGTAAGAAAAAACAAAATATTAAAACAAAAGATTATGCAAACCCAAATAAAAAAGAAAACCCAATGGGTAACTCTTTAAATATGATGACTTATATGTCAGTAATTATGATTGCTTTCTTATCTATTAACTGGCCAGTTGGGATGTCATTTTATTGGATGGTAAGTGCATTCACAAGAATCATTCAAAATATTGTTATTCAAAAATTCTTTATTAAAGATATGTAGGAGAAAACTATGAAATCTTATACAGGAAAAACACTTGAAGAAGTGCTAAACAAAGTTGCACAAGAAAAAAATAGTAGTGTAGAAGATATTACGTATACAATTGTAGAAGAAAAAGCAGGTTTTTTAGGAATGGGTAAAGAAGTAACGATTAGTGCTTATACGAAAGCAGATATCAAAGATTTTATCTATGAATATTTAATGCGCTATTTCGATGGCATTGCTATGGATATGGCAATTGAAATGGAAGAAGATAACAACTTCTATAAAGTAACTTTAAATGGTGCTAACAATGGTATTATCATTGGTAAAAATGGACAAACTTTACAAGCTATTAATACGGTATTAAAATCTGCAGTATCAGGTTACTTTAAAAAAAGAGTAAGTGTATTAGTAGATGTTAATGGTTATAAAGATAAAAAATATAAGAAAGAATGTTTTGTTGCACAACGCATTGCAAAAACAGTTGTTCGCACCAAAACAGATGCAATATTAGATCCCATGCCAAATGATGAAAGAAAAGCAATTCATAATTATTTAAGTAACTTCCCGCATGTGAAAACAGTTTCAGAAGGGGAAGGAAACCAAAGACGTTTAAAAATCAAATACGTAGAGTAATCATAAAACTTCATGCATAAAGGCATGGAGTTTTTTTATAAATGTAATAAGACTAGTGAAATTAGAAAAAAAACAATTACAATTATCACTGTGAAAAAATAGATAAAAGAACTATAATCAAGGTGTAATTAAGGAAAATATAGGATGAAAAAAATTATAAAAAGTTTAACTATTTTGTCAATTTGTGCTCTATTTGTTTTTATAAATCAACCGCAAGATATCAAAGCCAATACAGAATTAGCAATATATAATGAAGTAAAATTAAATGAGAATACAGACCGACTAACTCATATTTGGAGTACAATTAGCGTATTGGGTTTAATTGCTATCATTGTTTATTATAAAAAAAGTCCTAATACCGAAGAATAAAGGTAGGACTTTTTTATTATGTTATGTGTATAGTATACGTAACTATTCATTAAATGTATAAATCACACAATAAATGAAAAAATGGTGTATCTTTTAAAAAAAAAAGCATACAATAATTGTACAAAAGTATAGAAAAAATATAAATGGAGAAAAATATGACATATTTTTTAGTGACTATGTATATTGCTCATTTTTTAGGAGACTATACATTCTACAATTATTTATTCAATAAAAAAAATTTAAATACCGTTCAGTTGTATTCTTTTCACAATGTAATGTACGCGATTCCGCACTTTATTGCATGGGCACTACTAGGTTTTGGTACACAAAACTTATTAATTGTGATTATGATATGCCTAAGTCATATTTTGGTGGATTTAATTAAGGTTAGTATACAGTTAAAAGTGAAACATACCATATGGAATATACGTATGATTTATTTATTGGATCAAATGATTCATTATGCCTTTACTTTCTATTTGTGTACGCTTGCCATGATCAATGCTTCAGCAATCATTTACTCAGTTCCTTTACGTATGTTAACTATTATTTTATTAGTTACAATATTGAGTCAACCGACATTCGTTTCCTATCATTTATTACTTTCTAATAAAAAAAATCATATAAAGAAGCTTTCGTTTGATTCAATATTTGTGAAAATGTACCAAGTTGTATTAGGAATAGCTTTACCTTTTCATTTTTATCCATTTATTTTTATTTTAATCATTTTCGCCAAAATACAAACCATTAGTAAAACAGTAAATGACAATCGTTTCATTGTCTTTGTAATCTTTACAAGTTTATTAAATTATTATGGACTGCTCTATTTAACAAGTTTATAAAAGTATCTACAATAAGAGTAGATACTTTTTTTATGTATTCATTTCTATTATATAAGGATTGTCAAAACAATAATATTTGGGTATACTACTAAAGTTCAATATGTATTATTTGAAGTTGTATCAAACGTATAGTAAAATAGAGACAAAGGAATAAGGACATATATGGCAACAAAACATCGAGCGATTATCACGTCTAGATTTACGGGAATCAAAGAAAATCAATACATTATATATGAATTGATTCTTTCAAAGCGATTAGCGTATGGACATATTTCAGTTATTGTCCATGCTGATTTAAGTATTGTGATTGTAGCGAATAAATTGATGCAAGTAGAAGAGGTCAATGAAATTGTTTGTATGCAATACAAACATATAATAGATGAAATCAATAGAGTGAAAAATAAATAGAGGAGTACTTATGAAGTTAATTATAGGATTAGGAAATCCAGGTAGAGATTATGAACAAACAAAACATAATGCTGGATTTATGGCATTAGATTTAATTGCTAATGAACTACGCGTTTCTATTAATCAAAATAAAGGAAAAGGGTTATACGCTAAAACTAATTATAAAGGGGAACCAGTTATTCTTTTAAAACCGCAAACCTATATGAATTTAAGTGGTGAAAGTGTTCGTGCCATCATGGATTTCTTCAAAATTGATGTAGAAGATATTGTTGTAATTTATGATGATTTAGACTTAGCAATTGGTAAGATTCGTTTGCGTGCAAAAGGTAGTGCAGGGGGACAAAACGGAATGAAGAGTATCATTCAACATATTGGAACCCAACAATTTAATCGTATTCGTATGGGAATAGGAAGAGATGCAAAAATACCAACTGCTGACTATGTGTTATCTAAATTTAGAAAAGAAGAAGTTGCCGATTTTGAAGAGGCATTAGTAAACACTAAAAATGCAGCTCTGTTTTTCTTGCATAACAGTTTTGATGAAACAATGAATCAATTTAATAAAAAGTAGGTGAAGGTATGAAACAACTATTTAAGAAACTAGCTAAAAATCAAGCGTTTGTAGCCTATCATAATCGTAGCGATCATTTAGGAAATTTAAGTTTGAATGAAGAAGTGCTAATGATTGCTAGTTCTTATCAAAAAAACAAAAAAAGAATATTGATTGTGAAAAACAATTTATATACAGCACAAAACTTATATGAGAGATTAGCCCCCCTCCTACAAGAAGATGTGCTGCTTTTTGGCGTAGAGGGAAGTTTGCGTGTAGCCTCTATTGCAGCTTCTCCTGAACTATTAGCCAAACAGATAGAAACACTATACACTCTTCAAAACAAAGATACGTATGTCTGTATTACGCATGCAGAAGGGTACACTAAATTCTTAGCTGATCCAGAAGTCTTTTCTCAATATAGTATATCTATTTCAGTTAATGACACTTATGATTTTGATGCTATGAAACAACATCTATATAAAGCTGGATACAACAAAACAAGTTATGTAGACCAACCTTTATGCTATGCAAGCAGAGGAGGAATTATTGACGTGTTTTCTATCAATTATGAATATCCTTTGCGTATTGAATTTTTTGATAATGAAATAGATAGTATTCGTTTTTATGATATTGAAACGAAAAGAACAATACAAACTCTACAAGAAGCAACGATAATTCCAGCTAGTGATTTTTTATTAAGTGAAACACAAAAAGCATACTTACAAAATGTATTACAAGAGAAAATAGAAGAAAACATTCATCCCGAATTAAAAGATAAATTAGGGAAAGAGTTAGAATATATTCAAAATGAAATAAAAGAACCTGTATTAAATAAATACTATGCTTTATTATTACAACAATTTAGTGTAGTGGATTATATACAATCTAAAGATATTATTATAAGCACGATGGAAGAAGTAGAAAATTCATTTAAGCATACAATGCGTGAGAATATTTCGTATATACAAGAGTTAGAATCCATGAACCATAGTATTGCTTTATATAATAGCGCTAACGATATTCATAAATATGAGAAAGATATAATGCATGTACATCGCTTTGTACATGAACGACACCCTATATTTTCTAATATTGAAAGTATTGAACAAAGCGAATTATCCATTGAACAAAAGTTAAAAGAGTTCATTCATCAAGCTAAAGACTATGCTATTTATATGGATATTAGTGTGATGCAAAAAGAAAAGATTAAGAATATCTTATATAATATGAATCTTAGTTATGATGAAGTATTACATCTTGAACAGGGAATTCATTTAGTGGAAGTAGGCTTAGTAGAAGGATTTAAAGCAACTGATGAAAAAATATTATGGCTGAGTGAAAAAGATATTTTTAATGTGGATCAAAGAAAAAGAAAAGAAAATAATAAGTTTAAAGAAGCAGAAGTATTGCATGATTATTTAGAATTACATAATGGCGATTATATCGTTCATAAGTTATATGGAGTAGGACAATATATAGGGATTATTACGAAAGAAAAAGAAGGAATACGTAAAGATTATTTACGTATTGTGTATAAAGGGAATGATGAATTATTAATTCCTTTAGAGCAGTTTAAACTCATTCGTAAGTTTGTATCAAAAGAAGGGGCTGTCCCTAAATTACATAAATTAGGTAGTGGGGAATGGGAAAAAACAAGAGCGAAAGTAAGCGCAAATGTAAAAGAATTAGCAGAACGTTTAGTGAAGTTATATTCTTTGAGGGAGCAAAATATTGGGTATGCATTTAGTAAGGATAATACCTTTGTAAATCAATTTGAAGATGATTTTTCCTATGCTTTAACACACGACCAAAAACAAGCAACTCAGGAAATTAAAACTGATATGGAGAAGGCAGTCCCTATGGATCGACTATTAATTGGGGACGTTGGGTTTGGAAAGACAGAAGTTGCCTTTAGAGCAGCGTTTAAAGCTGTATTAGACAATAAACAAGTAGCCTTTTTATGCCCGACTACCATTTTGTCTCAACAGCATTTTAAAACAGCATTAAAAAGATATATGAACTTTCCAGTCACAATTAAAATAGTGAATCGGTTTATTTCCACAAAAGAGTTTAGTGAAATCAAACGCGATTTAAAAGAAGGTAAAATCGATATTTTAATTGGTACACATCGATTGTTTTCTAAACAGTTAGAATTCAAAGATTTAGGATTACTAATCATTGATGAAGAACAACGTTTTGGTGTGGAACATAAAGAAAAAATTAAAGAATTAAAGACAAGTGTCGATGTTTTATCACTAAGTGCCACACCCATTCCTCGAACCTTACAAATGTCGCTAGTAGGAATCAGACAGTTATCACAATTAAATACACCACCAAGTAATCGTATGAGCATTCAAACGTATGTGATAGAAAAAAACGAAACATTAATTACAGAAGTAATAGAACGAGAATTATCAAGAAATGGACAAGTTTTTTATTTATATAATAATGTGAAAGAAATATACAATGTGGCAAGAAAACTACAAAAAAAATGCAAAGGATTAAAAGTGGGAATTGCCCATGGCCAAATGGGGAAAGAAGAAATTGAAGATGTAATGATGAAATTTACACAAAAAGAATATCAAGTCTTAGTTTGTACAACCATCATTGAAACTGGAATTGATATTCCTAATGCTAACACTATCTTAATAGAAGACGCCGATCGTTTTGGCTTGTCACAACTTTATCAAATTAAGGGGCGCGTAGGAAGAAGTGATCGATTAGCCTACGCCTATTTAATGTATTCACCACAAAAACAATTAAGTGAAATCGCAATTAAACGTCTACAATCAATGAAGGAATTCGCTAAATTAGGAAGTGGTTATAAAATTGCTTTACGTGATCTAAGCATACGTGGAGCAGGTGATATGTTAGGGCCTAAACAAGCGGGATTTATTGATACGGTTGGAATGGATATGTATATTGAAATGTTGAATGAAGCAATTCAAGAAAGCAAAGGAATAAAGCTAGAACAAACAGAAGAATTATTAAAAGCGGATGTGAAAGTAGATGCTTATATTCCAGAATCATTTGAAGATCAAGATTATGAAAAAATTACGCTATATCAAAAACTAGAGGCGATGGAAACAAAACAAGATCTATTAGCCATGCAAGAAGAAATTGTTGACACACATGGTAAATTACCTAGAGCTGTAGAATTGTTATTTGAGAAAAAACAATTAGATATTTTCTTAAATGAAAAAAATATTGAACAATTTAGTCAAACGAAAACAGGGGTAAAAGTAGAGTTTAGTGAGTACTTTAGCCAGCAAGTAGATGGTGTGGCATTGTTTGAAAGAGTCACAACGTTAAGTGTGGATATTAAAGTATCTTATCAAAACAATCGTATTAGTGCCTTTATTCCTAAAAGTAGGACATATTTAAAGTTAATTATTCAGTTAATTAGTGAATGTGAAAAATTAATATAATAATATTTGCAATGTAAAAAAAGGTATGTTATTATTTTCATATCAAAAATATTTGATATATTAACCACCGCGAGGTGGTTAACTTTTAAAGAAATACATCAAAAACATTTGATGTTAGAAAGAGAGACTTATATGAGTAAAAAAAATAAAGACATCGGATTTTTCGAAAGATATTTGACAGTTTGGGTAATTATTTGTATGGTATTAGGAATTTCTATTTCTACCTTCCTACCACAAATACCAACTTTCTTAAATCAATTTGAATATGCTAAAGTATCCATTCCAATTGCGATATTAATCTGGATGATGATTTACCCAATGATGTTGAAAGTCGACTTCCAAAGCATTAAAAACGTGGGTAAAAATCCAAAAGGTTTATTTGTAACATGGATAGTGAACTGGTTAATTAAACCGTTTACTATGTTTGGTATAGCTTGGATATTCTTCTTTGTATTATTCAAAGGGTTTATTACACCGGAACTAGCAACTGACTACTTAGCTGGAGCTGTATTATTAGGAGCTGCTCCTTGTACGGCAATGGTATTTGTATGGAGTCATTTAACAAAAGGAAATGCTGCGTATACAGTTGTACAAGTAGCAACTAATGATTTAATTATTTTATTTGCATTCACACCAATTGTTGCCTTCTTATTAGGAGTGAGTGGAGTCAGTGTACCAATGGATACATTAATCTTATCAGTTGTACTATTCGTACTGATTCCATTGATTAGTGGAGTCAGCACACGTTACTTCTTAGTTAAGAAAAAAGGAAAAGAATACTTTGAAAATGTCTTTATTAAAAAGTTCAACAATATAACTATTATCGGATTATTATGTACCCTAACATTATTATTCTCATTCCAAGGTAATGTAATTATTCAAAATCCATTACATATTTTATTGATTGCGATTCCCTTAATTCTTCAAACCGTGTTAATTTTTGGAATTGCTTACTTTGTATCAAGAAAAATAGGATTAAAACACGATGTAGCAGCACCAGCTGGAATGATTGGAGCCTCTAATTTCTTTGAATTATCGGTAGCTGTAGCCATTTCATTATTTGGTCCAACAAGCCCAGTGGCATTAGCTACCATTGTAGGAGTGTTGGTAGAAGTACCTGTCATGTTAATGCTAGTTAATTTTGCAAACAATACGAAACACTTATTTTTAAAAAATGAAGATAAATAATAGTTGATCCCACTCAAAGAGTGGGATTTTTATATATTTAGTTTATTGTTTTTTTATTTTATAAGTAACAATATAGTAAAGGAATAAGAAACTAAGAAAGGGATAACACGTTAAAGTAGATTTTTGTTCTTTGTGATATACTGTAATCAAATGGAGGCAATAACAATATGGAAACAGGTTTGACTAGTAAAAGAATCGCACAAAAAGATTGGGATGTAATTAAAACCTTACAAATAGCAGACAATCAAAAAGGTTATATCGAAAGTAGTGAACATTGTCTACAAGATGCATTAAACAATGCATATGATATGGAATGGCATTTTTATGGCATATATCTACAAGATAAATTAATCGGTTTTGCAATGCATGGCATTCAATATGTAGAGCAACAAGAAGAAGTTTGGTTAGACCGTTTTATGATAGATCAAGTATATCAAAATAAGGGTTATGGAAAGCAGGGCATGAAAATAATCATAGAACAATTATATGAAGAGTATCATTGTAGTATTTTGTATTTATCAGTTATCCAAGAAAACAAGAAAGCCATTTCTATGTATCAATCTTTAGGGTTTATCAAAACAAAACAAATAGACGATAACAATGAGCAAGTATATATTCGTTTCAAAGAAAATTAATAGACAAACTATAAAATGAATGTTTTGTTGACATTGTTTTATGGTACACTATATACGATAGGAGACACTTATGAGATTAGATAAATATTTAAAAGTAGCACGCGTATTAAAGCGTAGAAGTGTATCAAAAGAGTTAGCTGATCAAGAACGTGTGATTGTAAATGGTAGAAGAGCGAAACCAAGCACGGATGTAAAAGTAAATGATATCATTACAGTTGAATTTGGGAATCGCGAACTGACGATTAAAGTATTGGATACACCTAAACAAGTGAGTAAAAAAGAAGCCACTTTAGTATTTGAAGTATTAGAAGAAAAAAGAAAACCAAAAGAAGAAAATACAGTTACAGAATAACGAATTTTGTAAAGGAGAAAGCATGAAAGAAACATATGAATTATTAATTAAACAATTAGATAGTTTATTAGAAAATGAAACCAATACTATTGCCAATTTAAGTAATGCAAGTGCTTTATTATTTCAAACCTTACAACATGTGAATTGGGTAGGTTTTTATCTATTTGAAAAAGAGGAATTAGTATTAGGACCTTTCCAAGGAAAAGTAGCATGTATGCATATCCCTTTACATAAAGGCGTATGTGGAAAGGCAGCCCTGTCGCAAACCACACAGTGTGTTGCAGATGTGCATGAATTCCCTGGTCATATTGCATGCGATGGGGCATCTAATTCAGAATTAGTAGTGCCAATTATCATTGATGATAACTTATATGGGGTACTAGATATTGATTCCTATGAATTCAACAATTTTAGTGAATTAGAAATTGAGTATATGGAACTTTTTGTAAAGCATTTAGTGAAACATATTTACTAGGAGGGAAAATTATGATTCGTTATGGAATATTAAGTACAGCGTCTATTGCAGCACGATTTGTACAAGGAGTAAGAGAAAGTGGAGAAGCAAAAGTGGTAGCGATTGCATCACGTAGCGAAATACAAGCTAGAAACATGGCAGAAAAATTGCAGATACCACGTTATTATGCGACGTATGATGAATTGTTTTTAGATCCAGATATTGATGTGATTTATATCCCAACAATGAACGCTATTCATTATAGAGACGCTAAAAAAGCATTAGAATCCAATAAACATGTGATCGTTGAAAAGCCGTTTGTATTAGAAAGCAAGCAAGTAGACGAATTGTTTGCACTCGCTAAAAAGCAAAATAAATTCATTATGGAGGCACAAAAGTCAGTGTTTTTACCAACTACCGAGTTTGTCAAACAAAAAATAGAAGAAGGTGTGATTGGCGAAGTGAAATATGTTGAGTTAAAAGCAAGTTTTTTAGCTCGCTTTGAGGATGATCACTGGATGTTTGATGCCCACCAAGGTGGAGGGTGTTTACATGGTAGTGCTAGTTATACAATAGAATTAATGCAATACTTATTTGGAGAGACAACAATTCAGGCAGCCGGTAGCCAAGTGAGTGGGCACCATAAAAGCGATGAAATTTGTACGTTTAGTTTTGTGTTAGATAAAAAAATACTAGTTTCCTCAACAATAGCAATGAATGTGCTATTACCTAATGAAGCGGTTATTTATGGAACGAAAGGAAGTATTAAAATACCAAACTATTGGAAGAGTGAAGAAGTGCAGATATGCGTTAGCGATAATGTAGAAACACACAAATTCCCATGTACAAGCGAATTTGTATTTGAAATCAACCATATCCATAAATGTATACAAGAAAATAAGGTTGCAAGTGATGTGATGACTCTTCATAAAACAAAGTCTTGTGTAGCCATGGTAGAACAGTTATACAAACAGTGGAAACTTAAATAATGAATGTGTTTTTAGTCGTGTTTTTTACCTTATTAGCAGTCTTAGGTATCAGCTTTTTAGTTATTCGTTATAAAGCTAAAAAATTTTTAAAACAGCATTTTAATAGTGATGATTTACAAACGATTATAGCCTCACAAAGAGAAATAGAAGCGAATAGTGTGCAATCTGTATCAGGTATGACATCTATTTATTTACCCTTGATTGCAAACGATTTTCCTGCTTTTCATTATGATGAATTTAAACATAGAGCAACACAAATGTTGATTTCTGCTTTGCAAGCCATTAGCGACGAACAAATCAATCGACTACAATATGCATCTTCTGAATTAATCACAAAAGTGAATCTTATGATAAAAGGAAACCAAATGTCGCATGTTCAAGAAAAATATTCTTCGATTCAAATGCATCAAATGGAAATTTTTTCGTATCGTAAGCAAGAAGGAACTTGTACTATTGTTTTACAATGTGCGCTTTCTTATTTTTATGAAAAAAAAGAAGCGAATCAAATTGTAGTAGAGAGTCACTATCGCACACAGACGAAATACAATATCGAATTATTGTTTGTTCAAGATGAAACTTTATTAGAGGATCAAAAACAGACAACTTATAATGTTGCAAACTGCCCAAATTGTGGAGCTAAAATTAAAAATAAAAACAATAAAGTATGCGCATATTGTGGTTCACAAGTGGAATTAGTGAACATTCATGTTTGGCAAATCCATGACTTTAGTAGAATAAAATAAAAAAAGAGCGAAAGCTCTTTTTCTTATAGCAGTATCATAAATACAATCGATTCCAAAAATTGGTGGACATCAATTAATATTTGACTTAACCCATTATTTAATAAGCCTGTGAATAAAAGAATAAATAATAAGATAAATCCATAGCGTTCATATTTCATATAGTGAAAATACATTTTTTCAGGCAATAAAGCAAATAAAATTTTAGAACCGTCTAATGGCGGAATCGGGAGTAGATTAAACAACCCTAATCCAATACTAATAATTGATAAATAATACAGCACTTGCATTACGTATTGTGACACTTCATTACGTACGCCTACATGTAATAAGACAAAAACAGTAATAAAAATACTTAAAAATGAAATTAAGAAATTCATTAAAGGGCCTGCTAAAGCGGTTAGAGCCATTCCTAGTTTAGGGTTTTTAAAATAATGGGGGTTTACTCCAACTGGTTTAGCCCAACCAAAATTAAATACTAGAAGGAATATAAAACCCATTGGGTCTATGTGCTTTAATGGGTTTAAAGATAGTCGTCCATCTAATTTTGCACTTTGGTCGCCTAATCGATAAGCCATATACCCATGTGCCCATTCGTGCAATACAATTGCAATCAAAATAGCAGGAATGGAATAAATCATTGTATTCATATAAAACCTCTTTTCTGTTATGTTTACTATTATAAACAAAATACATCACATTTGTCATTTACTTATTTTAATTTATTATTGTATAATTAACACATAAGGAGTCACAACTATGGCAAAAAGAAAAAAACATATCATCATTAGTGTATTCATGTTAGCTTTATCATCATACTTTGTCTTTAGTGTGATAGGGGAAGTACAAACGATGTTTGCATATAATAAAAATATCGACAGTATGAAACACGAACAACAAGAATTACTAGATAAAAAAGAAGATTTAAATGAAGAGAAAAAGAATTTAAATGATGTCAATTACATTATTCGCTACGCGACAGGTAAGTATTTAGCGACTAAAGATGCAGGAGACCAAGTGTTTAAATTACCCGATGGAGAAGAATAAAAGTGATAAACCGTTAGTTTATCACTTTTTTTTCACATTCACATATTATACTAATTATCATGCATGAGTATTGTAGATTTGAATAAAGAACTATTTGAACATATGATAAACTAGTGTTACTATTATTGTACTGCTTGGAGGGTCTAATGGGAAAAAGAGATTATTATGAAGTGCTTGGTGTTAATAAAACAGCAAGCGATGATGAAATAAAAAAAGCGTATCGTAAACTAGCTAAAAAATATCATCCAGATATTAATAAAGCAAGTGATGCAGAAGAAAAATTTAAAGAGATTAATGAAGCAAATGAAGTATTAAGCAATTCTGAAAAACGAGCTAGCTATGATCGATTTGGTAGAGATGGTATGCAAGGTGCTGGGTTTAACCAACAAAATGGATATCGTACGTATGGAGGAAATGCACAAGATTTTGAAGATATATTCTCGTTCTTTGCCGGTGCACAACAGCGTCAACAAGTATCAATTAACAAATTTAGTCATACATCAATTAGTTTTATGGAAGCAATAAGAGGGACGACAACAAGTATTGTAGTGAATGCGTATAAGCGTAGCGCTAACGGATATGTGCTTAAGAAAATGAAGGTGAATATGAAAATTCCTGCAGGAATTAAAGATAAACAACACGTTCGTATTCCAGGCTATGGGGAAATGAATCGCCAAACAGGACAAATCGGTGACTTATTTGTGGAAGTGAATGTTCAAAAACATGCAAAATTTAGTAGAGTAGGTAATGATATCTACATGAAACAGCAAATTACGAAGCAACAAGCAAAACAAGGGTGTGTTGTAGAAGTAGAAGGTATTTATGATAATGTGCAATTAAAAATACCATCAAACGTGAATGCAGGAATGAAATTAAGAATGAAAGGTAAAGGAGTCAAAGCCGCAAGTGGAGCAGGAGATGCCTACGTAGAAATAATGATTCAGAAATAGAGGTAATCATAGTGAGTAAAGAAATGAACAATGAATTAGAAGAAGAAGTAGTAGAAGTAATTGAAGAAATAGAAGTAGATGAAGATAATGAAGCAGAAGTAGTAGAAGTAATTGAAGAAATAGAAGCAGATGAAGACAATGAAGTAGAA
>CAYJGK010000005.1:56937-73115 GCA_964370065.1 uncultured Erysipelotrichaceae bacterium
AGAAGTAGTAGAAGTAATTGAAGAAATAGAAGCAGATGAAGACAATGAAGTAGAAGTAGAGTTTTACGAAGAAGTAGAAGAAGAGATGATGCCTCCTAAAAAAAGTAATAAGAAAATGATGATTGCATTAGTTGGGTTAGTGATTATTGTGGCAGTGGCGGCTGTATTTTTCTTAACACAAGGTAGCGGAAGTGCAGATGTTACTTGCTCGATCACAAGTGAAGGAATGACGTTAAGTCAGTCGTATACGAAAAAAGGAGAAGAAGTAGTTAGTATTACAAATTCTTTAGAACAAACTATTAGCGAGGAAGAATTAGAATCTTTAGGAATGAGCTTTGATGAATGGTATGCAGAAAATGAATTAGCTTTTGCAAGCTATGATGAATTTGCAGGCGTAAGCTATGTACTGGATAAAGAAGAGGATACTCAAACAATTAAAATCGCACTAACAATCGATTTTGCTGAGTATGATTTTGAAACAGATGCATTAGGAGTAGGAGCAATAGATAACTATGCTGATACAGATGCTATCGCAACCGAATTAGAAAGTTATGGATATACTTGCACAGGACAAAACTAGATATAAAAAGTCGATGAAACCATCGGCTTTTTTTGTGTGAATTATGCTATAATAACAAAGATATAGAGGAGAATTGACTATGGCAGAGAAAAAGTATACACCAATGATTAATCAATATTTAGAAGTAAAAGAAAACTTACAAGATTGTATTGTATTTTATCGTTTAGGAGATTTCTATGAAATGTTTTTTGAAGATGCCAAAAAAGCCTCAAGTGAACTAGATTTAGTATTAACAGGAAGAAATGGCGGGGTGGAAGAGAAGATACCGATGTGCGGAATCCCGTTTCATGCAGCAAGTGGCTACATTCAAAGATTAACGCAAAAAGGGTATAAAGTAGCTATTGTGGAACAATTAGAAGAAGCAAGCGCTGGAAAAATAGTGAAGCGAGATGTCGTAAAAATAGTCACACCAGGAACAATTATGGACGAAGTAAGCGATGAAAAAAATAATGTATACATTGCTAGTATTTATGATTACCAATTTGGTTTTGCTATTACGTATTGTGAAATGACATGTGGAGAAGTCATAGCTACTTGTATCTTTAAAAATAAAGAGGAATTACAAAAAGCATTACTTTCTATGAATGTGAGAGAAGTAATTGTAGGGAAAGACTTTGAAAAAATGTATCATAAAGTCATTAGTCAAATGCACCGTATTACAGTTTCTGAATTTGATTATGCACCATTAAAAACAATGTATAAATCATTAGTGGAAGAAGTAGAAGATCATCGTATTGTAGAAAGTTTTGCACTATTGACAAACTATTTGGATCATACACAAAAAAGAAGTATGGCACATTTAGGTAAAGTGGAAATAATGGAAGAAAATACATGTCTGCAAATGGATTATTCAAGTAAACAAAACTTAGAATTAGTATCGACATTACGCACACAATCGAAATCACAAACATTATGGGGATTTTTAGATCATGCGCGCAGTGCGATGGGAAGTCGTATGTTAAAGAAATGGATTTTATATCCATTAATTGATACGCAAAAAATAAATCAAAGATTAGATGTCATTGATTTTTTAAATGAGCAATTTATTTTAAAAGATGAATTAAAAGAAAACTTAAGCCATGTATTTGATATGGAAAGATTATGTGCAAGAATTGCGTATGGAAGCGCGAGTCCAAGAGATATTTTGCGTTTAGTCACAACGTTAAAACATACACCGGCTATTGTGGATACGTTTAAAAACTGCCAAGCGATGGCATCGATTACACAAGTGGATACATGCCGTGAATTATACAATAAACTCGCTGATGTGATAGTTGATAACCCACCGGCATCTTTAAAAGATGGTGGTGTATTTCAAAGTGGATACAACGCTTTACTAGATGAATGTCGTGCTTTACGCGATAGCGGTAGTCAGTTTATTTTAGAATTAGAAGCACGAGAAAAAGAAAGAACGGGAATTAACTCCTTGAAAATTGGATATAATCGCGTATTTGGTTACTACATTGAAGTACGTAAGGCTAATGTAGATAAAATAATCGATACATTTGGATATGAACGAAAACAAACACTAGCGAATGCAGAGCGTTTTGTGACGGCTGAACTAAAAGAAAAAGAAGAAGCTATTTTAAAAGCACAAGATCGTGCTATTCGTATGGAACAAGAATTATATCAACTGTTACTAGAAGATTTAAAGCAATACCTAGCCCCTCTACACGATTTAGCAAAAACACTAGCTAGTATTGATGCGTTATATGCATTAAGTGTAGTTAGTTATTCCAATCATTATGTGCGTCCTACCTTCCATGAAGGGGCATCCATTACATTAGTAGAGGCAAGGCATCCCATCTTAGACGAAATGATGAAACAAAAAACATATGTAGCGAATTCGTTAATTATGAATGAAGACGATCAAATATTAATGATTACTGGACCAAACATGGGAGGGAAATCAACGTATATGCGACAAACAGCTTTACTTGTTTTATTAGCACAAATCGGTTGTTATGTACCAGCTAAAAAAGCAAGCATGCCAATATTTGATAAAATATTTACTCGTATTGGAGCTAGTGATGATATCATGAGTGGACAATCTACCTTTATGGTAGAGATGATAGAAGCGAACTACGCTTTACAAAATGCAGGCGATCGATCATTAATTTTATTTGATGAAATAGGAAGAGGAACATCTACCTATGACGGAATGTCTTTAGCACAAGCGATGCTAGAATATATTCATGATCATACGAATGCGAAAACATTATTTTCTACACACTATCACGAGTTAACAATATTAGCTGATCAACATGAAGGAATCAAAAACATGCATGTTGAAGTAAAAGAAGAAGATGACCATGTTACTTTCTTATATCGTATGTTAGAGGGAAAAGCGGATAAATCATATGGAATTAATGTTGCACGCTTAGCCAAACTACCAAACAGTGTTTTATATCGAGCTAAACAAATTTTAAATCATATTCAAAAAGAAGATTTTGACTTAAACATTGAGAAGAAAGAAAGAGAAGAAGTTATACAAACAAAAAATAGATTACAAGAGCAATTAGATATGGTGGATATTAATAAAATGACACCTATGCAAGCTTTATTATTCCTACAAGAATTAAAAAATCAAAATCAATAAAAACAAGCATCAATAGAGGTTTTCTATTGATGTTATTTTTATAAGAAAAAAAAACTAAATTATGTTAAAATTGAACCAGATAACAAAGGTAGAGTGAACAGGATGAAGATAAAACAATTAGATGCCCATTTAGCTAATATGATTGCTGCTGGAGAAGTAGTAGAAAGAGCAATGGGAGTAGTAAAAGAGTTAGTTGAAAATAGTATTGATGCACAAGCTAAACACATTGAAATTCATATTAAGCAAGGTGGTTTAGAAGAAATTAATATTATCGATGATGGGGTAGGAATGAGTGCAGCAGATGCATGCATGGCTTTTCAACGTCATGCTACAAGTAAAATTGCCGATATTCAAGATTTATGGAACATTCATACTATGGGATTTAGAGGGGAAGCTTTACCTTCTATTGCTTCTGTTGCACACGTTATATTAAATACAAGTGATGCACAGGAAGCAACGCAAGTCGAAATTCAATATGGAAAGAGCATTCATGCAATGCCAACGTCATGTAATCAAGGAACACAAATCATAGTCAAAAACTTATTTCAAAAAACGCCAGCACGTTTGAAACATTTAAAGTCAGTGAGCTATGAATTCTCATTAATTAATGATGTCATTCAAAAATTTGCATTATCAAGAAGTGATATTGCCTTTACTTTAACACATGATGGAAAAGAAGTGTTTGCCACAAGCGGAAGAAATAACACATTAGAAGTCATGATGAACATATATGGTAGAGAGATAGCGAAAAATGCAATAGAAGTCAAAGCAAAAGATAGCGATTATGAAATAGAAGGGTATGCTATACAACCAAGCATCACGAGAGCGAGTAAATATTACATGTTATTATTTATTAACCAAAGAATGGTACGTTCTTATCGTCTTCATAAAATGATACAAGAAGCGTATTCAAAGTATATACCAAGTGATCGTTACCCAATTGTCGTATTGAACATAAAAATGGATGCCAAATTAGTAGATGTGAATGTACATCCTAGTAAATGGGAAGTACGTCTATCAAAAGAACAGCAATTAGAATCATTAGTGAAGCAAAGTATTAGTGAAGCACTACAAGAAAAAATAGAAGCTCCCAAGGTGGAACGAGAAGTGAAAACAAAAATAGAAGAAACACAATTTGAATTTACCTATACGCCAGTACAAACTTTCGCTCCTATTACACAAGTAAAAGAAGAACAAGAAGAATATATAATTGAAGATCAAACATTATCCCCACTCCAACAAGAAGTAAAAAAATTAATTAAAGAAGTAGTGCAAGTGGAGGAAGAGTTACCTGCAACGTTTCAAGAAGAAGTTAGTGTGGAAGCAAAGAAAAATGCTTTACCAATGATGCAAGTGATTGGACAAGTTTATGGGTGTTATATCTTAGCACAAGGGGATGAGGGTTTATATATTATTGATCAACATGCAGCACAAGAACGCTATCGTTTTGAAAAATTACAAGAGCAATTACTAAATAAAAAACAAAATAAACAAGATTTACTAGTACCCATTCGTATCGAAGTGAGTCCAGCAGCTGTTGCCCAAAGAGAAGAAATGAATGTTTTATTAGAAGAAATAGGAATTTCATTAGAATTATTTGGAGAAAAAAGCTTTATTATTCGTCAAATTCCAACTTGGATGACACAGGTCGAAGAAAAGCAAGTGATTCAAGACTTAATTGATTTGTATATTAAAGATCAAAGTTGTGATATTGAAAAATTGAGAAAGCATACGATAGCGACTATGGCATGTCATAGTTCGATTCGTTTTAATCGTAATTTAAGTAGGGAAGAGATGAAACAAGTAATTATTGATTTACAACAATGTGAACAACCTTTCCATTGCCCACATGGTAGACCAACGTTTATTCAAATGAGTATGAAACAGTTAGAGAAAGAATTTATGAGGGTAAAATAATGGATAAAGTGATTGTCTTAGTAGGCCCAACAGGGGTTGGAAAAACAGCCTTAAGTATTGCTTTAGCGAAAGCAGTTGATGGAGAAATTATTAGTGGTGACGCCTATCAAATATATAAAGAATTAAACATTGGGAGTGCTAAAATTAAGAAAAATGAACAAGAAGGAATTCCCCATTATTTAATAGATGAACTCACTTATAAGGAAGAATATAATGTAAAGCTGTTTCAAGAAAAAGGAAGAGCTTGTATTACTGATATTATAAGTAGGGGGAAAACACCTATTGTTTGTGGTGGAACAGGATTATACATAAAAGCGTTATTATATGACTATGCGTTTGAAGAGGAAGAAGTGGATGAAGCCTATTTGTCAGTATTAAAGAAAATGGATGACAAGCAACGTTATAATTTACTACAAGAAGTAGACCCACAAGCCTGTCATACGATCCACCCAAATAATCAAGTGCGTGTCATACGTGCATTAATGATGGCGCATAGCGGTAGCACAAAGAGTGAACGTATCGCCAAACAAGAACATAAATTATTGTATGATGCTTATGTAATTGCACTAGATTTAGAACGCGATATCTTATATGAAAACATAAATAACCGTGTCCTTCAAATGATGGAGGATGGATTATTAGAAGAAATAAATTATATTGTGGAAGAGGAAGACACCTTTACATTACAAAGTATGCAGGGAATAGGATATAAAGAATGGTTACCTTACTATAAAAAGGAAGCAAGTGTAGAAGAAGTCGTTGCTAGTATACAAAAAAATTCACGAAACTTTGCAAAACGTCAATTTACTTGGTTTAGAAATCAAATGGATGTACATTGGATTCACAAATCACAAGGTGAGCAAGCAATTGTCGATGTGAAACAATTTTTAAATGAAAATAAAACTAAGTAATATGTGTATGTTACTTGTCAATGGACAAGTGCTTATCCAAGAACGATTGAAACAAGATTGGCCAGGTTTAACTTTTCCTGGAGGAAAAGTAGAAGCAAACGAAAGCAATCAGGAAGCAATGATTCGTGAATTTAAAGAAGAAACAGGACTAACATTACTAGATGCAACCATTCAAGGGATTGTCAGTTATGATGTAAAAGACAAAGGTGAAAAATTAATCATCATTTTATATAAAGCTAGTCAATATAAGGGTGAATTAATAGGAAGTAGCGAAGAAGGAAAAGTGTACTTTATGCCTTTTAATGAGGTAGTAAATAGTCAATTTTTATCAAATGATTTACGTACTTACATAACATTAATACAACAAGAAGGGTGCTTGGAAATGCATGCTTACTTTGATGGCCATACAAGTAGTCAAATAAAAATAAAATAAGGGTAGGAAGAAATTATGTTAGCTGCACAAAGAAGAAAGTTTATATTACAACAATTAAATAATCATGGTATTGTGAATGTTACGGATACATCAAAAGAATTAAACATTCATGAAACAACGATTCGTAGAGATTTAGAAAAACTAGAAAAAGAAGGTAAACTAACACGCATTTATGGTGGGGCAACCTTAACGGATGATAGCGTAGAATTAACAATGACGCAAAAAAAAGACTTGCATTATGACGCTAAAAAAAGCGTGTGTGAATACGCGAGTCAATTTGTGAAAGAAGGAGATTGTGTTTTTATTGATGGAGGAACAACAACAGCAGTTCTAATCGATTACTTACAACATAAAAAAATCACGATCATCACTCATAGTAGTTTAGTTATACAAAAGATAAAAAACTGTGAAGCGCAAATCATTACCATTGGTGGTAAATATTTGCCTCATTATAAAATGAGTGTAGGAATAAATGCAATCAATGAAGTGAAAAAGTATCAATATGACCACTGTTTTGTCGGGTGTGTAGGAGTGAACATACAGGCTAAGATGTGTTATACATCAGAAGAAGAAACGCTTGCTGTGAAACAAAGTGCAATGGAAAATAGTACACACACGTACTTATTGATGGACGCATCAAAAGTGAACGTGAAAGGATTTTGTAAGTTTGCAAGCACAGATACATTTGAGAAAATTATTTGCAACTCGACACAAGAAACTATTACGCTACCGAATATATATTACACAAACACCAATTAATCTTGGTGTTTTTTAAATGAGCAAAAACGAGCAAAAACAAGTTGACAATGAGCTTTGAACGGAGTATAGTATAGAAGTACAAAGGAGATAGGAAATGATGAAAGCAAATGAAATGAGTGTAGCTCAATTAGCTAAATACATTGATTACAGTGTATTAAAACCAGAGTTTACTGAACAAGAAATTATTGATTTAACAAAAGATGGAGTACAATTAGGGTGTGCAACAATTTGTATTAACCCGGCATATATGGACTTATGTATGCCATATGTAGAAGGAACAGATACTAAATTATGTCCGGTTTGTGACTTTCCTTTTGGAGCAAGTTCTACCCAATCAAAAGTAGCACAAGCTGAAATTTTATGTAAATATCCAAATATAGGAGAAATTGACTTAGTTGCAAACTATGGATTAATCCGTTCAGGAAAATATGATGAAGTAACGGCAGATATTAAAGCAGTAGTAGAGGTATGCCATAAAGCAGGATATGCTGTGAAAGTTATTTTTGAAACAGATGCATTAACAAAGGAACAAGTCATCGAAACTTGTAAATGTTGTGTGGATGCAAATGTAGATTACGTAAAAACAAGCACAGGGTTCTTAACTGGATTTGAAGCACATGGAGCTTCATTAGAAATCATTCAAGTGATGATGGATGCAGTAAATGGAAAATGCAAAGTAAAAGGAAGTGGATGTATTCGTACAAGAGAACACTTCTTACAATTAATCGATATGGGAATTGATCGTATGGGTGTAGGGTATAAATCCGTACCAGTTGTATTAGGATTGGATGCTACAGTAAGCAACGATAACTATTAAAAAAAGAAGCAACAAATTTTAAATTTGTTGCTTTTATTTTATGCATCTTGTTTTGTTTCTGCGATTTGAATTTCTCTCAAGTTTACATATTGAGGTAACTCATAAGCGAATTTTATTGTGTTCGCAATATCTTCTGCTTTAATGTATCCTAATCCTGATGATTCTTTCCATTCATTGTATCCAGAAATGATTGCATCACTTGTTGTATGTCCTAGTAATTCCGTATCTACTGCTCCTGGACAAACACGCATCACGCGCACATTATAAGGGGATAATTCATTACGAACCGCTTCCGATAAACCAACTACTCCATATTTAGTAGCACAGTAAGCAGCGTGGTTTGCAAAGGGTTTCACTCCAGCAATTGATGAAATATTAACAATTGTTCCTGTTTGGTTATCTTTCATATCCTGCATAACGACTTGCATTCCATTCATCACACCCATTAAGTTCACATCGACCATTGTTTGCCATTCGCTAGCATCTTGGCTTTCAATGTTTCCTAACATCATCACACCTGCACTATTTACTAATAAATCGGTTTTTCCATATACCGCTTCGGCATCACGTACTGCTCTTTCAAAAGCGGCTTTATCTGTCACATCAACTTTTGCACAAATAGTATTTTCTAAATTTAATTCTTCTAATAATTCTATTCTTCTTGCAATTAATAATAAAGGGTAACCATCTTTATTAAATGCATGAGCTAATGCTTTTCCAAATCCAGAACTAGCACCTGTAATCACAACTAATTTTTTCATTTTTATTTCTCCTTTTATGTTCATTCACCATAATATCATCTAGAGTATACTCTAGGTCAATAGAAAAAATATTTTAGTACCATACCATTTCCATTTATACTTGTATTTTTCAATCAACATGGTATTATCTAGAGTATATTCTAGGTCAATAGAAAAGGAGAACGTTATGCAATATACAATTGGAGAATTGTCAAAATTAAGTGGTGTGGGGATTCATACTTTGCGTTACTATGAAAAAGAAGGTTTATTATATGAAATTCAAAGAGATGAAAACAAAAAAAGAGTGTATCGAGAACACGATTTAGATGTTTTAAATAGTATTACTTGTTTAAAAGAAACAGGTATGAGTATCGCTGATATTAAAGAATATATCACTTTATGTAAAGAGGGATTGGATACATTAGATACAAGGATAGAACTATTTAAAAAGCAACGAGAACAAATAGCTAAACAAATGCTACGACTTGAAAAATATTTAGAAACAGCAAATTATAAAATATGGTATTATGAAAATATTGCACAATTAGGAGATGAATCACAACCTGATAACTGTGCCAAAATGAAAGCTATTTATGAACAACAAAAGAAAAGCAAGAACTAGTAGTACTTGCTTTTTAATTTGGCGATTTGGTTAGTACGCGCTTGTTGTTCTAGCTTTTCTAAATTATTAGCTAGCACTTTTTCGTATTGTGATGTTAAAGTAGGTACATAAAATTTAGCATCTTTAATGGCATCTGGTAAGTATTGTAACTGATCCCATATCTTTGGCATACCATAATCATATTGATCTTCTTTACGCATATTCACAGGGGTATAGCGTAAGTAAGCAGGCATTGGATAAGCATGTGTTTGTACGCTATATAAAGCAGCATCTATTGCAGATTCGGCACTTTTTGACTTAGGTGATAAACATAAATCGATGACTGCATTTGCTAATGGCATACGTGCTTCAGGAAAACCGATTCGCTTAGCGGCATCTACTGCACTCACACAACGAGCACATGCGGCAGGGTTACCTAAACCTATATCTTCATACGCAATAGTCAATAAACGACGTTCAATAGAATCCATGTCTTGCGATGTAATTAATAAGGCTAGATAGTATAAGGCTGCCTGTACATCACTTCCACGAATTGATTTTTGAAACCCACTTAAAGCATCATAATGCGCATCGCCATCTTTATGTATACTACGATTAGGAATTTGGGTAAAAGATAAAACTAGCGTTTTATCAATATGATAATTATCGCTTGCTAAAGCACAAATTTCTAATACATTTAAAGCAAAACGGATATCACCATTACATTGTTTGGCAATAAGGGTTAAAGCTTCTTCACTAGCAGAGTACAGTTGGTTTAATCCTTTTGGACTCATTAGTGCATTTTCTAATGCTTGGATAATATCATCGGTTTGTAAAGCTTTGACCTCAAATAAATGGGTACGGCTACGTATTGCAGGATTAATAGAGTGGAAAGGATTAGCGGTTGTTGCACCAATTAAAACAATATTTCCATTTTCAACATGTGGTAATAGTAAATCTTGTTTATCTTTATTTAAGCGATGTACTTCATCAACTATTACCACTAAACCAGGTGTCATTTTAGCCTCTTCAAAGATAATATCTAACGCTTTTTTATTGCCGGTTACCGCGTTAAATAATCGATAAGGACGATGCATTGCTTTTGCTAATACGCTTGCCAATGTTGTTTTACCTGTTCCTGGTGGACCATAAAAAATCATAGAGTGTAAGATTTCTTGTTGTACACATTTTCGTAGAATTTTATGTTCTCCGATCAAATGTTTTTGTCCGATAATTTCATCTAATGTATCCGGACGTAAGCGAAAGGCTAATGGTTCTTTCATACTGTTCTCCTAACTAACAAACAAATGTTCAATTAAGGTTTTTACACCTAGTGCAAGTAATACAACACCCCCTAATAAATGGGCGTAGCGTTGTAACTTATTACCTAAATAACGTCCGATATAAACACCAATAAAACAAAGAATGCTCGTAACACTTGCAATCCAAATAGAGACGGTTATAATATCCACTTTTAAGAATGCAAAACTAACTCCTAAAACAAGAGCATCAATGCTTGTTGCAAGGGATAATAAGAATAACTCTTTCAGTTTAATTTGATGGAAGCAAATAATTTCATCTTCTTGTATGGAGGAAGCTTCCTTAATCATATGAAAACCAATATAAGATAATAAAATAAATGCAATCCAATGATCAAAAGCGACGATGTAATCAGCAAAATGAATCCCTGCAAAATAACCAATAAGAGGCATGAACCCTTGGAATACCCCAAAACTAATTGCTAATAATAATGCATTTTTAAAAATGTGACGGGGTGGGACAGCCAAGCCTTTAGCAATGGAGACGCTAAAGGCGTCCATTGCTAAACCAATGGCTATGCCAATAATAGAAAATAAATTCATAGGCTATCCTATATCAACTCAAGTTTTTGAATGATTTTATCAATACAATCATATAAATCATGATTGTTCTCAATAATATGGGTAGCATATTGACGATATAGATCAATTCGTTGTTCATATAATTGTTTAACAGCTTCTTTGCTACTTGATAATGGACGATTAGGATCTTCACTAATTAATAAAGATAAATCACGATCAATGAAAAAAACACTTCCACCCTCTTTTAAGTACTCCATATTGATGGGTTTTTTAATGACTCCACCACCTGTTGCAATTACACTATTAGTAAGCTGAGATAGCTGTTTTGCTACTTGTGTTTCTTTTTCTCGAAAACCAACTTCACCTAATTGTTTAAAAATTTCAGGTATTGTCATTTTTGCTTCTTTCACTATAACGGCATCCATATCTATAAAATTCATATGTAAGCGCTTGGCTACCTCTTGTCCAATAGAGGATTTACCACAACTTGGCATGCCAATTAATATAATATTTTTCATGTACAGCCCCCTTTTCATGTATACGTATTATACTAAAAAACGAACATAATTACTATTTATAATAGATAATTTATTTAATAGTTGACAGATATTTCAGGATTTGATAACATCGTTATTAGAAGTAATTGTGTTATGGAGGAAAAACATTGAGCTATTCATCATTGCTGACAAAAGAGCGCATCATGCAGTGTGCAAAAGAAGAATTTTTAGAAAAAGGATATGAACAAGCAAATGTAAGAACTATTGCCACAAAAGCAAGAGCAACAACAGGAGCCGTTTATAATCACTTTCATAGTAAAAGTGGTTTATTTGATGCTATTGTTAGTGAATTTGCAACCAAGTTATTATCTCTATTTACGAAGGCACATTACGATAGTATGGAACACTATGATTTTGACGATAAAAATACAGAAGACTGTGTAGGGCGAGGAACTAACCTTGTTTTAGATTTTGTATATTCTGATTTTGATCTATCTAAATTGTTGTTTTGTCATTCAAAAGGGACAAAATATGAATATTTAATTGATAAAATGATTACGATTGAAGAAGAAAGTTCAATCCAAATGCTGGCATCAAAAGGATTTCCTTTAGATAAGATAAATCGATTTTTCATACATGTGATAGCCACTTCAGGAATGCAAAACATGATAGAAGCAATTCGTCATGATTTAACAAAAGAAGAAGCATTTTTATACATGAATAAAGTGCAAAAGTTTTATTACGCAGGAACAAAAGAAGTATTAGAGGAAGAAAAATAATGAAAGAACACTTTATTATTTTTTTATCACTTAAGTTAGTTTAAACTAACTATTCACTAAAAGGGGGAATGATTGTGAAACAAACAAAAACAAAAGAGAAATCACTGCTATCTAAATTATTTGTTTATGCAGGTCAATACAAATATTTAACGATGTTAGGAATGATTTTAGCAGGTATCAGCGCCATTATGAGTTTATTACCGATTATTTTTATTTGGCTTGGGGTAAGCGAGTTAGTCGAGAGTTATCCAAACATTGAACTGACAAGTTCAATTGTTAGAAACGCATGGTTAGCTGCTTACACGGCAACCGCAGCGATGGGTGTGTATGCAATAGGATTAATGTGTACACATTTTGCAGCTTTTCGTATAGCTAAAAACATCAGAAAAAAAGCAATCCAACACATTCTATATTTACCACTAGGCTTTTTTACGCAAACAGGAAGTGGTAAGTTACGTAGAATAATAGATGGAAGTGCAGGGGCTACAGAAACGTATTTAGCACATCAATTACCTGATTTAGTAGCTGCCTATACAACACCCATCATCGTGTTAACTATATTATTTACATTCAACTGGAAACTGGGAATTATAAGTTTAATCCCGTTGATTATAGCAGCAGGATCCATGATGTCAGGAATGGGAAAAGGGCAACCAGAAAGATTAAAACAATATCAAACAGCATTAGAAAACATGAATAATGAAGCTACGGAATATATACGAGGCGTACCTGTTGTAAAAACATTTAATCAATCCATTTATTCTTTTGAACGATTTTATAATGAAATTCAATCCTATAAGAAATACGTATCACAATATGCTTATCGTATGCGAATGCCAATGTCGTTGTTTCAAGTGTTCTTAGCCAGTACACCAATCTTCTTAGTGTTATGTTCTATTTGGATTAGCACAGAGCAATTCAATCAAACGCAATTTTTCTTAAGTTTTTTCTTCTATTTAATTTTTACACCGGTTGCTTCATCAATGCTAATGAAGATTATGTGGGTGATGCAACATACCATGTTAGCTAAGGATGCTATAGGTAGAATAGAAAATCTATTAAATGAAAAGCAATTGGTACAAGCAAACAAAGTACAAGAAATAAAAAACTATGATATGGAGATGGATAACGTTAGTTTCACTTATAAAAACAGTAAAAATAAAGCTGTGAATGGAGTCAGTATGAAAATCAAGCAAGGACAAACAATCGCTTTTGTAGGACCTTCTGGTGGAGGGAAAACAACGTTAGCTAGTTTGATACCTAGATTTTGGGATGTGGATACAGGAACCATTAAAATTGGAGGGATCAACGTAAAAGATATTCCTACTAGTCAATTAATGAATAGTATCTCATTTGTTTTTCAAAATACAAATTTATATAAAGCTAGTATTTTAGATAACCTTCGCGAAGGAAAAAAAGAAGCAACATTAGAAGAGGTAAAGCAAGCATTACAAGCAGCAAGGTGTGAAGACATTATTGCGAAATTACCGGATGGATTGCAAACCATATATGGAACAAAAGGAGTGTATTTATCAGGTGGAGAAGCACAAAGAATCGCGTTAGCTAGAGCGATTTTAAAAGATGCACCTATTGTATTACTGGATGAAGCGACCGCTTTTGCAGATCCTGAAAACGAATATCAAATTCAACTAGCAATGAAAGAACTAACAAAAAACAAAACAGTCATTATGATTGCACATCGTTTATCAACTATAAAAAATGCAGACAAAATATTTGTTATTAAAGAAGGGGAAGTTGCAGAAGCAGGGACACACGCACATTTAGTAAAACAAAATGGTTTATATAATGAGATGTGGGAAGAATACAATAATGTGTTTATTTGGAATGAAACGGAGGGGAATGCGTAATGAAAAACTATCTACAAAAAGTTTTTGCCTTAACAGAGGAGGGAACAAAAGAATTGATTAAAGCCTCTTTTGTTACTCTAGTAGTCAATATAGCGGTGATGGCAGTGAGTGGGATTTCTTATTACTATATGCAAGATACAATACTTCCTATTTTACGCAATGAATCAGTGGTTTATGAAATAGCAGTATACATTGTGTATGCTATCTTTATTTTAGTATTATTAACAATTTTATATTACTTTCAATATAACTATTGTTATATATCAGCCTATGAAGAAAGTGCAAACTTACGAATTACATTAGGGGAAACATTGCGCAAATTACCGTTATCCTTTTTTGGAAGAAAAGATATAACAGATGTAGCGAGTACACTAATGAATGATGTAGCAGTGATGGAAAATGCATTCTCCCATTTTATTTCAGGATTTATTGGATCAGTACTTTCTACAATCATTATGGGAATTGCTATGTTCGCATTTGACTTTCGATTGGCAATAGCCTTAACATGGGTCATTCCCGTTTCGTTTACACTGTGTATTTTAAGTAAAAAACTACAAGATCATTTTTTAATGAAAGCAAAAAAAGTAGAGTTAACGTATATGAATAAAATGCAAGAATGCTTAGAAAATGTAAAAGATATTAAAGCTAATAATAGAGAAGAAGCACATTTAAGTATTATGAACCAACAATTTGATCACTATGAAAAAGCGAATATTGTATCGGAATTTATGGTAGGAACATTCGTGAATCTCTCACAAATGATATTAAAACTAGGGATTGCAACAACTATGATTGTTGGAATCTCATTACTTGCAGCAAATGAAATTAACCTATTAACATTTTTAGTATTCTTAATGATAGCTTCAAGAATTTATGATCCTTTAGCAGGAACATTAATTAATTTAGCAGGCATTTTTATTTCGTTAAAAAGTGTAGAGCGTATGAAAGAATTTGAAAAAACAAAGGTACAAACGGGTAAGGAAAAAGCAAATTATGAAAATTATAATATTACTTTTGATAAAGTACACTTTAGTTATGACTCAAGTGACACCGTATTAAATGGGGTGAGTTTCAAAGCAAAACAAGGAGAAGTAACAGCGCTAGTCGGGCCATCTGGTGGTGGAAAGAGCACAGCAATGAAGTTGATTGCAAGATTTTGGGATGTGGATAGTGGAGTCATCAAAATAGGGGAAGAAACAGTGAGCGATGTGGAACCGGAAACATTATTAAAAGAGATTGCGATTGTATTTCAAGATGTGGTGCTATTCAATAACACAATAATGGAAAATATTAGAATTGGGCGAAAAGGAGCAAGTGATGAAGAAGTTATGCAAGTGGCTAAGGAAGCAATGTGTCATGAATTTATTATGAATATGCCAAATGGATACCAGACATTAATTGGTGAAAATGGATCTAAATTATCAGGTGGAGAGCGTCAACGTTTATCGATTGCAAGAGCATTATTAAAAGATGCACCAATCGTTTTGTTAGATGAGGCAACCTCTTCATTAGATATTCAAAATGAAAGTAAGGTGCAAAAAGCTATTTCCACACTAACAAAAGATAAAACAGTAATCGTCATTGCACATAGAATGAGAACCATTGCGGGAGCTAATCAAATCGTATTATTGAAAGAAGGAAAAGTGGCAGCAAAGGGAACCCATCAAACATTATTAAAAGAATCTAGTGACTATGAGAGAATGATACGATTACAAACAGAAAGTGCAAAATGGCAAATCGTTTAGAAAGGCAGTAAATAATGGCAAAAAGTCAATTTTTAAAGCAAGCGTATAAAAAATTAGAAGTGGCATATGGGAAGGAAAAAGCAATACGTAT
>CAYJGK010000005.1:73215-77836 GCA_964370065.1 uncultured Erysipelotrichaceae bacterium
AGCAAGCGTATAAAAAATTAGAAGTGGCATATGGGAAGGAAAAAGCAATACGTATTGCACGTGATGCAAATAGACGATATGAACAACTATGTATCGAAAATAAGTTAGAATCGAAGGCTGTGCAAAGACATACCAATTTAGAAATATATCCTTGTATCGCACTTTTAGATGCCCAAATTAGACAAGGTGTTCCTAGGGAAGTAGCTATTCAATTTTTATTTGATTATATAGAGTGCAAAAGTAAACGAATGGAAAATATCATTAAAAAGATAATGAAAATTCCTGGAATATATAAAAAAGTACCGGTGTTATTTGGGAAAATGGCGAAAAAGAATTTTGGAAAAGCAGCTAATTTTGATGCACAATATCACGTAATAAACAAAAAAGAAATGCGTTTTGATATGAATAAATGCCTATATTATGATATTTTTCTTTACTATCAATACCCAGAAATGACACAGGCCTATTGTCAGGCGGATGATATTTTATATGGCAATATGCATCCAAAATTAAGCTGGGAGCGAACGAAAACATTAGGTAATGGGGATTGCATTTGTGATTTCAAAATAATGGTTAAAAAATGAAAAAAACAGACGAGTTAACTAAAACTATCTATGATAAAATAATTACTCATGAAACATGGTGGAGTAAAATATACGCTAGATTTGTTTGGAATAAAGCAGACAACAACCAGATAGCAAAACAGCTATTATCACATATTGATAATGATTTTAAGGGCTCTTTATTAGATGTCCCTATTGGTACAGCAATATTTACATACAAGAAATACAATACCCTTCATAACGCACAAATAACGGGGTTAGATTATAGTAAAGAAATGTTAGCGATAACTAAACAAAGAGTAAAGGGTACGGTTAAATTAGTACAAGGAGATATTCAAAAATTACCTTTTAGGGAAGAGTCTTTTGATATAATTTTGAGTATGAATGGATTCCATGTCTTTCCTAATAAAGATAAAGCATTCGAAGAAGTAACTAGAGTCTTAAAAAAAGGTGGTATTTTATTAGCTAGCTATTATATAAAAGATAAAAGCAAAATGGCAGATTTTATTGCAACGACTATACTAGTGAAAAAAGGGTTAATGCACCTTCCTTTTGATACAGAAGAAAGAGCACATCAACGACTTGCTAATCATTTTATAATTGAATCAATACAGTGTGAAGGCACAATCATCTATTTAAAAGCAAGAAAAACATAAAAGCACCCAATAACAAATTTGTTATTGGGTGCTTTTATGTTCTTGTACCGACTTTTAAAATACGCATATATTTCCCCTGCTATAGAGAGAATATAACAATTCACTGTTTTTAAACTCAATAGAGGTTAGATTGTTCGCCATATACGAACTCACGCATTAAATAATATAGTGCTTCTTTATCTATATTTTTTTCAATGGCCTCTTTAAAATTACTCTCTTTTATCAAGTTAGCGATTGTAATTAAAGCTTCTACATGCTCTGTATTATTTCGCGAACAAAAACTAAAGAAAATGGATAAAGGTCTGTTTTCAAAGATAACAGGCTTCTTTAATATTGTTAAAACAATTCCTGATTTCATTATTTCTCCTTTTTGGGTGCTAGCATGCGGAATGGAAATTAAGTCATCGATTATCATATAACTACCATAGTTATTAAAAGAATAGAGTAGATTTTCTTTATATTGTGGTTTCGAATAATTGTTTTTAACTAAAAACTGACCTGCATCTAAAATTACACTTTGCCAATCAGGCATGGAATCATATATTAAGATGTTATCGATAGGTAATAAATCCAATAGTGTTAATTTGGTATTATCTAAATCATTAATCAGGTTATTTCCAAATTTATGTTTTATGGTTGAGATTAAATTTGATTTATCACTAATAATACAACTATCCTCTATCGTTGCTATTAACTCACTTAGTTTAATTTTGTTGGCGATATTTTTTTCTAAGCGATTATTCAAAACGTTAAAATCTTCAGTAGTTAAAATGGGATTAACATGAATGATATTTGTATTACAATCTAGTTTTAATGATTTTATTGTAGTTATTATATAATCAATACTGGCATCAATATTGAATTGATGAATACGATTTAAAGCAATGCAATCAACTATATTAACAGCATATTTATCACTAAGTTGTTGTTCTAATAATTTGGAGGTACCATAACCATGAGAACAAACAATTAATATCTGATGTTTCGTATTGTTAGTCAAGTTTTTAAAACGATTAATAGCCGTTAAAAAGTGTATCGTTACTAACGCTAATTCATTATTATCGATATTGTGTGAGGTAAAAAAATTTAATTTATTTAAAACATTTCTAGTGATTTTAAATTCATTAGGATATCTTTCTATAATGTCATTTGCATCAATATCTTCCAGTCGAATATTATTATTTAAACGAAACATCGTTGGCTTAATATGTAACATTAAACTACGATATAGCTGGTGATCAAGATTTAAATTTAAATTAATTGCATCAGAAAATAAATCAATGATTTTAACTACTAATAAATGATAATCAAACCAATTATCTACATCATTAAACAAGTGGTGCGTGTAACTACAATTTTTAATAAATTGTAGCAAGTACTGAAGTTCAATTTTTGAATATAAAAAATGGAAAGAGTTACATAAGTTGGTATAGCTTTTAATAGTGTTTGCGGATAATGTAACATCGTTATTAAAATAGGATATAAATTTATTTTGCGTGGAACGATGTATTAATATTTGAATATAAGACACTACTATTTCAAAAGAAGAATCAGATAATTGGATGTTTTCTTCCACCAGAATATTATCAACAAATTCCTTAATAAGAATATAGTTGTTATTTTGAGTGTTAAAATAAAGGTTTAGATTTTTTTGTTCAAATTTTGATAGTTTTTTATATTCAAAAAACAATTGTAAAAACAATTGTCTAATATTAGTTTCCTCGCCAACAAGTTTTAGACCTTTTTTATGATTGGGAATTAAACTTAAATTATTTTTGGTTAATAGAGACGTTATTTCTTCTAAATAGTTTTTAACTGATGATCTGCTTATTTCAAGTTCGATTGCTGTATTTGTTAAGTTAAGATGATCATTTTTTAAAAGACTATATATTAGTGATAATTTTTTTAATTCTGCTGAATGTGGGATAGCAATGTTTTCTTGTAAATATTCTTTTATATACTCCGTATTGTTTAAATGAATATAACCAGATTTAATATAGATTTTTGCCCTTGGAACAAAAGTTTGAATATTACGAATATAGTTTTGAACACTTCTTGTTGAGATATTGAATTCAATAAGTAGAGTGGATAGCTCTATGGACTCATATTTAGAAATATATTCTAAAAATTTTAACTCTTTATTATTTAACATAATTTACCCTCACCATTATATGTACTTCTATTATAAAACAAATAACAAATTATAAAAGGACATTTTTTTGCGCAAAAATATGCAAAAAGTTGCATATTTTAAAATTGTTATGTAGGTGCTATCATAAAATCATAAAAATTATTATGAATTTAGAAAGGAGAAAAATATGAAAGAATACTTAACTGAAAAGCATATTGAATGTTTGGATAGAGTTAACAGTTGGGAAGATAGTATCATTGAATCATCGAAGGCATTATTAACGAATGGTTATATAAATGATAGTTATATAACCGGTATGATTCAAAGTGTAGTTGATAATGGACCATATATGGTTATATTACCAGAAATTGCCATGCCACATACGGATCCAAGTAAAGGGGTATTAAAAACAGGGATATCGTTATTAAAAGTGAATGAGCCAGTGATTTTTCCAGAAAATAAACCAGTGCGCTTATTAATTACTCTTGCTGCTACAAGTGGAGACGAACATATGAATCTATTATCTAAGCTAACAGATTTTTTAATAGATGAAGAGAAGGTAAGTTCAATATTAGCGTGTTCAACTAAAGAAGAACTAATGGCAGTAGTATGAGTGAGGTAGTAGCATATGATTTAGTTGTTAATGGACTTAATATTAAAGCCAAGTATAGTAAAGAAACAGTGAATGAAATATTAGTGCCATTATTAGATGAAATCCAAAAATTATATGAACTAAAACGCAGAAGAATAGTAGTATTTATTGCTGCTCCTCCCGCAACGGGAAAATCTACATTAACCCTAGTGTTGGAGAAATTAGCAAAGAGTAAAGGGTTTGAAGAAGTGCAAGCTTTAGGGATGGATGGTTTCCATTATAATGAAAAATATTTAAATCAAAACTATATTTATAAAGATGATGATAAAATTCTATTAAAGGAAATTAAAGGCAGTCCTGAAACATTTGATATTGAAAAGTTATTCAATAAAATAGGGCGTTTAAAATATGAGAATGTACTTTGGCCAATATATGATCGTATTTTACATGATGTTGTTGAAGAGCAAATAAATGTTAGTAAAAAAATTGTATTGATTGAAGGGAATTGGTTATTACTTAATGAAGAAAAGTGGAAAGATTTGAAGGAGTTATGTGACTTTAGTATCTTAATAAAAGCGCAATTACCGCAATTAAAAGAGCGTTTAATTAATCGAAAGGTCATGGGAGGAAAATCAATCGAAGACGCCACAAAATTTTATGAAGAAAGTGACAGTAAAAA
>CAYJGK010000006.1:0-1463 GCA_964370065.1 uncultured Erysipelotrichaceae bacterium
TAAAAATAGACAGTAAAAATAGAGTGCTATAAAAAAAGAGAACATAGTTCTCTTTAAGTAATCTTAGTAATCAATCTTTTCAATTATTACTTCATCTTCATCGAATCCAAAATGATCAGCTAAATATTCTTCATAATTTTCAACTGTTGCATAATCATAATCTTCTGCATATACATTATCTTGATAGATATTAATATAATCATCATCAAATTCAGAATCATAATACACATCAATTGTTACAATTTCTTTTTCTATTGTTTCTTCATCTGTAAACCAATCTGTGTCTACATATGTATATTCATACACTAATACTAATTTTGCATCAGGTAAATCCGAATCTTGTTCAACCAAGTAATATGCATTTAAAAATTCATACTCCCCTGCTTCAAAATAATCATCTAATGTAAATCCTTTTACGATAGCATCTAAATCATCCTGTAAATCATCTTTATCCATATCTTCAATTGATTTATACACTTCCGTTAATCCTTCAACAGTCATTTCCATTTCTGTTTTCTTTAGTTTAACTTTAGATTCTTTAAACATTTCTTCTGCTAATTCAGTTTCCTCGATTCGAACAATAATCTTATCACCATTGCTTAATCTTCCATCTTCAATACCATCTTCTTCTCTAATTACAAAATCAATTTCATACAATGCATACCCTAAGTCAGGGTCTATTTCGTATAATTCTTCCCATACTGTATCCCCAGCATAAAAATTAGCATAACCTTCGCCTGATCGACCTGAATAAGAAACATTCAAATCTTGAAATAGATCTACTGCTTTGAAATTAAAGTTTGCATTCCAGAAAGAATAAGCTCCAATAATTACTAGAAATGCTCCTAATACTGCTATGACCATTTTACCAGTTTTTGATAAGCAAGTTGCTTTAATAGATGCAAATGTAATAGACGCAGCTTTTGTATTACTATCAGCTTCCTCAACTATATTAGCCGATTCGTCAAACCCTCTCATTGGTAACATCGGTTCTAATTGACTAATAATAACTGATTGATTCATTGCATGATATACTACAGCTGTACAAACTAAAGAAATGACGAATAAGATTGCTGAAAGTGCCATATTACTTGAAGAATCCCATCCTGAAAATCCAAATAAGTACCCTAATGTAATAAAACTAATCACGGGAACTACAATATCTTTAATTGCTAACGCTAATACAGCTTTTGATTTTTCTTTTTTATTATAATATACAATTCCAGCAATTCCAGTAATTAAAACACCAGCCAAGCCTGCATGAAATATAAATATGAATGTTACTAAATTACCAAAGTTACCTAATCCTGACATTGAATTAAGCGTTGATACAAAATATATAATTAATAGTATCGATAAAGTAGCTAATGCATTAAAGATATAAGATGATGCACTAATTAATTGATATTGATATGTTCTTTTCATTACTGTACCTCCTCTTTTTCTTCTTTACAACATTCTGT
>CAYJGK010000006.1:1563-12955 GCA_964370065.1 uncultured Erysipelotrichaceae bacterium
TTGTAAATATACACATTAAAGTAACAACAAAATTTAATTGTGACAATCCATCTTGTGCCCCTGTGAATAAATTAGATAATAAACTAACAGCTATACTCACTATGCTTGCAATTCCTAAAATAACAGACAAACTTCCTATTAAACATGCAATTGATGTATATAAAACAACTCTATTTTTTTGTTCCAGTTTGTAATAAATTAACATAAAAAATCCTAAAGCGAATAATACGGCAATACAAATTACAAACAATGCTCCCATAAATTCATATGTAGATGTTGAACCAGTTCCTACAACATTATATAACTCCTCATTATCTCCATTTAGCATTGTCATTAACCATATGCAGAAAAATGCTAAAAATCCACTTAGTATTGCTGCCATTAAGTTGACATACTTAAATTGATTAAATTTCATTTCTTACCTCTTTTCTGTGCTATCAAACACTTTCCACATTATACCATAATTTCCCATAAAATCTTAAATCGATTACCATGAATGCGTTATCATTTTAGAAATATTCTAATACATTATATAATTCACATAAAAAAAAGCACTTAATTGTGCTTTTACATATTATTTTACTCCGTATTGATCGTAATATGTATCAATCGCAGACTTAATAGTGTCATCAATAATCACTTCCCCATTATATGGTTGATTGTGTAATATTTCAACTACTTCATCCATCGTAACAATTGCGTGTGCGTCAAATCCATATTTTGCTTTTACTTCATCTAACGCGCTTACATCTGTTTTTCCTTTTTCTTGACGGTTTAGTGAAACAATTAATCCTTTCACTTCTACTTTTGCTTGTTCCATTAGAATTGGATACGTTTCTTCAATTGATTTACCAGATGTTGTTACATCTTCGATAATCACTACTCGATCATTATCATTTAATTTTGTTCCTAATAAAATCCCTGTATCACCATGATCTTTTACTTCTTTACGATTTGAACAATAGCGAATATCTACTCCATATAATTCAGAAATGGCCATTGTAGTAGCAACAGCTAATGGTATTCCTTTATAAGCTGGACCAAATAATACATCAAAATCTAATCCGTAATTATCATGGATTGCTTTTGCATAGTACTCTCCCAATTTTCTTAGTTGCGTACCTGTTACATAAGCTCCAGCATTCATAAAAAACGGTGATTTTCTTCCACTTTTTAATGTGAAATCTCCAAATTTTAATACTTTACTATCTACCATGAATTCGATAAATTCTTTTTTGTAACTCATTTCATTTCTCCTATTGCATCATTGCTTCAATATCTAAATATGTTTGTTGTGGATTTTGTGCATTGGTGATACTTCTCCCTACAACAATGTGATTACAACCTTCTTCTTTAGCGAAAACAGGTGTTGCTACACGTTTTTGATCATCCTTTGAATCCTCTGCTAGACGAATTCCAGGTGTCACTGTTAAAAAGTCATTTCCACAAGCCTTGTGAATAGCTCTTGCTTCATATACACTACAAACGACTCCATCTAATCCTGCTTCTTTAGCATTTTTTGCATATTTTACTACACAATCAATTACTTCTCCTTCAATTCCTAATTCCTCATTCATTGCTTCTTTAGAAGTGCTTGTTAATTGTGTCACTCCAATACATAACGGGCGTTTACCATTTACTGCCCCTTCTTCTAAACCTTGCATAGCTGCTTTCATCATAGCAATCCCACCTGCACAGTGTAAATTTACGATATCTACATCTAATTTTGCTAAGTTTTTCATACCACCTTTTACTGTGTTTGGAATATCATGTAATTTTAAATCCAAGAAAATGTGATGTCCTAAAGCACGTACATCCTTTACAATATCTAATCCACAAGCATATGTTAATTCCATTCCAATTTTCACATAAATTGGTTCATTGAATCCTTTCAAAAAATGCATGACTTCTTCTTTTGTTGAAAAATCTAATGCGACAATTGTTTTATTCATTATCTATGGCTCCTTCCAATAGCTTCACTAATATTTTTAATTCCATATTTTTCAAATACTTTCGGTAACTCTTCAATAATTTTTTTACATGCATAAGGATCAACAAAATTGGCCATCCCTACTTGAACTGCACTAGCCCCTGCATATAAGAATTCAAGTACATCTTCTGCACAACTAATCCCACCAACTCCAATAATAGGAATATTAATAGCTTGATACACTTGATGTACCATACGAATTGCAACAGGTTTAATAGCCGGCCCACTTAAGCCACCTGTTTTATTTGCAATGATTGGTTTTCCCGTTCTTAAATCTAATCGCATTCCTAATAACGTGTTAATCATTACAATTCCATCTGCTCCAGCTTCTTCTACTGCTTTTGCAATTGCTACAATATCTGTAACATTTGGACTTAATTTAACATAAATTGGTTTCTTTGAAACAGATTTACATAGTTGAGTTACTTTTGCAGCTAGTGCAGGATCTGTACCTAACCCGATACCTCCATGTTTGACATTGGGGCAACTAATGTTTAATTCAAATGCCTTGACACAAGGGTCGTCATTTAATGTTTCAATGACATGTACGTAATCGTCTTCACAGGCACCTGCTACATTAACCATAATTTCTGTATCAAATTGTGCTAACCACGGTAGCTCTTTTGCTTTAATAACTTCTACTCCAGGATTTTGCAACCCTATTGCATTTAACATTCCTTGTGGAGTCTCTGCAATTCTAGGCGTTGGATTTCCAAACCTAGATTGAGGTGTTACACTTTTAATTGCAATCCCTCCTAAAATACTTAAGTCATAAAATTCCGCAAATTCTCTACCATTCCCAAAACACCCACTTGCAGGCATAACTGGATTTTTAAGTTGTAACCCTGGTAAATTAATTTTCAACATTATAAACCCACCTTTCCGATTGGGAACACAGGTCCTTCTTTACAAATTCGATAATAAATTTCAGAATCCGCTTTATCTTTACATACACATCCCATACATGCTCCAATACCACATGCCATTCTGGACTCAAAAGAAACATAGCCTTTCGTATATTTTTCTTCTAACGCTTTTAACATAGGCATTGGACCACATGAATATAAGAAATCATGACTAATATTTTCAGCTTTAATGACATCCAATACTGTACCTTTTAAACCACTACTTCCATCCATTGTGGCAATGTATACCTGACAACCTAATGCTTCAAACTCTTTTTTATAAAATACAGATGCCTGATCATTAAATCCTAATACCACACAGACATCTTTATCTAAAGCACGATATCTTTTAGCCACTTCATATAAAGGTGGGACACCCACTCCTCCACCAACTAACAATAATTGCTTTTGTTGTTCATGAATCGGAAAATCACTTCCTAAAGGTCCTAATACATTAATTGAGTCACTAGCTTTTGCATTAGCTAATATTTGTGTCCCTTCTCCTACTACTTTATAAATAATAGTATATTGATTTTCTTCTATACTATTAATACTAATTGGTCGCCTTAATAACAACCCATTTATTTTAATATTCACAAATTGTCCAGGTTTCATTTCCATGCCTAATGTGCTAGCAATCACCATTTTATATGTATCCAAAGCAATGCATTCATTGCTTTGGATAATTCCGATGTCTTCTCTCATTTTAATTCTCCATTTCATTCATTGAAATAGCACTGAATGTCAGCATTTCAATTACTTTTAAGATGATATTAGCAGTATCTAAACTAGTTAAACAAGAAATACCATTCTCTGCTGAGAAACGACGAATTAAGAATCCATCATTTGTTGTATTTTTATCTTGCGACATTGTATTAATCACGTATTTTACTTGTCCTTTAATAATTACATCAATTACTGAATTTTCTTCTGCGCTTACCTTTCCAACTTCCGCTACATTTATGTTATGTGTTCTTAAAAATTTAGCAGTACCGCTAGTCGCCATAATTCCATACCCACATTCATCAAAACGTTTTGCTAAGTCCAAAGCTTCTTCTTTGTGTTCATCCGCAATTGTCATCAATACATTACCATGAGTTGGGAATTTAACCCCACTTGCTAATAAAGCTTTATAAATAGCTTTTTCAAATGTTGTATCGCCTCCTAAACTCTCTCCTGTTGATTTCATTTCTGGACCTAAAGTAGTATCAACACTTCTTAATTTCGCAAATGAAAATACTGGTGCTTTCACAAATACACGTTTTGGCTCAGCTTGTATGCCTTCACAATATCCTTGTTGTGTTAACGATTCATTCATAATAGCGCGTGTTGCCACATGCGCCATTGGAACACCTGTAATTTTAGATAAGAATGGTACCGTTCTTGAACTTCTTGGATTCACTTCTAATACATACACATTATCATCTTTATCAATAATAAATTGAATGTTGTATAAACCAATAAAGTTAAATCCTTTACCAATGCGAATTGTATACTCTGTAATTTTATCTTTAATTGCTTGCGTTAATGTTTGAGTAGGGTATACAGAAATTGAATCACCTGAATGGACTCCTGCACGTTCCACATGCTCCATAATACCTGGAATAAATACATTTGTTCCATCACAGATAGCATCTGTTTCACACTCTTTACCAACAATATATTTGTCAACCAAGATTGGTGCGTCATGTGAGATTTCTTTAATTGCGTGTTTCATATACGTTTCTAAATCTAGATCATTATGAACAATTTCCATTGCTCTACCACCTAATACATACGAAGGACGCACTAATACCGGATACCCAATTCGATTCGCAATTGCAATACTCTCTTCAACTGTAATAGCTGTTTCCCCTTTTGGTTGAGGAATATCTAGTTTTCTAAGCATAGCTTCAAATTCATAACGATCTTCAGCACGATCAATATTCTCAATTGAAGTACCTAAGATTTTCACTCCATGATTTTGTAATGAATCGGCTAAATTAATTGCAGTTTGCCCACCAAATTGAACAATAACTCCAATTGGTTGTTCTAAATCAATAATGTGCATTACGTCTTCCGTTGTTAATGGCTCAAAGTATAATTTATCACTAATTGAAAAATCCGTTGATACGGTTTCAGGGTTGTTATTTATTACAATCGCTTCATACCCGATTTCTCTTAATGTCTGTACACAGTGCACTGTAGCATAATCAAATTCTACTCCTTGACCAATACGAATAGGCCCACTTCCTAATACAATTACTGATTTTTTATCAGTTTGATAAGATTCATTTTCATCCGCATAAGTGGAATAGAAGTAAGGTGTTGCACTAGCAAACTCACCTGCACAAGTATCTACCATTTTATAAACTGGAATAATTTTATTTTCTTTTCTTAACATGAATACTTCTTTTTCATTCATGTTCCATGTTCTTGCAATATAGGAATCTGAGAATCCATATTTTTTACATTTTTTTAAAGTTGCTAAATCTTTTTTATTTTCTATCAATTGCTTTTCTAATGACACAATATGCAATAACTTATTTAAGAAGAATAAATCAATTTGTGTAAAGTCATTGATTGCTTCTACACTAACTCCTATTCTTAATAAATTCATGATTGCTAATAAACGTTCATCATCATGCTGTTTTACTTTTTCCCATAAACTAGCTTCATCCGTTGGTAAATCTTTTTGCTCCATATGATCTAATTTTAATTCAATTGAACGAATTCCTTTTAGTAAACTTTCTTCGAAGTTTGTTCCAATTGACATGATTTCACCAGTCGCCTTCATTTGAGTCCCTAAACGACGATCCGCTTTTGGAAATTTATCAAATGGGAAACGTGGTAACTTTGTTACAATGTAATCAATACTTGGCTCAAAACAAGCATAACTTGTCTGTGTAATTGGGTTAATAATTTCATCCAATGTTAATCCTACTGCAATTTTTGCAGCAATCTTAGCAATTGGATATCCTGTAGCTTTAGAGGCTAAAGCACTAGAACGAGACACACGTGGGTTTACCTCAATTACATAATATTGGAAACTATGTGGATCTAATGCTAATTGTACATTACATCCACCACATATTTTTAAAGCACGTATAATTCCTAAACTTGCATTTCTTAACATTTGGTTTTCACGATCACTTAATGTTTGTACAGGTGCAACAACAATTGAATCTCCGGTATGAATACCTACTGGATCTACATTTTCCATATTACATACAACAATTGCATTATCATTATTATCACGCATTACTTCGTATTCTACTTCTTTAAATCCAGCAATGCTTTTTTCAATTAAACATTGTGTCACTGGAGATAATTTCAAACCATTTTTTGCAATGTCCGCTAATTCTTCATCATTTCTAGCGAAACCACCACCTGTACCACCTAATGTAAAGGCAGGACGTACTACAACTGGGTATCCAATTTCATGTGCAAACGATAAACTTTCTTCTACTGTATGTACAATTAAACTTTCAGGAATAGGTTGTTCTAATTCCAACATTAAATTTTTAAATAATTCACGGTCTTCTGCTTTTTCAATAGCATCTAATGCCGTTCCTAAAATTTCTACATTATTCTCTTCTAATACTCCAGCTTTTGATAGTTCAACAACTAAGTTTAAACCTGTCTGCCCTCCTAATGTACCTAAGATAGCATCTGGTCTTTCTTTATGGATAATACGAGAAGCAAATTCTACAGTTAATGGTTCTATATACACTTTATCTGCTACTGATGTATCTGTCATAATCGTTGCTGGATTAGAGTTAATTAAAATAACTTCATATCCTTCTTCTCTAAGAGCTTGACACGCTTGTGTTCCTGCATAATCAAATTCTGCAGCTTGTCCGATAATAATTGGTCCTGAACCAATTACCATAATTTTTTTAATATCTAATCTTTTAGGCATGTCTTTTTCCTCCCTTACATTCATCCATCATATTCATAAATTCATCAAATAAATAGTTTGCATCTTCAGGTCCAGGATTGGCTTCTGGGTGATATTGTACCGAAAATACAGCATACTCTTTATGTTCTACCCCTTCTACACTTTTATCATTTAAGGCAGTATGTGTTAATACTAACCCTGTATTGTCTAGTGTTGAGGCATCTACAGCATATGAGTGATTTTGACTTGTAATTTCCACTCTTCCTGTCTTTAAATTTGTAACAGGATGGTTACTTCCACGATGTCCAAACTTTAATTTCATGGTGTCTGCTCCACAAGCTAAACTAATTAATTGATGTCCTAAACAGATTCCAAAAATTGGTACTTGTCCCATTAATTGTTTAATAGTTTCAATTGCTTCCACTACTTCTTTTGGATCACCAGGACCATTGCTTAACATAATTCCATCTGGTTTTAAAGCCATAATGCTTTTTGCATCTGTGCGATAAGGTACGACAATTAAGTCACATCCGCGTTTACTTAATTCACGAATGATCCCATGCTTGGCTCCAAAATCAACTAATACAACACGTTTTCCTCTACTTGGGATAGGAAATGCTTTAGGTGTAGATACTGATTTTACTTGCCCGCTTGGATAAGGTGCCTCTTGTAATTGTTTAACAATCAATTCAACGTTTGCATCCATATCTGCCATAATTGCTTTCATAGTTCCTGCACTTCTGATTTTACGTGTTAGCGCTCGTGTATCAATTCCACTAATTCCAGGAATATTTTTAAGTGTTAAATATTCGTCTAAACTAAATTCATTTCTAAAATTACTAGGCTTTTCACAAGGCTCTTTTACAATGAATCCAAACACTGCTGGATCAATACTTTCAAAATCATCACGATTCACTCCATAGTTTCCTATTAATGGATATGTCATCATTACAATTTGTGCACAATATGATAAATCACTTAATACTTCTTGATACCCTGTCATTCCCGTATTAAACACGATTTCTCCTAAGCGAAAATTATCAGAACCAAATGCTTCTCCTACATACACTGTTCCATCTTCTAAAATTAATTGTCTTTGTTTCATTGTATTACTCCTTTTTCTTTCGTATAGACGATTTGTCCACTTACCATTGTCATACTTACTTGTCCACTACATGTGTAAGCATCAAATGGGGTATTCTTTCCTTTGGATTCAAATTCATTTTTATTAATCTGATATGTCTCATCTTGTATCATAATTAAATCCGCATCATATCCTTCTTCAATCTTACCTTTATTTTTCAGTCGAAAGCGTTGGGCTGGTTTCGTACTTGTGAAATCAATAAATTGAGCTAAACTAAATTTTTGTGTTTTCACAAAATGCGTATATAACAAAGGCATGCTTGTTTCAAAAGCCACAATCCCAAAAGGTGCCACAGCCATTTCTTTATTTTTCTCTTCTTCACTATGCGGTGCATGATCATTAGCAATAAAATCAATTGTTCCATCGAGCAACCCTTCCATTAATGCTTTTCTGTCTTCTACACTACGTAAAGGTGGATTCATTTTATGATTTGTAGTTTGCACATCTTCCTCTGTTAATAACAAGTGGTGTGTTGTTACTTCTCCACTTACATTAGCTCCCATCGCCTTATATTTTCTTAATAAAGCAACACTTTCCTTCGTACTCATATGACATATATGATAGGCACATCCAATTTCGTGTGCTAGTTTTAAATCTCGCTCGACCTGTTTCCATTCACACTCACTTGGAATACCAATGAATCCGTGAACTGCATTTTGTTTTCCTTCGTGTACACTAGCGAGCGGTGTACGATAATCCATATCTTCCGTATGTGCGACAATCATTACATCTGAAGTAAGTGCTTTTTGCATTGCTTCTCGCATTATTGCATCACTACTTACGCCTACTCCATCATCACTATAAGCATAAATTTGACAAACGTCTTTTAGGGCTTGCATATCTACTACTTGTTTACCTTTTTCTTCTTTAGTGATACATGCATAGGGATACACATGTATGAATGCATCTTCATTAATTTTTTTTATATATTGTGTGATTGTTTCAACATTATCTGGATAGGGTACTACATTAGGCATTGCCATTACAGTCGTAAACCCGCCCTTAGCAGCAGCTTTTGTTCCTGTAACAATTGTTTCTTTATGGATGTAGCCTGGCTCTCTTAAATGAGCATGTACATCAATTCCTCCTGGTATGATCAAGTGTTCTTTCGCATCCCAAACAGTTTGTTCTTCATCGATAATGACATCGGCGATACGCATGATTTTACCTTGTTCGATGTGTATATCTACAATTTTAGTTTCATTACCACACACTACAATTTTCGCATTTTTTATTAACATAGATACATCCTTTCTAAAATGATTCGTTAAACGCATGTTTCAACATAGCTTTTCTTACGAACACTCCATTTTCCATTTGTCTAAAGATTCTCGATTGCTTACATTCTACTAAATCACTATCAATTTCAACACCACGGTTCACTGGAGCAGGGTGCATAATAATCGCATGTTCTTTCATCATTGCTGCACGTTGTTTTGTTAAACCATATTCTTGTAAATATTCATCCGGTGTCATATTTAATGTATCCGTATGACGTTCATGTTGAATGCGTAACATCATCACTGCATCTGCCCACTTCACTGCTTCATCAAGAGGCATAAATAACTCTTTGTTATCAATATAAAATTCTGGACCACTTAAGCGTACTTCACCACCTAAACGATTCATTGCATCTATATTGGATTGTGCCACACGTGAGTGATTAATATCACCAACAATGACTAGTTTAATATCTTTAAACGTTTTAAATTCTTGATAAATCGTTAATAAATCTAATAAGCATTGACTTGGATGATTGCTACATCCATCACCAGCATTTAGAATTGGCACATTTATCCCTTTTAACTCATTAAAGTAACTATCTTCATAATGACGAATAATTAAGCCTTCATAGCCAATTACTTCAAAGGTTTTAACCGTATCGTATAGCGATTCCCCTTTCTTAGTAGAACTGCTCTCTGCTATAAAATCGACGATTTTACAGCCTAACTGATGTTCAGCACTAGTAAATGAGTAATGCGTTCTAGTACTAGGTTCAAAAAAAAGATTCGCAATTAACCTAGGTTTTGATAATTGCCAATCTTTATGAGAACTAGAAAAACTAACAGCATCATTTAGAATACTCATCATTTCATCAACTGACAATAAATCCATCGTTAGTATACTTCTTTGATTCATATGTTTTCCTCCACTTGATAAAAAAAGGTCCATTGCGTACGCAAAAGGACCTTATCATGGTTACTTTCTTACCTTAATAACCTCTCTGGATTATATTAAAGGACCTTTTTTTATTGTCTATATTTTAACAATATTCACATTAGATAGCAATACATAAATTTAATTTTTTAAAGTTTTCTAAATAATAATCACAGTTCATTTTTATCGTTATTAGTATAGATAAGTCTAAATAAACACTTCTAATAAATAATGATCTTTATACAAGTTTTAAACATTATAGTTACCTTTTTATATTTGCAATGTTTAAATATCATTAAGTTTTTAACTTCGCTGACTTCTATTAATTAATACATAAGCATTAAATTCTATTATTCTTAACTAAACTCAAGATTTTCATACAAATAAAAATGAACTATACCTTTTTTATACCATTATATATTTTATTTTTTTTTAATACACGTAACATCCATATACCTACAGTTGCAATCATTAAAGTAATTAAATACATCATCGATTGGCTTGTATCATTAGTTGGTGGAGTGTTTGGTTCCACTTCTGTCTTCTCATCTACATTAGTTAATATAGCTGCTTCGTACACAATATCTGATGTGATAACATGCACTAAGATGGAATCATTATATGGATCAATAAACTCTGGTGTAAATGTAATAGTTATATTGTCTTTATGTACAACATAATCAACTCCTTGTTCTACTTTTTTACCATCCACATAAACAGCAGCTAAATCATTTGCCATTTTCCCTAATATCTTCACAACCAACGATTGCTGACTCTCTAATGTTTGAGGAGCCTCTATTTCCGTTTCATTCTTATGAATAGGTTTTAATACTAAATCTGCTTCAGCAGTTTTTAAGTTGATTACTTGTTCATCTAACTGTACTTGTTCAACTGATGTAGCTAAATACACAGTTTGTGCATGATTTATTGTATCTTGTAAAGTCATGAAACTAGGTTCTGTATAATAATCTGAAGATACTTTTCCTGCTTGTATGATTGCTCTATCTAATGCAGTACGATTTAACTTAACAAGACCATCTATAGTCGCATGCATTTGCTCCATACGTTGTGCCAATACATTTATACCAATAGTTGTATCTTTTAATAAAATACTTGCTTCTACATATAACGATTGGATGACACCCCAATCGTATGAACCATATTGTTCTTCACTATACGCATCTAGTGTACTTATAAATTCTTGTACAGCTGCTTTATCTACAACTATTTTTGCATCAATAAACGCTTGGTGTGCATCTTGTATAGATTGCGATAAATTATCTAATTGTGCAATTGTTAAAGACTCGCTTAATTTT
>CAYJGK010000006.1:13055-39689 GCA_964370065.1 uncultured Erysipelotrichaceae bacterium
TATAGATTGCGATAAATTATCTAATTGTGCAATTGTTAAAGACTCGCTTAATTTTACTTGTCCTTTTAGTAACGCACCTTCTAGTATTTTTTTATTTTCCTGAGTTGTTTGATTTGGTGCATCTCCTACGTTTGTTTGTAATAGATCGTTTTGTGCTAATTCAATTAAATCCATAATACTCGATTTACCATCTATTAGTAATTGAATATTCTCTACCATCAACACTTCCGCTTTATCAATTGCTAATAATAATGGATCCATTTGTGTAAATGTACGATTATCTTGTAAATATTTAATTTTTCTGCCATCAAATTATCAAATTTATTAAGGTTAACTAATGTTCTATAGTTTTCTGTATTAGCTAATTACGCGTTGTATACGTTTAACACTTCATCGTACAAACTTTGACTCACATTACCTACTCCTTCACCTATTTCAAATAGCGCTAGCAATTTATCATATTTAGTCACTATTTCTTTAAATTGTTTATAGTATTCATTTTTGTATACATATAATTCTACTACACTTGCCTCTACATTTGGATCTGTAAAATTAATTTTAATAAATCTAGAGCTATGTCCTTCTTCAAAATATTCCACAATCGTATTGTTTGCTTCTGAAACATCTGATTTATCTTTTACTTTATTGTATCCCACTCCATCTAATGATGTGTATATTTCATAAGGTAGCGGTTGTGTGACATCGTGAACAATTGTAACATGATTAATATCTTGTACTGTTTTTAAGTCAACTATTATAGATTGCTGCTCTCCACTCGCTACCCATGCAGTTGTATGAGCATCATCAAATAGATGTGTAGCAGTATCGGCAACATTTCCACTTGTCGTCACACTCGCTTTATTATCACGTAACAAATCTTGGGCATGATGTATAATATTAAACTCTGATAAACCAGCCCATGCAGTATCTGCTTCATTTTCTAAACCAGAAACAACGTAACGTACTTTTGCTGCTTCAACAGATTCTGAAATTATAACTTGATGATAAGCTGTGTTAATCGCTACTTCACCTTGTAACACAGTTGCTTTATCTACTAATTCAGCTTTATCCACTTTCTTAATCAATTTTCCTGTTGCATCATAATATTCTAAATGCCAAGTGAAACGATTCATCAAATTATCTGAAAATACTAATTCAACTTCATCCATACTCAACATAACTCCAGCATCAATATCTACATATTGCGGGAATGTCGAAGTACCAGCACCCCATCTTGATTCAATATTCCCATCCACTAAATTATTAACATTATTTGTATTATTTTGAGCGGATGGAGTTAGTCCATACGTTTGTCCCACATTATAGGAATCGACAACACCATCATCAATTTGGAACACTTCCAATTCAGCCATTCCTGGCCACATGGGTTCACTGCTAGGGCGTACAAAATATACTTTCACATAACGTGCATCACCATTAACAAGTATATTTTCATAATTGTTTTTAACAGTAAAATTGTCAATTTTATTTACCACTGAAACGACTTGATTATCTTCATCTAATAATTCAACTTTGTATCCAAATGAAGGATTCCTTCCTTTTTCAAAACGAATTCCTACTGCATTAATACTTTCTATTTTTCCTAAATCAACAGTGAAGTCAACCGGACCTGCTCCTCCCGAGGCCCAAATTGTATCCGGGTTTCCATCTACTGCTGCGTTTGGTTGTCGACTTGGTGCAGCCGCACTTCTTGAAGCCGTTACTGTTTTGCTTAATGCGATATTAACTGTTGGAATCGTATCCCCTACATCCGCTTTAAAAACACGTAACTCTGCAATCATTGGTAATAAGTCGGGGTATCTATTCTATGCTCTTCAGGTGTTTTGAATTCTAATTCTAATCCGTTAATTTGTACATTATCTCCGATAGTCATTTCTACACGGGCATCATCATAATCGTCAGTTTTCCATAATGTTTGATTATCACCATCATTAATATGACTCACATTAAACTCAGGTAGAGAATGCGGAGCACTTACATTTTTATCTAACGCTATATTTTCTTTTTCTTCTAATTGCCCGCTCTCTAAATGAGTCACAGAAAATTCATCTAGTGCCTGTTTTGCTAAGACATCTAATTGTAAACTTGTATCTTTAGTAATAGCAAACGCTTCTCCATCAAAGCCGATATTTCCTTTTAAGTTTACCCATTGGTAAGTATAATCAAACCAATTTATCCCTACATTAGCTACATTACTAAACCACTCGCCTCTAGCTGCTGCTTCATTCATAGTGTCAAAATATAATGTCCATCGACCTAAATAATAATCCTCTGTAAGTCCTGACCATTGACGATTTGAATAATCTTTTAACGTTCCATAAGCCGCACCACTACCCCAAGTAGTAATTTGTGCTCGTGCATTAAACTCAAATAAATCAGCAGTCCAATCATCTGCACTCTCTAACATCGTTCTAGCATCATGAATCCATTTTCCAACTGAGAATTCATCTGTTGTTCGCAATACATTATCTTGTAAGGCTATGATTTCTATTATTTTATCCGATAATTCTTTAAATTTAATTGCATCTTTTTGTGCATATGCAGCTTTTGCCTCTTGGATATAATCATAAGCTGAATTCGATAATACTTGTCTTGTAATATCTGCTAAATCATATAAATACGCATCATTATGCTTTAAATTATTATATTCTAATAAATAGAATTGAAGAATTTTTTCAAATTGAGCTTTGTCATAATCTATCACCGCTGTAATATATCCACTTGCCGTATTCGCATTTAAATTCGGTTGTGCATTTATTAACGTATCCTCTGGACGTTGACGATCATAACGCTTATGATAAGCTGTTTCTTGCATAATATCCCAAGCCTGATCAATATTATCTGACTGTATTCCATATCTACTTGTAAAGTAATCAGATATATAATCGTCTATATCAATAGGTGCATGCTCCCAACCCATATCATATATCATAGTATATAATAATGGATTAGTGGCTACTGATTCAGCTATCACACCTATTCCTTTCATATATTCTGATTCTAATTGATTTGGTAATTCTTCTCCTAGTACTTCAAGCATTCCTGAGAATCCCATTCTTCCTCCAAAAGAATGTAGCATATCCCAAATCCAGTTTGTTTTATCATAATCATCTTGCATATATGCTGGTTTATTAGCACCTGCTAGAGTTGTAGGATTATAATGTGGTTGATTATCTGCATATAAATCTAAGACTACTGTATGGTCTTTATCCACACCATCTAAAAGCGCTTTTGTTGGATTATTTTGCCAGTTTTGAACAACCCAGACAGCGTCTGCGTTGTATTCTAACATTTTTCGTTGTACATTTTGAGAAATCAAAGATTCATTTAACCCTCCTTTATTTCCCCCCTCGTGGAATGGATCGATAGCGAAATACGGTGTAATATTTCCAAACGTTTCCTCACTCGCTTTATAAAAAGCATCTGCAACTTGATCAAAATAATCTTCCTGACCTTCGTTTACATATGTTCTAAGCATTGGTGGTTGTCCAAACCCAGCCCAATTTCCTTGATCAATTAATTGTGCATTAGGTTATTTGGTTTGAAAGTCTTCTGGTACTTTTCCTACATATCCAACAAATACAGGATCAATTCCATAAATATACATTCTTTCATGTACTTTTCTACCTAGTTCCGTTCTTTCAATAAACCACGAATCAGGTAAAGGCCCACCAAATTTAGCCATGTTTCCCATGTAGAACCACCCATAATAGGCAGGACCTGGTAAATATTGTTTGACTTCTTCTGTACTATAGCCAAATTCTAATAACATTTTTCTTTGTACTTCTTCTGCACCGATGAAGTCTAACATTAAGTTAACCCCGTTCATGGCACACCAATCTAAATACGGCTCATATTCATCCCAATTCCAGAAAGCATACGTATAAGATGGCGTACAAAAATTATTCAAATATTTATATTCATATGGCGTTTCCTTCACTACTTTCTCATTCACTTCTACTAATGTAGCCGGCATGACAACATCACCTGCTGCATTTAGTGGATCATAATTAACATGTAAATAATTTTTTAAATAATAATTAAACCCTGATGCTTATGAAATTCCATTTTCACCACTAATGTGTATTTTCCCATCTTTTGATTCGATCGTAAATCGATCTTTATCATACGTTGAATCAACTATTTCAAAAGAGAACTGATTTCGATATGTTTCTCCAGCAACACGACCTACTAAATTATACATTTCATTAATTGTTGTTTGATTTTTAAGTGCAACATCTTGCTCCATTTGTGAATATCGAATTCCATATTCACTTTCATCAAAATCAACTATATCAATTTCCGGTGCTATCGGTGTGACACTTCCTTCTTCTTTTATACCAAATACTTTTACTTCATTTATAAAACCTACATTAGATGAACTTCCTTTTGTACTGTCTTTTAAGCTACTATACGTAATATTCACACGTATTTTACAAGCTCTGGTATGCAATGGAAAGGTTGTCCCATCTATTGTTTCTACAACTTGATCTTTTTTACTTGCCACCTTATCATAATTAATTCCATCTTCACTACTGTAAACATCATATTGTGAGATAAAATCGAGTGGCGTATGCACCGTAATTGATGTTACATCATGCACTCCATCTAAATCAATTTCAATCCAGCGATTATAATCATTTCCAGATTGCCAATAGGTATTAATATCCCCATCAGTTGCCAATTCTGGTGCATGGCCATTTGCTGAAACTACTGCACTAACTTGCTTATTTAGTGCAATATTACCCTCTTGTGCATAAACTGAAGATTCCTGCACATTAAACGAAGATAACAATACACTCGCTACTAATAATCCACTTCCTAACTTTTTAATATAATTCATTATACTCCCTCCCTTTAAAATATTATTGTCACTTTTGTATTGCCTCATCATACAATACAGTAAAATATAGCAAACGTCACTTGTATATTTTACAGTCGTTGCATAATATTCTACTGTGTCTACCATCTATTATGGTCATCACCATATGACTACTGTATCTTACAAAATATAGCAAAATATTGTTATTTTTTGTAATTTTCTGTCAATTCAAGTACTTTATAAATTTTGTAAGTGATATTCGGTTCATATTATTTACTAGAATTATATATTTCATTAAAAAAACAACATGGAACACTGTTCAAATGATTGCTATCCAATTCTCAACTTTTTGTTTACTTATGAAGACAAAAAAAGAGCAAATACAATTTGCTCTTTTTATTATATTAAAACTAAAATTATTTGATTTCGATAATTCTCATGGCATTCGTTGCACCAACACCACTTGGGTATCCAGCAACGATAATGATTGATTCACCTGGTTTGAACCCTGCCGCTTTAGCCACATCTTTAGCCATTTGCGATTCTAACTCTCTTGTGTTCGCTTTTTGAGATAACACTGTGTTAACTCCCCAGTTTACTGCTAATCCACGCTCTACTTTTTCATCAAAAGTAACGGCAATAATTGGACAGTTTGGTCTATATTTAGAAATTCTTCTTGCACTTGCTCCTGATTCAGTAAATACAACAACACAAGCAACATCAATAGCTAAAGTAGTATCAGCAACTGAAATGGCGATTGCATCATTTACTGTACGGTTTGCATCTTTCATTGATTTTTTAAGACGTTCTCTATATGGAATCATTTGCTCGTAAGTATCCGCAATTCTTGCCATTGTTGTAACAGCTTCAATTGGGTATAAACCAGCTGCAGATTCTCCAGATAACATAGTTGCATCTGTTCCATCTAATACTGCGTTTGCCACATCACTAGCTTCAGCACGAGTTGGTCTTGGGTTTCCTTGCATAGTTTCTAACATATGTGTAGCTGTAATAACTGGTTTACCCAACTCATTACAACGGTTAATAATTGCTTTTTGATACATTGGTACTAAGTCAAAAGATACATCTACTCCTAAGTCTCCACGTGCAACCATAATTCCATCTACAACACTTAAGATTTCATCTAAGTTGTCATATCCCTCTTGATTTTCAATTTTCGCAATAATTTGGATATGCTCTTTTCCTTCTTCTTTTAATATTTTACGTATATCTAAAATATCTTGTTTTCTTCTTGTGAATGAAGCAGCTATAAAATCTACATCATTACGACATCCAAAACGAATATCGTTTTCATCTTTTTCAGAAATGAAAGGCATTGTTAATTTAACACCTGGTAAGTTACATCCTTTTTTACTTTTTAATACTCCTGGGTTTTCAATGCGACAGTCTAACTCACCATCACGTTTTTCCATAATAGTTAATCTAACTTTCCCATCATCAATTAAGATTGTCCCACCTTCAACAACATCGTCGAATATTTCTGGACATTGAATGTGTAATCTTTCTTTAGTTCCCATGATTTTTTCTCTAACTAAAGTAATCATATCTCCTGCTTCATAAGATTCTGCATCATTAGCAAATTCTCCACAGCGAACCTCTGGTCCTTTTGTATCTAATAAGATAGCAATGTTTCTACCAATTTCTTTTGATACAGCACGGATGTTAATAATTCTATTTCCATGCTCTTCAAAATCTCCATGAGAGAAGTTTAAACGACATACGTTCATTCCAGCTCCTGCCATTTTTTTAATCATTTCTTGTGATTCTGATACGGGTCCAATCGTACAAATAATCTTAGTTCTTTTCATTTTTAGTTCCTCCAATTTTATACTAATCGATCAAATAAATTCTGTAATTCTTTTCTAGATACTCTTGGAATGTTTAATGCTTCCTCAATCGGAACACCAACGATTTCTCCTTTTTGAATACCTACACATTGACCACCAACTCCAGCAATCAATAAATCTACTGCTTTTTCACCCATTCGTGAGGCTAACACACGATCATTAGGTGTAGGTGATCCACCTCTTTGCACATGTCCTAATACTGTAGCTCTCCCTGAGAACCCAGTAAACTGACTAACCTTGCGTGCAAATGATTCAACATCAGTAATTTTTTCTGAAATCACAACTATGGCATGTTTCTTCTTTTTCACTGTGTCAAAATCTTTTAATGCATCTAATATTTCAATTTCATCAAAACCTGTTTGTGCTGTAACAATTATTTCAGCACCACAAGCTAACCCAGAAAATAATGCTAAATCGCCACAACGATTTCCCATTACCTCTACCACCGAACAACGATGATGTGAGTTTGATGTATCACGCAGTTTATCCACTGCTTCCACAACTGTGTTTAATGCTGTATCAAACCCAATTGTTGCATCTGTGCTCGTAATATCATTATCGATTGTTCCAGGAATTCCTATACAATTAATTCCCATCTCTGTTAATGCTAGTGCACCACGGTAACTTCCATCTCCACCAATCACAACTACTGCTTCAATACCGAATTTCTCTAGTTGCTCAATGGCTTTTTTTCTTACTTCAATATCTTTAAACTCTGGTAATCGTGCAGAACCCAAAAACGTTCCTCCACGATCTAAAATATCTGACAAATGATCACGGTTTAATCGCTCAATATCTCCATTAACCATTCCCTTATACCCATTGTAAATACCGTAGACTTCAATACCCTCTTGCGCTCCTACTTTAGCCACTGCACGAATGGCAGCGTTCATTCCTGGAGCATCTCCTCCAGAGGTTAATACACCGATTTTTTTAATCATATAGTGTCCTCCAATAATACTGTAACATATTAACACTTTTTAAATGTAAATACTATACCTTTTTTCTTTATTTTATGCGTCTATTTCCACAATTTAACACTTTTTCATTTGATAGTGCTTTCATTCTTTCTACTAGACGAATTGCCCCTACATCCACGTTATTACTTCTTTCAGAAGTTGTATAATATAACTCTAAATTACTCATTGAATAGTTACTAGTAAAGAATGTTAAACGATTATTTTCCATTCTTTCATCTAATATAGACATTAACACCTCATCTCGACTCCATGCACTAACCTTCTCAGTGGCAATATCATCTAATACAATAACATCTGCTTTACGCAAAGCAGTAATTAATTTCTTGTATTCTAGCGCATCATACATATTGCTTTTTAATGTATCAAAATATTTAGCAACATTTACAAATGCACAACGATAGCCTGCTAAAGCAAATTGATTAATAATACAACAAGATAAATAGGTTTTTCCACTTCCTGGCTGTCCACATAAATAAAACCCTTTAGTGAATCCATTTTTGAAACCTTCCATTGTTTCGGCAATCAACTTAAAATATTGTGCAGATTCTTGTGTTAAGTCTAAATCCATTAATCGCAATCTAAGTTGTGCATCACTCATATCACATAATAAAAATTTTTGTTTGTGCTTTAGTGCTCTTGCTTTTTCCTTTTCATATAGACAAGGCGTACTCCGTGTATCCAATACCCCATCATAATACAAATGTAATGCATGGCCTTTTACGGGTTGATTACAGTTTTGTAGCCCTGTACATTGCGCGCATTTTTCTTTGATTTGAACATACTCCTTAATACGATAGACTTGTTCTTCAAACACTGAATAAGGTACATTTTCTTCTTGCATAAATTGTCTAACGAAAACATTATCTTTTAAATTTTGAATTTCTTCTTGTTTAGCTCTTAAGCACTCTTCTGATAAAGTATAACTAAATTTAACTTGTTTCATCCATTTCCCCTTTCAGTTGTTTTAATTGATCCATCAATTGTAATGTTTCATCCATGTCTACAACTTCTTGTTCTTGTGTCTCCCAAGTTTGAACAATTGTTTTTTGCTTAGATTGACCTTTTTTTACTTTTGTATTCAACTCAATTCCCATTTGTTGAAGTGCGCCTTCTAAATGATCAATCTGCAACCTTGTCCAACTAGCAGCCATTCTTTCCACACTTGTTCCTATGATTCTTTCCTGGTTCATTTTCATACAAGTGTCTAATAAAACATTTGCGACTTCTGGTTGTAAATGATATTCTTCCATTAATTTATTTACTAACTTTAAATCAGCAAATGATAATCTTACTCCATTTTGTTTATATTCTAAAAAACGTCGAGTTGGTAATAAGTAAGGATTTTCAACATTCGATGTGTATTTAGCAGTAGTTTTCGCACATTGTTGACGTAACATTTCTAAATCTAAGCAAGATAAATCATAATCCCATGCTTTCACTAATTGTTTGCGCATCATACTTTCATTAATTCCATAAATAGTCGCAATTTCAGCAATACTTCTTAGTAATTTAGGTGTGCGTTGTTCATGAGGTAACACAACTTCTCCTAAATCAGCTAGAAATTTTTTCTCATCAAAAATAACATGTAAGTAGTCATAATTATTTTCGATTAAATGTTTCTGATTTCTCTTAAATTCATTTTCATCTTGTTCTTCCCATTCATTTTTTAATAAGTTAGTCATATTTTGACTCACTTCCACATAGTTTTTTTTACTATGTTTTTGAACAGATTGTCGATAAAATGATAATGTATCACTTCCTAGTTTTTTTTGAAATAATCTTCCAAATACTTCATGAGATAAAAATAGATGCGGCTTTAATGGTAATCCTAATTCATACAAGTATGTTTTAGTCGTTTCATTGTAATAGCTTCTAATCAATTGGTATTGCTCACAAATTGTTCTTGCATGTTGAATAGCTTCCATACTTATATTTAATGTACGTTGTATTAGTGTATGATTCTTTATAGGCAATCCATATTGCTTAATAGCCACTAGAGTAACATAAAATTCATACGCATGGGAATGCATCAATGGCTTATACAATAAGGCTAGAGTTGTGTAATCAGATGGGGTAATCTCGTTATTCATATTTAATACTAATAAATCATTCTTTTTCAACATCACATTGCATCCTTTCCTGTATTTGTTTGACTACATCATCTGCTTGCTCATTATAAATGACAAAATCAGCCATTTTTACTTTTTCTTCAATAGTCATTTGCTGTTTCAATATTTTATTCACTTTCACTTCATTCATATTTCGTTTTTTTAATAATCTTTCTTTTGCACACTTTTCACTAGCATACACAACCCATATTTCATCAAAATATACATCCCATCCTTTTTCATAAAGTAATGGTACCTCTACAAAAACGAGTTCATGTCCTTGCATATCATTCAACATTTTTTCAATTAATTTAGGGTATAACATTTCTTCTAACTGTATTCTTTTTGTAACGTCATTAAAAATTAAAGTGGCTAGTGCATCCTTATCTTGTACGCCAAATGATTGATAAATTTCATCCTGCATTTGATTACGTACTTCTTTAGCAATCTCATCACAGTCTAAGCAGAAAAAACCACATTGCTGTAGTTTTTTTCTAACATATGATTTCCCTGTACCCATCGTACCTGTTATTGCTATTTTTGTCATTATTTCCTCTTTTGACAAGTAGGACAATAATATGTCCCTCGCCCATGATGTTTTACCTTTTCTATAATAGTACCACATTTTTTACACGCTTGCCCAACTTGTTGATGTACCTTTAATTGCAATTGAAAACGTCCATCTACTTTTAATTGTGAAGTATAAGAACGAATCGTTGTCCCTCCTGCTTTAATGGCTCCACTTAAAATTCTTCTGGTTTCAAAGATAATGTTCGCTAACTCTTTATTTTTAAGTTTTTGCACATTCATACTTGGGTGAAAGCGACAAGCAAAACAAATCTCATCTGCATATATGTTCCCAATTCCAGCAATATATCTTTGATCTAATAAAAATTGTTTAATACTTACATTTTTATTATGTATGCATTGCTTTAAATAAGCAGTGGTTATTCGCTCATCAAAAGCATCATATCCTACATTTTTAAATACATCTAATTGCGCATAATGTATAGTTTTATCATATAAATACATACGTCCAAATTTACGAGTGTCGTGATAACGTAACTGTTTATCTTTTAGTGCAAAAATGACATGTATGTGTTTCTCTATCAAATCATTTTGATCTTGTATATAAAACTTTCCTTCCATACGCATATGCGCAATTAAATAGTAATCTTGTAATTCGAAAATCATATATTTTCCAATTCGGTGATAAGCAATCATTTGTTGATTACTTAAAGCTAGCTCAAAAGGAATAGTTGTGTGATTAATAATCATTTTGGGATACCGTACTTTCACTGTTTCAATTGTAAATAGTTGAAGTCGATTTTCTAATGTTTTAACTACGGTCTCTACTTCTGGTAATTCTGGCATTATTTCACCTCGTAATAATTTTTTCCAAACCCTGCATCCACTAATAATGGAACTTGCATAGTATATGCATGTTTCATAGCATCTTCAACAAGTTTTTGCATCAATGCTTGCTCACCATCTACTACGTCAAAAACTAATTCATCATGAATTTGTAAAATTAAACTAGATTGTATTTGTTGTTCTTGCATTGCTTTGAATACGTGAATCATAGCTATTTTAATTAAATCTGCAGCACTTCCTTGAATCGGCGCATTCATGGCTGCACGTTTTCCAAACTCCCTTACCATATAATTTTTATCATTGATTTCAGGGATGTAACGTCGCCGATTAAACATTGTTTTCACATATCCTTCTGCTTTGGCAAAATTAATTGTCTCTTCCATAAAGGCATGAATTCTAGGGTATGAGGCAAAGTATCGTTCCATAAATTCTTTTGCATCATTTCTACTAATTCCTAACTCTTCACTTAATCCAAATTCACTTTGTCCATATACAATACCAAAGTTAACAACTTTTGCTTGTCTACGCTTCGCACTATCTACTTCTTCTTCACGACAACCAAAAATCTCCATCGCAGTTTTTGTATGAATGTCTAAACCGTGTGAGAATGCATCAATCATTTTTTCTTCGTTCGCCATATGCGCTAACACTCGCAATTCGATTTGCGAATAATCAACCGTAAATAAGACACGATTCTCACTTGCTACAAAGGCACGTCTTACTTGTTTAGCATCCTCATCTTTTACACTTAAGTTTTGTAAGTTTGGTTCACTTGATGACAATCTACCTGTTTGTGTCAAACATTGGTTAAATTGAGTATGAATTTTTCCATCCATTAATATGTGTTTTTTTAACCCTTCTGTATAGGTTGAATATATTTTTTGATATTTTCGATATTGAATTAATAGCGTTGCAATTGGATGAATAGTAACAAGTTTTTCTAGTACATCAATTGCTGTACTTCTTTTTTTGTTCGCTTTTAATCCTAAGTCATCAAATAATACCTCTCCTAATTGTTTAGGTGAATTCACATTAAACTCTTTTCCAGCTAAAGCAAATATCTCCTTTTCTAATTGATTTAGTTTCGCTATAGTTATTTCGCCAATTTCATCTAATACATCATTACTTGTTGTAATCCCTTGCTTTTCCATAGTAAATAAAATATAAGCTATTTTCATTTCTACTTCTTGATAAATATATTCTAATTCTTTTTCTACAATTTGTTTCATCACCTTATCTTTACATGTATAAAACATTTGAATTTGTTGATTTAAATATTGCAACTTCTCTATCTCATCAATAATAATTGGTTTCCCTGGCTTTCCATAAATATCTTGTTTTTTCTTAGCTTCGTAATATCCAAATGCATCTACAAACTTATCATAATTAGTTATGCTTTGGTCGTTAATAAAACTAGCAATCATTAAATCATTTTCTACACCATGAATTGCAAAACCATAACGATCCAATAAATGATACATCATTTTCACATCATATGTCCATTTTGATATTGAGCTTGTTAAATAGCTTTGTAAAGCATCATCATTCATCATCTGTGTTAATGAGAAATAATATACATTCTCACTGTTTTGTATCACTATCCCATATAAAGTTGCTTGATGAAAGCTTTCATTATCATAATCTAATTGTATAAACATTTGCTCTTCTACTGCTATTTCATCAAAACTAGAAACTTTTGTGAATGCCTTTAATTTTTCTTCTTTTTTATCTTCTTTAACAATTAAAGAATTCATTTCATATTTACGATAGAACTGGTTTCTAGTATCAAAATTAATTTGATTTTTGAAGTTTTCTAGATTAAATGAAAAGGCACAATCAACTTTTATAGTTGCTAATTGTTTCGATAAAAACGCAATTTCTTTATCTTCTATTAATTTTTCTTTTTGTTTTCCTTTCAACTGATCAATATTTTCATACACACCTTCTAATGTTTGGTAGGCATGCAATAACTTAGTAGCTGTCTTATCACCAATTCCTCGAACACCAGGAATATTATCAGCGCTATCTCCACTCAATGCCTTCATATCAATAATTTGCGTAGGACTGATTTCCATATCTTCCATTAAAGCATTAGCATCCATTAGTTTCATTTCTGTAATTCCTTTTTTCATTAACAAAACATTTGTTGTATCATCTATTAGCTGCAGCAAATCTTTATCACTACTTAATATATGAATAAAATCATTTGGATATTGTTTGGCAATGCTTCCAATAATATCATCGGCTTCTAGTCCTTCTTCTTCATATTGAAAAATAGGATAGGAATCCAAAAATTCTCTCACGATTGGAAACTGCACTTTCAACTCTGGGTCCACTTCTTTTCTAGTTCCTTTGTATTCTGTAAAACTCTCATGTCTAAAAGTAGGTTTACCTGTATCCCAAGCAACCATTACATAAGTTGGTTCTAATAAGGCAATAGCCTTATTAATCATATTAGCAAACCCAAAAATAGCATTCGTTGGTATGCCTTGTGAAGTGCTCATAAAATTACCACGATATGCTGTTGCATGATACGCTCTAAATAGTAAAGAGTTACCATCAATTAATAGGATATTATTTTTCATATACTATACCTCCGCTTTATCTATTTTACCACAAACTATGCATTAAATTATGGTTTTTGATTCACTTCTCGTTTTTTATAATTTTTTTTACTATCACTCGATATGTACTCCAATATAAGCTTATGTTTTTTCTACTAATTATATAACTAACTTTCTTCCCAGTACCAGTATATATATGACATTATTATTTGCTATGCCAAGCACAGATAAACTTGCTTTTCAGACTAAAAAAAGAGAGCTAATTGCTCTCTAGTTCAGTTTGTATCATTTCTAATTGTTGTTTAAACATGGCGTATCGTTCATTATCTTTTTTTAATTCTTTTAAAATGAAACATAGCTTATTTTCTTGAAACCGTAAAGAATCGTAATAGCATTCATCTTTTACCATTTGGTATCCTAAATAGAGTTGTTGTTCACTCAATTTTGTTTGTTGCGTTGTATCTACTTTAATCATTTGATAGTAATGTGATTCATCATAAATTGTTTTCTCTTTTATAATGGCAAATTCATGAAGTTGTAACCAACTTCTTAATTTAGGTACATCCCGATTCGATTGAATAATCAACGTCTTTCCTTGTAATTTATCAAAATCGTTTTCTAGTATTTTTTTGATTGTTTCAAAACCCATACCAGCAATGACAATCACTTGTACATCGTTTTCAATTTTATGTAATCCATCACTTAAAACCGTAGTAATATAATTTTGTAATTGATGTGCTTCAATATTTTTTTTAGCTTGTAGTAATGGCCCTTCCTTTACATCACACGCATATGCTTTAGAGACTATTTTTTCCTTCACTAAATAACAACATAGTTGTGCATGATCACAACCGATATCAGCTACAACACTACCTTTATCAACAAGTTCACATAAACTTAATAATCGTTTACTAATCTTCATATTATTGACGGTCTACAAAATCTTTTAAACGTTTTGAACGAGTTGGATGTTTTAATTTTCTTAGCGCTTTCGCTTCAATTTGACGAATACGTTCTCTAGTTACATTAAATTCTTTACCTACTTCTTCTAATGTTCTAGTTCTTCCATCATATAATCCAAAACGTAGACGTAATACTTTTTCTTCACGTTCTGTTAATCCTTGTAAAACCATATTAATCTCATCTTTTAATAATTGGTTATTTGCGTATTCATCTGGACTCATTGCATCTTTATCTTCAATAAAATCACCTAAATGTGAGTCATCTTCTTCTCCAATTGGCGTTTCTAAAGATACTGGATCTAAAGCAATTTTCTGAATTTCACGCACTTTTTCAGGTGTAATATTTTCCATCTTAGCGGCAATTTCATCGGCCGAAGGATCTCTTCCTAAATCTTGTACTAATTGTCTTTGAATACGCGTTAATTTATTAATTGTTTCTACCATATGTACTGGAATACGAATCGTTCTAGCTTGGTCTGCAATAGCTCTAGTAATCGCTTGACGAATCCACCACGTTGCATAAGTGGAAAATTTAAATCCTTTTGTATAATCAAATTTTTCTACTGCTTTTGCTAATCCCATATTTCCTTCTTGAATTAAATCTAAAAATAACATTCCACGCCCTACATATTTTTTGGCAATTGAAACAACAAGACGTAAGTTAGCAGCTATTAATTTTTTCTTCGCCTCTTCATCCCCTTCTTGAATACGTTTAGCGATTTCCGGTTCCTCTGATGGGTCTAATAATTCTACACGTCCAATTTCTTTTAAATACATTTTAACTGGGTCATTTAATTTTGTTTGTGCAGAATTAGCATAGGCTTGCTCTAATTTATCAATGTCTTCTGATAAATGCTTTTCTGTTTCAGCATCTTCATCAAAATTTTCAACAACATCAATATCGTCACTTAATTCTACTTCAACTAATTTTGTTTCATCTATATCAGTGTCTTCTTCAGCAGTTAATTCAATATCATTATCAATAAACCATTGAAATAAGCCTTCATTATCTTCGTCACTTAAATCTAAGTGATCTATTGCTTTCATTACATCTTTTTCTTGTAATTCACCTTCTAAAATAAATTTATCTTTTAAATCAATTTTTACTTCTTCTAATCCTTTAATTTGTTTTTTAATTTTCGCCATTTGGTACTCCTTCACGAATCCTTCTTAATAAGATGATCTCTTGTGCTATTTTTGCTTTTTGAATAGGGTCATTAGTTTGTTCACTGCGTAGTTTCAAGTCACTAATTTGTTCTTCTCTCATGCATTCTTGTATCTTTTGTATTGAATGTATCAATACGTCTTGGTTTGCTGTAACTTCTTGTTCTATACATTCCATAGAAAGTAGTAATTGTTTTATTTCTTCTTCTTTAATACGGTCAATTAATTTTGCAATATTCATGATTGATTCTTTACGATAATAATCAATAATGTATAAACTTAAATTATTATACACATCATCTAATAAAAACCCTAGTTCATCTCGATAGTAATCACTCGCTTGCTTACTTTGTAAGATTTGACGGATAATTTCACATTGTGCATTCATTCGTTTCGAATTAGGTTTTCTAATCGTTGGTATCCGATTTTGATGACTCGCTTTAGATTGGTTAGCAACCGTATGAGATTGTTGCCCTCTTGCATCAAAACCAGTCAACTGTTGTAATATTTGATAAAAAGTATTGCGTTCAATTTCATGATCTATTTTGCTAATTTCAGTTGCGATTTCTTTTGTATACTCTAATTTTTCACTATAGTTTTCTAAATCATATCTTAGTTTTAAGTAATCGAATAAAAATTCAATCCAGCCAATACTATGATTCACCATAGCGATAAACTCTTGTGTACCATATTGTGCAATAACTTCATCCGGATCTATTCCATATTGATTATTCACTATACTTACGTGTAATCCTATGCTTTGTGCTAATTTCACAAATTTATAGGTAGCATTAATCCCAGCCTTATCTCCATCATAACAAAGCATGACTTCGACATTTAAAAATTTTAACTTCTTTAGTTGTGTAATTGTACAAGCAGTCCCTAATGTAGCTACACAGTTTTGTATACCTGCTTTAGCAAAAGCAAGTACATCCATCGCTCCTTCTACAACATATATTTTCTTTTCTTTTCTAGCTAGTTGTTTAGCTCGATGTAAGTTGTAAAGGATATCTCCCTTATGGTAAATCTTAGTTTCACTTGTATTGACATACTTTGCCTCTTGTCGCTCATCAACTCGTCTAGCACTGAATCCTAAACAATGCCCATGTTCGTCATGGATAGGAATAGTAATACGATGTGAAAATACATCTTTCATACCATATGAGGTTAACCATACTACATTAGCATCTACCATTTCTTCATCGCTATATTGTTTAGCTTTTAAAAAGTTATATAGTTTATTATCTGGTGGGTGATACCCTATTTGAAACTGTTTTTGAATAGCAGAGGTAATGCCTCTATCTGTTAAATATTGCTTGATTGGTTTGGCAGCCACTGCATCTAGTTCAAAAGAACAATAATTTGCCACTTCTTCACACAACTTGTATAATTTTGCAAATTCAGGAGCTATTTGCTTAGTATGCGATGTTACATCAAATGTAATAGGGATATGTGCAATTTCAGCCACTTTCGCAACTGCTTGAACAAATGATATCTGTTCATGTTTTTGCACAAATGTAAAACTATTTCCTCCTGCTCCACAAACAAAGCAATGATAAATTTGCTTATCTTGTGAAATGCTCATTGAAGGATCATGATCATCATGAAAAGGGCAGACCGCTTTATAACTACGCCCTTTTTTTTCTAAAGGAATGTAATTTGAAATCACATCGACTATATCGACTTTATTTCTTATTTCATCAATTAGTTCTTGTGGTAATCGCATACGTCCCCCTCTTTCTATATTTTAAAATTTTATGCGCTTTGCGACGTATTCATTAATTTCGCTAATTGCAACACGCTCTTGTGTCATCGTATCACGATCACGAATTGTTACACAATTATCTTCTAAACTGTCAAAGTCAAAAGTTACACAGTAAGGTGTACCGATTGCATCTTGACGACGATATCTTTTTCCAATACTTCCTGCTTCATCATAATCTACACTAAAATCACTCGCTAATTGGGAAAATAATGTCATTGCTTGTGGTGCTAATTTTTTATTTAAAGGTAAGATACATGCTTTATAAGGAGCTAGCGTTGGATGCAAGTTTAATACGATACGAGAATCATTTTCCAATTGCTCTTCTTGGTATGCATCGCACATAAACGCTAACATTAAACGCTCTACTCCTACACTTGGTTCAATACAGTATGCTAAATATTTTTCATTTGTGATAGGATCTTGGTATTCTAAGCTTTTTTTAGATTCATCTTGGTGTGAACGTAAGTCAAAGTCTGTACGATCTGCAATTCCCCACAATTCACCCCATCCAAATGAAAAGTTATATTCAATATCACTTGTCCCTTTTGAGTAGTGTGACAATTCATCTGCATCATGTTCTCTTAAACGTAAATTTTCTTCATTGATTCCTAATGACTTCAAGAAATTAACACAGTAATCTTTATAGTATTCATACCACTTCAAATCTTCACCAGGAGCCGTAAAGAATTCTAATTCCATTTGTTCAAACTCTCTAGTTCTAAAAATAAAGTTACCTGGTGTAATTTCATTTCTAAACGATTTTCCAATCTGGCCAATTCCAAATGGCAATTTTTTACGCATCGTTCTTTGTACATTTTTAAAGTTAACAAACATTCCTTGTGCTGTTTCAGGACGTAAATAAATTGTATTTTTAGCATCTTCTACTACCCCTTGGAATGTCTTAAACATCAAATTAAATTCACGAATATCAGTGAAATCATGACCCTTACAATTTGGACAAGGAATTTGTTTTTCATCAATAAATGATTTCATTTCTTCCTTTGTCATCGTTGCTGGATTCACTTCTTGATTTGTAAAGTTCTCAATTAATTGATCCGCTCTATGTCTAGTCTTACAAAGTTTACAATCCATTAATGGATCTGAAAATCCTCCAACATGACCACTCGCGACCCAAACTTGCGGATTCATTAGTAATGCAGATTGAATACCAACATTATGCGGGTTTTCTTGAATGAATTTTTTCCACCAAGCTTTTTTTATATTTTCTTTTAATTCTACCCCTAACGGACCAAAGTCCCAAGTATTTGATAGTCCACCATAAATCTCCGATCCTTGGTAAACGAATCCGCTATTTTTCATATGCGCAACTACTGTTTCAAATTTTTTATTATCCATTTCACACACTCACTTTCTCATTCAATTATAGCGTTTTTTTTCATTACAAAAAAAACGCATAAAGGCATACTATTTATACCATTTTTCAGCGGTTTAGTCAAGGTGAATTACATTTGCTTAATTCAAAAAAAGTAGGTAAAAGCGACTGCTTTTACCTACTTATTCGAAGGCTATGACTTGCTCTAGAAACACAAAACTTTTTAATTGTAGTCCACTATGATATACAAAATATTCAACAATTTTTTGTATATTTGTATAATCATAAGTCATATATTTTTCTAACACTTCAAAATCAGTAATACTTGCTTTATGAAATAAGCGAAACACTTTTAATAAAGCTAAATCTTGTTTGCGTTCTTCTTGCTTACATTGCACACATACAAATCCTCCATCCTTAATGGATATGGAACTAATTTGTTGCACACTATGACAACGTACACATGTATCTACTTGTGGACTATAGCCAAACATGTTGCTACATTGTGCTAAAAACAAAGCCAGCACGCAAAATGGTTGTTGCGTTTCATTTAAATATTCTAAGCTGCTAGACAATAATATGTAAGCTTCATTTTCTTCAACTTGTTCCTGCTTATTTAATATTTCACACATAATAGAAGCAATAGTTTGTTTTAATAAATCATCGTATAGATGCGTATACATTTGTATTTTTTCAGCACTTTTTATACTTTGCATTGCACGGTTTGTTTGCGTATATATAAAATTTGATTTTTGAAATAAGCGGCAAGCACTTGCATTTTTACTTTTACTTTTCTTGATTCCTCTTGCATAAAAACTAGCTTTTCCTATAGTCTTTCCTAACACGTGTAAGATGACATCATTATCTTTATACTCTTGTTGAGCGATAATAATAACTTCTTCTTTTTTATTCATATTCTCCAGTTTCACTATACCCTAATTGATTCAATTTATTAGCACGATTACGCCAATTTTTTTCAACTCGAACAAATAAACTAAGAATGACTTTCTTATGCACCATCTCTTTTATTTCGCGTTGTGCATTCATCGTTATTGCTTTAATCATTGCTGCTTGTTTTCCAATCAAGATACCTTTTTGGGAATTGCGTTCTACAATAACTACTGCTTGTATATACAATTTATTTTCATCTTCTTCTTTGTGTTCAATAGTTACCGCTACAGAATGTGGCACTTCTTCTTGTGTTCTATGCAACACCTGTTCACGAATACATTCACGCATTCTAAAGTCAAGACTACGATCACTAACCATTTCTTCTGGGTAGAAAAACGGTTGGTGCGTTAAATATTTTTCACTTGTTTGTAATAAGTCATCAATGTTTTTATGCATTGTTGCTGAAATTGGAATAATTTCAGCAAACATATAACGTGTATAATATTCTTGTATTAATTTAAATATTGCTTCCTTTTTTAATAAGTCACACTTGTTTAACAATAAGAAAACTGGCGATTTATAATTTTGCAGTAAGTTTAATACATATTCATCACCACTTCCAAAAGGTGCAGTAGCATCTACCATTAAATAGATTATATCAACATCTTGTAAGCTAGTGAATACACCTTTATTCATGCTTTTTCCTAGTTCATGTTTTGCTTTATGCAATCCAGGAGTATCAATAAAGACAAATTGATTTTGATCTTTTGTTAAGATTCCTAATATATTATTTCTTGTTGTTTGCGCTTTACTTGAAGTAATCGCAATTTTTTCATCTAATAGTGCATTTAGAAGCGTTGATTTTCCTGCATTAGGTCTCCCTATAATGGAAATAAATCCACATTTTGTTTCTAACATAAATATCCTTTCATGACTAAACAACCAATCACAATTGCAAATAGGCAAGCAATTAATACAAATCCGGCTGCTCCATCTTTTATTTTTTTAATATTTTCATCGAATTCTGGTTGTATATAATCACACAACTGTTCTATTACTGTATTCACACATTCGCTTACAATAACTAATCCACACGCTCCTATAATAAGCGCACACTCCAGTGTTGTAAACCCAAACCACATACCGACTAAGATAACTATAACCATAAATCCTATTTGAATTTGTATGCTATGATCACATAAGAGTTGTATGCATCCTTTCAATGCATTCATAAATTTATTTTTTAATAATTTCATCTAGTATCTCATTTTGCAAAGAAAACATAATTTTTTCATCTTTCTCTTCTATGTGGTCATACCCTAGTAAATGTAGTAAGCCATGGGTAAATAAGAAAGTGAATTCTCTTTCTTCACTATGCCCATATTCATTTGCTTGTCGTTTCATCGTTTCTATACTTATAAAAACATCTCCTAGTTCAACTTCCTCTTGTTCATGAACAAATTGTTCTCCTTCTAATGAAGCAAAAGAGATCACATCAGTAGGTGAATCAATTTGCCGATATTGTTTATTTATTTCATGAATCTGTACATCATCTACTAAAATTAAAGAAAGTACATAATTCTGTGTTAAATCTAATTTTTGTTTCACTGTTTGTACAACTTGATTAAAGCGTATGTTTTGTGATTCACTTATTTCATAATCTATTTGATTAATTTGATTAATTACCATAAATTCTCCTTATTTCTTTTCTCATTATAACATATTATACAGATCCTAGAATAAAAAACATACAATCTTATTTTACTGATCGTAAATGTTTTACGTCTTTCCTCCCACAAAGTGACTTTCCATTTTGTCTGCTTTAAAACTAAAACGAAATGTCCGCCACGTTTTGGGCGAAGTAAAATCATGCATGGTAGTTGTGTCGGAATAAAAAAATGGTAACCCATCTCAAAATGCAGATTACATTTTTGTAAACACTGCATTAAATCATAAAGGCTAATCCCTTTATGATTTAAATGAGTTTGCATACATTTACAAATATCTTCACTATCAAATTGATAGTATTCACTAAGCTTTTGGATGCAAAAAAGTGCGCATTTCATAGTATCACCTAACTATATTTATGCGCACTTTCATTTTTTTCCTACTATTCTACGAAATCGAATTCGTGCTCGCAAATAATAACGGTATCATTCGCTTGACAACCAGATTCTCTAAGCGCTTCATCAATTCCTAGTACACGCATTTTTCTTGCAAAACGATGCTCTCCATCAATATCATCAAAACTTGCCATCTTAAATGCTTTATCAATCGCATCACCAACTAATTCCCAAACACCATTTCCATGGTTTTTCACTTCATATCCTTTTTCTGCTTCTTCGAATTTATATAGTACACCTTCTGCTTGTTCGTTTTCTTTATCTTTTAATGCAAAAGTAGGTGTTACTTCTAATAAGTCAGCAGCTTTATATAACACCGCTTGTAGCCCTTCTGCAATTAATGTAGTGGCTTCAAACACTTCTACATTTGGATAGGTTTCTTTAAAACGTTTTAAGTTCTCTTGCGCATCATCTAAATCCATCTTATTTGCTACTACAATTTGTGGACGTTCTGATAATCGGTATTCGTAATCAGATAATTCTTTGTTAATAATTGCATAATCTTCAATTGGATCACGTCCATCATTTGCCCCCATATCCACTACATGTAAAATAACACGGCAACGTTCAATATGTTTTAAAAATTGATGACCTAACCCTTTTCCTTGTGCAGCACCTTCAATTAAACCAGGTAGATCTGCCATTACAAAACTTCTTGAATCTCCTACTTGGACAAGCCCTAGATTGGGTGTAATCGTTGTAAAGTGATAATCAGCAATTTCTGGTTTTGCTGCACTTACAACAGACAATAAAGTTGATTTTCCCACTGATGGAAAGCCTACTAATCCAACATCAGCTAACACTTTTAACTCTACTTCTACTTCTTTGATTTCACCAGGTGCACCTTTTTCCGCATATTCTGGAGCCGTGTTTTTACTTGACTTGAACCTAAAGTTTCCACGTCCTCCTTTTCCACCCTGTCCAATGATGACTTGTTGATCTTTACGAATTAAATCCGCTATGATATTTCCCGTTTTTAAATCTCGCACTATTGTACCTAGTGGTACTTTCACAAGAGTGTCTTTTCCTCTTGCTCCATGCATTTTTTTTGTTTTACCATTTACACCTGTTTCCGCTATAATTTTTTTATTGTAGCGCAAATCAAGTAATGTTGATCTTCCTTCATCGACAACAAAAATAACGTTTCCACCGTCTCCACCATCTCCACCGCTAGGACCACCTAGTGGTACATATTTTTCACGACGAAAGGAAACCATTCCGTTTCCACCATCTCCTGCTTTAATTTTAACCCTCGTACGATCGATAAACATACAATCACTTCCTTTCGTTATAAAAAATAAATCCTCACGTATAGTATACGTGAGGAGGTTTGACTAAGCTTGTGGATATACTGAAGCTTTTTTCTTGTTTTTACCCATACGTTCGTATTTAACTACACCACTTACTGTTGCAAATAATGTGTCATCACCACCACGTCCAACATTTGTACCTGGGTGAATTTTCGTACCACGTTGACGATAAATGATAGAACCTGCATGACAGAATTGTCCATCTGCTAATTTAGCACCTAATCTCTTTGAATGAGAATCACGACCATTTTTCGTAGATCCTACTCCTTTTTTAGATGCAAATAATTGATTATCTAAAATATATTTCATGGTTTACACCTCTACTTTCATTAATTTTATATATTTGTTATTTGTGAAAGCTACGGTTTCTAATTGAATGACCAAGGTCCTCAATATACACTGCAACAACTCACTATTTTGTATGACTTTGATTTCCACACATCCGGAATCCATCGTGATTTCACAACTATCCTGACATATCTCATCGATTGCGTTCAATACCCCAACACTAATTGCACTGATTTGAGCACACACTAGATCTAATCCTGATGTGACTGAATCGGCATGTCCATTAATCCCAATGTGATGAATTGACTCTTTATGCTTTGATATGAATACCTTGACCATAAATTAAGCCTCAATAGAGTTGATTGTTAATTTAGTATATGGTTGACGGTGACCTTGTTTACGGTGAGTACTTCCTTTTTTAGCTTTGTACTTGTAAATTGTAATTTTTTTAGATTTTCCTTGTTTTTCAACTGTTGCGCTAACTTTCGCTCCAGCAACGTAAGGTGCACCTACTTTAGTAGTGCTATCTGATACTAATACAACTTTGTCAAATACTACAACTTCACCAGCTTCAACATCTAGCTTTTCTACGAAAATACTAGTTCCTTCTTCAACACGGATTTGTTTTCCACCTGTTTCAATAATTGCGTACATAGTATACCTCCTTTTCTATTTTTTAGTTTAAGACTCGCCACATAAGGTGAACATTTGTTTCTTAAATACCTTATTATGAGCGGTTGTAAGTCAGTAAAGGACATACAACATAGTTATATTACAGTAAAATCATTACTAAGTCAACGTTTTTATTAAATGTTTACTCTGCATTACTCCATTGTAATAATTTCAATTTGCCTTGCTAAACAAGAAGTTACTTTATCTATTTTCCCTTGCACTACTATATAGTTTCCTCTTTTTAAACGAGCCTGTAATGTACGATATAAATTTGGCATAACGACTACATCAAATTTAGAGGTATCATCACTGACATTTAAAAATGCCATCCATTCATTTGTTTTTGTTTTATGTTCTTTGATACGATCCACAATACAAACAAACCGAGCATTCATATTTCCCGTTTTTAATTCGATCAAACTTTGTGCATGCCCCATATTCTGACGAACACTTTGAATCGGATGTGCACGCAAATAAAATCCTAATACATTTTTTTCATTCTCACAAACCTGCATTAAACGTTCTTTCATGATAGTCATAGCTGGACAACTTACTAAGTCTAAATTAATGCTAGTTTGTCCATTTTGTTCAATACTCACTAACGAAGCATAGCGCAATGCATCATCTAAAGATACTTTCATAGATAATCGATTGAATCCAAAATCATCCAACGCTCCTGCATCCACTAAACTTTCAATAATTTTACGTGAAATGCGATGTAATGAAATACGAGCAATAAAATCAAAGTAATTTTTATATGCCCCATTTTTATTTCTTTCATCAATGATGATTTGACAAGCAGCTATCCCTACATTTTTAATGTTTAACAAAGGAAAACGAATGCTTCTTTCTTCGATTCGATACGAGGTATGGCTGGTATTAACGCTAGGGTGCAATACCACAATCCCTCTTTTTTTAGCTTCAAAAATATATTCACTTGTTTTATACTCACTTCCAATTACACTATTTAATAAACTAGAGAAAAAATATAATGGATAATTAGCTTTTAAATAAGCTAATTGAAAAGCAATCATTCCATAAGCCACTGAATGAGAGCGATTAAATCCATAATTAGCAAACTTTTCAATTAATTCATATACTTCAATCGCTAATGCTTTTTTATATCCTTTTTCTACTGCACCTGTAATAAAATCTTGGCGTAAAGCTACTATTTCTTTTTCAATTTTTTTTGACATTGCTTTTCTTAAAATATCTGCTTTCGCTAATGAAAATCCAGCCATCACTTGTGACACTTGCATAATTTGTTCTTGATAAATCATGATTCCATAAGTGGGTTCTAAAATCGGTTTTAAATCTTCATGCAAGTATTGAATTTTAGAAATGGATTGTCTGTTTTCTAAATACAATGGTATATTTTCCATTGGCCCAGGTCTAAATAAAGCAATCGCTGCAACCACTTCTTCAAAATTTCTAACTTGTAGTTTACGTAACAAATTTTTCATTCCTTCGCTCTCTAATTGGAAGACTCCCATTGTATCTACTTCACGTAACAATGCTAATGTTTTTTTATCTTGCAAGTCAATATTTTGTATGACGATAGGGTGCGGAATACTTTTAGTTACTTGATCAATAATTGTTAAGTTTCTAAGACCTAAGAAATCAATTTTAATCAATCCCAATTGTTCCAAGTATTCCATCGTATATTGGGTAGAATACAAATCACTCTCCACTTCGATTAATGGACACACTTCATCTATATTAACATTAGATAACACAATACCTGCTGCATGTGTACTGATATGGCGTTCTAAACCTTCTAATTGAATAGCCAATGCATAAAGTTGTTGAAACTTCTTAGACGCTTCTACTACACTTTTAAAGCGCGAAAAATTAGCATATGTAGCAGTTAACGTCACTTTAGGCATGTTGGGCACTAGTTTTGTAAGTAAATCAATCTCCCGATTTGAAATTCCTAAAACCCTTCCTACATCACGTAGTACTTGTTTGGCACCTAGTGTTCCAAAAGTAGCGATGTGCGCAACATGTTTTTTTCCATATTTATTTGTTACATAACGAATAACTTCATCTCTTCTATTATCAGGGAAATCAATGTCGATATCCGGCATACTAATACGCTCTGGATTTAAAAAACGTTCAAATAGTAAATGGTAAGCAATTGGATCCACTTGTGTAATGCCTAAACAATAAGAAACAAGTGAACCAGCAACACTACCACGTCCTGGCCCCACATAAATCCCTTCACTTTTAGCATAACGAATAAAATCATAAACGATTAAAAAGTAATCCGCAAATCCCATCGACATTATGACATCTAATTCAAATGCTAAGCGTTTTGTATATTGTTCATTGACCTGATTATGCATACGCTTCATCAAGCCTTGTTTACATAAATTACGCAAATACGTAT